>NZ_CAJPGY010000048.1:0-50630 GCF_905339915.1 Burkholderia sp. BCC1985
GGGCGCGTCCGGCGGCGCGGCCGGCCTGACGATGTGGGCCGCGATCGGCCAGATCGTGATGCTCGACATCGTGTTCTCGATCGACAGCATCGTGACCGCGATCGGCATGACCGAGCACGTCCCGATCATGTTCGTCGCGGTGATCGTCGCGGTGTCCGTGATGCTGTTCGCCGCCCAGCCGCTCGCACGTTTCATCGACCGCAACCCGACCATCGTGATGCTCGCGCTGTCGTTCCTCGTCGTGATCGGCATGACGCTGATCGCGGAAGGCTTCGGCTCGCACGTGCCGAAGGGCTATATCTACGCGGCCATGGCGTTCTCGGCGTTCGTCGAGGGCATGAACATGCTGGCGCGGCGTGCGAAGGCGAAGCGTGTGGCGCGGCGCGAAGGTCATTGAGCCAAGCGGGCGGGCCGTGGCCCGCCCGCGATTCGGAATGTCCGACGAAAGGAGAAACGCGATGAAATGTCCGGTCTGCAAGACGCCCGACCTGCTGATGGCCGAGCGGCAATCGATCGAGATCGACTACTGTCCGACGTGCCGCGGCGTGTGGCTCGATCGCGGCGAACTCGACAAGCTGATCGCGCGCGAAACCGGCGACGGGCCGGCGCGCCGCGACGAGGTGCCGGTGCGGCACGATGCGCAGGCGCCGCGCGGGCGTGACGACGGCTGGGGGCGCGACGGCCGCGCGCACGACGACCGTTACCGGCACGACGGCCGGCGTCGCAAGAAGTCGGTGTTCGACCTGTTCGATTTCGATTGACCGCGGCGCCGAGCGTGTCCTGCTCGGCACATCGAAAAAAAGCCCCGCCGCGCGTCATGCCCGGCGGGGCTTCGTCATTCGTCATGCGCGTCGCGTGACGAACACGCGCCGACGTTACGCGTTGCCGGCCGTCACGTCGATGCGGCGCGGGCGCATTTCCTCGCGGCGCGGAATCGTCAGCGTGAGCACGCCGTCGCGCAGGCTCGCATCGATCCGCGACGTGTCCAGATCGGGGCTCAGCACGAACGTGCGCACGTAGCGCGGCGCGCGGACTTCGGCGTGACGCACGCGCAAGTCGGCCGGCGTGTCGATGCGTGTGTCGGCTTCGATCGTCAGCGTGTTGTCGTGCACCTTCACGTCGAGATTTTCGCGCGGCACGCCGGGCAGGTCGGCACGCAGCGTGACGCGCTGCCTGTCTTCGACGATATCGACGGCCGGCGTGATCGCGGGCCGGCGCGCGGCTTCGGCGGCGGCTGCCTGCGCGGCACCGATCTGGCGTTCGGTCAGGGTCTGGCTGGTATTCATGTCGTTCTCCTGAAGGTTACTGAACGGTGATCGCGCGCGGCTTCGAGGCCTCGCGCCGGCCGACGCGAATCAGCAGGCAGCCGTTTTCATAACGGGCGCTGACGTTGTCGGCGTCCGCGTTCTGCGGCAGCTCGACCACGCGGCGGAACGCGCCGTGAAAGCGCTCCTGCGCGTAGGTGCGCACGTCGTCGCCGGCGTCGTGCGGTGCGGGTTTGCGCTCGCCGCTGATCGTCAGCAGGTCCTTGTCGATCGAGACGTCGAAGTCGGCCGCGGCCATGCCGGGAGCGAACGCGACGATCTCGATCGCGTCGTCGGTCGCGCCGACGTTCAGCGCGGGGAACGCGCTCGGCCGCACCGCGCGGATGCCGGTCGGAGGCTCGCCGAACAGGCTCGCCATCTGCCGCTGCACGCGGGCGAATTCGTCGAACAGGTCGTGACCGAAATGAATACCGCTCATGAGGATCCTCCGGAACATGAGACGCGAAAGACACGATGGCGCGACGCCGATGGCGAGTGCGACGCACGGTTTTCCGCTGAGTCGAAACGGGGGCAGTGCGCGTGACGGGCACTGCCTGGCAACGGGTAATTAGAGGCCGCCGCGGTGGTTTTCAAGAGGGAAAGTGCAATCGGCATCAACGCGTCGTGACGGGGATCGATGCGACAATCGTCGCGCTATCCACAGACCACGGAGACGGAACGGACATGGAGATTCAACGCATCGCGATCGTCGGGGCCGGCGTGATCGGCGCGAGCTGGGCGGCTTTCTATCTGTCGAAGGGCTTCGACGTCGTCGCGACCGATCCCGCACCGCAGGCCGACGCGCGGCTGCGCGACGCGCTCGCGGCCTTCCTCGGCGAGCGGGCCGCCGAACTTTCCGCGCGGCTGTCGTTCGACGCCGATCTCGTGCGCGCGCTCGACGGCGTCGATTTCGTGCAGGAAAACGGCCCCGAGCGGCTCGACCTGAAGCGCGCGCTGTACCGGCAGATGGACGACGTGCTGCCCGCGCGCGTGCCGATCGCGTCGAGCTCGTCGGGCCTGAAGATGTCCGAGATCCAGACCGCGTGCGACAAGCATCCCGAACGCTGCCTGATCGCGCATCCGTTCAACCCGCCGCACCTGATTCCGCTCGTCGAGCTGGTCGGCGGCAGTGCGACCGACCCGAGCGTGATCGCGCGCGTGAAGGCGTTCTACGACGCACTCGGCAAGCAGACGATCGTGCTCAACAAGGAGATGACCGGCCACGTCGCGAACCGGCTCGCGGCCGCGCTGTTTCGCGAGGTGTATCACCTCGTCGGCGAAGGCGTGGTGAGCGTCGCCGATGCGGACAAGGCGGTCGCGTGGGGGCCGGGCCTGCGCTGGGGCTTGATGGGGCAGTGCCTGACCTATCACCTCGGCGGCGGCGCGGGCGGGATCGCACACTTCCTCGAACACCTGTCGGGGCCGATCACGACGTGGTGGGACGATCTCGGCACGCCGTCGTTCGACCCGGCCGTCGATCGCAAGCTGAACGACGAACTGCGCGCGATCCAGGGCGAGTGTTCGATGCAGGAACTGGCGGCCGAGCGCGACCGGCTGCTCGTCGAGCTGGTCGACGCGCGGCGCCGCAGCTTCCTGCCCTGAGCGCGTGGCCGCGGAGCGTTCCGGTCGCGCGGTGAAAGGCTATTGCTGCGCGGCCGTTTGCGGTGCCCGCGGCGTCTGCGCGAGCCATGCGGGCTGCGCGGCCTGCACCAGTTCGCGATTGCGCGCGCGCGTCGCGGCATCCGGCGGATAGTTACCGTCGTTGGTCGGCAGTTCGCCGTCGAGGTAGGCCTGCTTCAGCTGGGCGACGACTTCCGCGCGCGTGAGGCCCTGCGCGGGGGCGGCGGCATCGGTTTGCGCAAAGGCGGGGGACAGCAGCGCGGCTGCGGCGGCCGCGACGGCGATTCGCACGACGTTCATGGTGTGCTCCGATCAAGGGGACGGGACAGCGGACGCGCGGCACACTGCCGTGCGTTCCGATGCGGCCCATTGTCGCGAGCGGGGACTGCGCGGACGCTGACGCGTTCCGGGCAAGATGGTCAGTTGCGCGCGAACACCGCGGCGGCGTTGGCGTGAAGGCGGCAGCCAGCGTTACAGCTCGGCCGCTGCCGCGATCAGCGTCGCTTCGAGCGCGAGCGTCGAGCGCGACGCGGCCGCCGGCCGGTCGATCACGTATTCGAGTTCGCCGAGTTCGGGGAGCCCCGCGTCGAGCCGCGCGAGCCCGGCCGGAATCACGTAGCCGGCGAACGCGCTGACGCCGAGCCCCGCGCTCGCGGCCGCGCGCAGCACCGCGATGCTGCTGCTCACGACGGCGATCCGGTAAGGGCGGCCGACCGCCTCGAGCGACTCGAGCACGCGGCGGCGCGATACGCTCGGCTCCGGATGCATCGCGAGCGGCAGCACGGCCTCGTGGCCGGTGATCCGCGAATCGGGGCCGGTGCACCAGTACAGCGGTTCGCTGCGGATCACGCGGCCGCGCCGGCTGCCCGCGACGCGTTTCGCGAACACCAAGTCGTGACGGCCTTCGTCGAGCGCATCGAACAGGTCGCCCGACAGCCCGGTCGAGATCGCGAGCTCGACTTCCGGATTGCGCTGCACGAAGCTCGCGAGCGCGGCCGTCAGGTGCGCGGACGCGAAATCCTCCGACATCGCGAGCCGCACCTTGCCCGACAGCGGCGGGCCGCACACCGACGTGACGGCCTCGTCCATCAGCTCGAGGATGCGCACCGCGTAGCGGAACAGCGCGTCGCCGTGCTGCGACAGGTGCACGTTGCGCGTGTCGCGCTCGAACAGCGGCCGGTCGAGCAGTTCCTCGAGGCGGCGGATGTGCTGGCTGACGGTCGACTGCGACAGGCTCACGCGTTCGGACGCGGCGGTGAAACTGCCGGACTGGGCGACGGCGACGAAGCTGCGCAGCAACTCGGGCGGTAATGGACGCATTGCTAAATCCACTGAATCGGTTTCGACAACTTCATAAATGGCCGGATGGTGCGGCGCTAGTATCGGATCACGCGCTGGTGCGGCCCATGCAAACGGGGCGCACCGGACGCGTAGCCCGTGTCGCGCCGCCGGCTCCATCGGTCAGTCTAAGCCATCCGGCGTCCGGCCCGAAACCGCATCATCCCATCGACCGCCTGAGAACGCGCTCGCACGACGAGCCGCCGGGCCGCGGCGCCCCGCCGCAGGAGACACCCAGTCCGCGCCCGGAACCGGCATGCGGGCCCGACTCCCGCACGCGTCAGGCACCCGTCACGAAGAGACTGGAGACGACTCATGATCATCTACGGAACCGCGCTGCTGGCGTTCTGCCATCTGGCCGGACTGTTCCTCGGCGACCTGCTGGGCGCAGCGATCGGCGTGAAGACCAACGTCGGCGGCGTCGGCATCGCGATGCTGCTGCTGATCTGCCTGCGCCTGTGGCTGCACCGGCGCGGCTGGCTGCCGAAGGAGACCGAGGCCGGCGTCGGTTTCTGGGGCGCGATGTACATCCCGGTCGTCGTCGCGATGGCCGCGAACCAGAACGTCGTCGCCGCGCTGAAGGGCGGCCCCGTCGCGCTGCTCGCCGCCATCGGCGCGGTCGCGATCTGCGCATGCTGCATCGCGGTACTCGTGCGCACCGGGCGCGACGACACGGCCTTCGCGGGCGTGCCGCAATTCGAAGAACAGTAACGGAGGCCGCGATGCTGCAGATGCTCGAAAAAACCGTCGCCCACAACGGGCTCGTCGCGTCGTTCGCGCTGGTCGGCCTGATCATGTGGCTGTCGTCGCTCGCGTCGCGCAAGCTCACCTTCGGCCGCGTGCACGGCTCCGCGATCGCGATCGTGATCGGCCTCGTGCTTGCGTACGTCGGCGGCGCGTTCACCGGCGGCGAGAAGGGGCTGGCCGACGTCAAGCTGTTCGCCGGCGTCGGCCTGATGGGCGGCGCGATGCTGCGCGATTTCGCGATCGTCGCGACCGCGTTCGAAGTGCAGCCGACCGAGGCGCGCAAGGCCGGCCTCGTCGGCGTCGTGTCGCTGCTGCTCGGCACCGTGCTGCCGTTCATCGTCGGCGCGTGCATCGCGCGCGCGTTCGGTTATACCGATGCGGTCAGCATGACGACCATCGGCGCGGGCGCCGTCACCTACATCGTCGGGCCCGTGACGGGCGCCGCGATCGGCGCGAGCTCCGACGTGATCGCGCTCAGCATCGCGACAGGCCTCGTGAAGGCGATCATCGTGATGATCGGCACGCCGGTCGCGGCGAACTTCATGGGCCTGAAGACGCCGCGCTCCGCGATGATCTTCGGCGGCCTCGCCGGCACCGTGAGCGGCGTGAGCGCGGGCCTCGCGGCGACGGATCGCCGGCTCGTGCCGTACGGCGCGCTGGTCGCGACGTTCCATACCGGCGTCGGCTGCCTGCTCGGGCCGTCGGTGCTGTTCTTCACGACACGCGCGCTGGTCGGCGCATAGCCGCCACGCGTGCGATCCGGGCGATCGGTGCGCAAGCGCCGGCGCGTGCGGGCCGCGGCGGGGCCGCATCCATCGCGGCGTCCTCTGAGTCGCATTCGTCAACATCATCAATCGGCGGCGGCGCCAGGCTTAGAATGCCGCTGAACCATCGAAGCGGGAGAACTGTTCATGACGGGATGGAATCACGCGCGGCAGGCGCGCGATGCACGGCTCGCGGCCGGTGCGGCCTTCGCGTGGCCCAAGGCCACTTCCTCCGGGGCGCGCGGCAAGCGGGTCGATGCGCGCGACACCGTCGCGTTGCTCGAAGCGGTGCTGCGGCCCGGCGACCGCGTTTGCCTCGAAGGCGACAACCAGAAGCAGGCCGACCTGCTCGCCACCGCGCTCGCCGACGTCGACAGCGCGAAGATCCACGACCTGCACATGGTGCAGTCGGGCGTCGTGCTGCCCGAGCATCTCGACGTGTTCGAGCGCGGCATCGCGAAGCGTCTCGACTTCGCGTATTCGGGCCCGCAGTCGCAGCGCATCGCGAAGCTGCTGTTCGGCGGCAAGATCGCGCTCGGCGCGGTGCACACCTATCTTGAACTGTTCGCCCGCTACTTCATCGACCTCACGCCGCAGGTCGCGCTGATCGCCGCGGTCAGCGCCGATGCCGACGGCAACCTGTACACCGGCCCGAACACGGAAGACACACCGACCGTCGTCGAGGCCACCGCGTTCAAGGACGGCATCGTGATCGCGCAGGTCGACCGCATCGTCGACAAGGTGCCGCGCGTCGACATTCCGGGCGACCGCGTGCATTTCGTCGTCGAGGCCGGCCGGCCGTTCTACGTCGAGCCGCTGTTCACGCGCGACCCGGCCGCGATCACCGAGACCCAGATCCTCACCGCGATGCTCGCGATCAAGGGCATCTACGAACCGTACGGCATCAAGCGCCTGAACCACGGGATCGGCTTCAACACGGCCGCGATCGAGCTGCTGCTGCCGACCTACGGCGCGAAGCTCGGGCTTAAGGGCAAGGTCTGCACGCACTGGGCGCTCAATCCGCACCCGACGCTGATTCCCGCGATCGAATCGGGCTGGGTCGAGCAGGTTCACTGCTTCGGCTCCGAAGTCGGGATGGACGACTACATCCGCGCGCGCTCCGACGTGTGGTTCACGGGCCCCGACGGGTCGCTGCGCTCGAACCGCGCGTTCTGCCAGACCGCCGGCCTCTACGCATGCGACATGTTCATCGGCTCGACGCTGCAGATCGACCTGTCCGGCCATTCGTCGACGGTCACGGCCGAGCGGATCGCCGGCTTCGGCGGCGCGCCGAACATGGGCAGCGACGCACGCGGCCGGCGTCACCCGAGCGAGCCGTGGCTGAAGGCCGGTGCGGAGGCCGACCCCGACACGCCGGCGGCGCTCAGGCGCGGCCGCAAGCTGGTCGTGCAGATCGGCGAGACGTTCGGCGACAAGAACGTGCCGATGTTCGTCGAGAAGCTCGACGCGCTGAAGCTCGCCGACAAGCTGCAGCTCGACCTCGCGCCGATCATGGTCTACGGCGACGACGTCACGCACATCGTCACCGAGGAAGGGATCGCGAACCTGCTGATGTGCCGCGACAAGGACGAACGCGAGCATGCGATCCGCGGCGTGGCCGGCTATACGGAAGTCGGCCGCGGCCGCGATCGCAGGCTGGTCGAGCGGCTGCGCGAGCGCGGCGTGATCCGCCGCCCAGAGGATCTCGGCATCGATCCGCTCGACGCCGACCGCCGCTGGCTTGCCGCGCGCTCGATCAAGGATCTCGTGCACTGGTCGGGCGGCCTGTATGCGCCGCCGGCCCGGTTCCGCAACTGGTGAGGAAGAGGGCATGGAACAGTTGAACTATCGCTTCACCGCGCGCGAACGCGCGCAGGGCGAACTGGCCACGGCGCTCGTCGGCGTGGTCGCGTCCGGCAATCTCGAGGTGCTCGTCGAGCGCGTGCTGCCGGGCAACGAATGCGAGATCGACATCCGCACCGCGGCGGTCGGTTTCGGCGCGGTGTGGCAGGCCGTCGTGTCGGACTTCGTCGAACGGCGCGCACCGGGCGGCCTGAAGCTGTCGATCAACGACGGCGGCGCGCGGCCCGACATGGTGTCGCTGCGGCTCGCGCAGGCCGTGCGAGCGATCGAGGGAGGCGCATGATGACCGACGCGATCCAAGACGCACCCGCATTCGTCGCGAACCGCGCGAGCTGGTACGAAGCGTCGGCGCGCCAGCGCGTCGACGGGCTGCTCGACGCGGGCAGCTTCACCGAATTTCTCGGACCGGGCGATCGTGTGACGAGCCCGCACTTGCCGCTGTTCGACCTGCCGCAGCAGTTCGACGACGGCATGGTGGTCGGCCGCGGCCGGCTCGACGGCACGCCGGTGTTGGTCGCCGCGCAGGAGGGCCGCTTCATGGGCGGCGCGTTCGGCGAAGTGCACGGCGCGAAGCTCACGGGGCTGCTGCGTGCGGCGCGCGACCTCGGCACGCCGGTGCTGATCCTGTTCGATACGGGCGGCGTGCGGCTGCAGGAAGCGAATGCGGGCGAACTGGCGATCGCCGAGATCATGCGTGCGCTCGTCGACGCGCGCGCGGCCGGCGTGCCGGTGATCGGGCTGATCGGCGGGCGCGCGGGCTGCTACGGCGGCGGCGGCCTGCTCGCCGCGTGCTGTTCGGCGCTCGCGGTGTCGGAGCAGGGGCGCATCAGCGTGTCGGGGCCCGAGGTGATCGAGACCAATCGCGGCGTCGAGGAATTCGATGCGAAGGACCGCGCGCTGATCTGGCGCACGATGGGCGGCAAGCATCGTCGATTGATCGGCGGCGCGGACCGCTACGTGGCCGATACGCCCGACGCGTTTCGCGCGGCCGCGCTCGACCTGATCGGCCGTGCGCCGAACTTCGACGCGGCGATGCTGCGCGCGGAGCAGGCGCGTCTCGAAGCGCGCGTCGAACGGTTCGGCGCATGCAAGGACGCGCTCGACGTGTGGCGTGCGCTCGGCGCGAGCGAGCCGGAAGCGATTCCCGGCATGCCCGACGATGAATTCGCGAAGCTCGCCGATCAACTGCAGGAGGCGCAGCATGACGCTCGATGAAGTATTGACCTCGCTGTTCCCGAACGGCCACGCGATCACGCGGACCGGCGGCTTGCTGGCGGGGCACGCTGATCTGACCGGCACGCGCGTCGACGTGATCGGCGTCGCCGACCGGCTGCCGTTCGGCATCGACGAAGCCGTGACGGTCGCGTCGCACGTGCTCGACACGATCGGGCGCGGCGGCGACACGCCGATTCTCGTGCTCGTCGACAGCGACAGCCAGCGGATGAGCAAGCGCGACGAACTGCTCGGCCTGAACGAAGGCTTGTCGCATCTCGCGAAATGCCTGATGCACGCGGAGCTCGCCGGGCACCGGACGATCGGCCTGCTGTACGGCCATACGGCCGCGGGCGCGTTCATCGCGACCGCGCTCGCGACGCGCACGCTGCTCGCGTTGCCGGGCGCGGAGCCGGAAGTGATGGACCTGCCGTCGATGTCGCGCGTGACGAAGCTGCCGATCGACGTGCTGAAGGAGATGGCGCGCTCGACGCCGGTGTTCGCGCCGGGACTCGACAATCTCGTGAAGATGGGCGCCGTCGACGCCGTGCTCGACCCGGCCCGCGCGCTCGACGCGCAGGTCGCCGAATGGCTCGGCAAGCCGGCCGATCGCAACGACGTGCGTGCGGCGCGCGGCCGGCCGGTCGCGGCCGACGTCGCGCGGCGTGTCGAGGCACTCGCGCGTGCCGCACGCTGATACGCCGCTGCGCCGCCACACGCTCGTCACGCTGACGGCGGCCGGGTGGGGCGCGGCCTGCGCGCGCGATCCGGCGCTGGCGGCCGATCCGCTCGTGCAGGCGTGGGCCGCGCACGGCTGGCCGCTGATCGTGCGCCGCGCGTCGCCGGACGAGGCCGATGCGGGGCGCATCCCGCTCGGCTTGCCGCTGCCGCCTTCGGCGGGCAAACGGCGCGTTGCACTGAGCGTCGCCGCCGACGCGCTCGCGTCGCTCGGTCCGCTGCCCACGCTCGCCGATGTGCTCGCTGTCGCGCCCGACGCATGGCACGCGACGCTGCGCGACCTGGCTGCGCTCGGCGCCCGCTGCGGCGTGCAGGGCCGCGTATTCGGCAGCCTCGCATGGCAGGCGCTGACGGGAGAGCGCTACCTGAGCGCGTCGTCCGATCTCGACATCGTGTTTCCGCTGCCGGACGCCGCATCGCTCGCCGCGCTGCTCGACGGCCTGGCGACACTCGATGAACACGCGCCGATGCGCATCGACGGCGAACTGCTGCGTGACGACGGTGCGGGGGTGAACTGGCGCGAGCTGCATGCTCGGCTGCCCGAAGTCGCGGTCAAGACTGCAATCGCCGTCGAATTGATGCCTGCCGACGCATTCACCGGAGGCACGCGATGAGTGCGTGGGCCGCCTGCCGCGCGCCGGTGCCGTCCGATGCCGAGCGCATCGCCGAACTCGCCGAGCACAGCCTCGTGCTGGAAATCGACACCTATCCGAAGCCGGGCCTCGTCAGTCATGTCGACACCGGCAGTCACGCGGACATGGATGCCACGATGTTCGTGCGCAGCGCGGCCGTGCTGCGGCCGTACTTCGCGGAGCTCGCCGAAGCCGGCGCGCGTGACGCGGACATGGCCGTGCTGCGCAAGATCGGGCTGCGCGCGGAACACGCGATGCTTGCCGCGACCGGCGGCGTCAACACGCATCGCGGCGCGATCTTCGGGCTCGGGCTGCTGTGCGCGGCCGCCGGCCGCCGCACGGTGCCGGGCACCGCGGCACGCACGCTGACGCTCGGCGCGTTCGTCGCGCGGCGCTGGGGCACCGAGATCCTCGGCGGCCCGCGGCTGCCCGACAGTCACGGCGAGTGCGCGAGCCGCCGCTACGGCGTCGGCGGCGCGCGTCGCGAGGCGGCCGACGGGTTCACGACCGTGTACGACGTCGGGCTGCCGGCCCTGCGCCGCGCGCGGCGCTGCGTGCCGGACGATCCGGAGGCCGCGCGCGTCGACGCCTGCTTCGCGCTGATCGCCGCGCTCGACGATACGAACCTGCTGCACCGCGGCGGGCAGGCCGGCCTCGATTTCGCGCGTGCCACGGCACGCGCATTCGTTGCCCGCGGCGGCATCCGCGCCCGCGACTGGCGACTGCGCGCGGCCGCCGCGCACCGCGCGTTCGTCGCGCGCCGGCTGAGCCCGGGCGGCGCGGCCGACCTGCTGGCGATGAGCGTGTTCGTCGATGCGCTCGAAACGGATGAAACGGATGAAACGGACGAGACGGGCGAAACGGGCGAGACGAACGAGGCGGGACGATGACGCTGGCGATCCTCTGTTCGGGGCAAGGTGCGCAGCGTGCGGACATGTTCGAGCTGACCGGCGCGGCGCCGCAAGCCGATGCGCTGTTCGCGCACGCCGGCCGGCTCCTCGGCGACGATCCGCGCGACTGGGTACGACACGCGGAACCGGATGCGCTGCGTGAGAACCGCGCTGCGCAGATCCTCTGCACGGTGCAGGCGCTTGCGGCGACGATGTTGCTCGAGGCGATGTGGCCGCGGCGTCGTTGCGTCGCGGGGTACAGCGTCGGCGAGGTCGCATCGTGGAGCGTCGCGGGGATGATCGATCCGCACGACGCGCTGGCGCTGGCCGATGCGCGCGCGCGCGCCATGGATGCCGCGAGCGGCGGCGATGAACGGATGGCATTCGTGCGCGGGCTCACGCGTGCGCGGCTCGCGCAACTCTGCGACGGCCGCGATGCGGCGATCGCGATCGCCAATCCCGGCGATGCGTTCGTGCTGGCCGGGCGGCAGGCCGACGTCGCCGCGGTGGCCGACGCCGCCGCACGCGACGGTGCGCTGCGCGTCGCGCCCGTGTGCGTGCGGATCGCGTCGCACACGCACCGGCTCGCGGCGGCGGTGCCCGCGTTTCGCGCATCGCTGGCCGCCGTGAACGTGCGCCGGCCGCTGCCCGGCACGCGACTGTTTTCGGGGATCGACGGCGCGTCGGTGCTCGATGTCGACGCCGGGCTCGACAAGCTCGCGCGCCAGATCGCGGAGCCGGTCGAGTGGGCGGCCTGCCTGGCCGCGTGCGTCGAGGCCGGTGCGACCGCGTTTCTCGAACTCGGCCCGGGCCGCGCACTGGCCGAGATGGCGGGCAGCGCGTATCCGGCGCTGCCGGCACGCAGCGTCGCGGATTTCCGTTCCGTCGACGGTATCGCGAGCTGGCTCGCGCGCGTCGCGGCCGGCTGACCGGCGGCGGGCGAGCGGCCGGATCACGCGCCGGAACCGCTTCGAATCCAGTTCGAGATTCGGTTCGAAATCCGCCTGCCGACCGGTCGTTCCGCGCCGGGTGTTGCGCCGGCGCAGCAGCGCTGCAGCAGGCGCTTGTCATGCGAATTGGCGTCGCTACAATGGCGCCCGCCATGAGACCAGCCGCCTTCCTCGTCGCCGCGCTTTGCTGCGTGGCGACCGCCCACGCCAGCCCGATTCCGTCCGACGCCGCCGCGGTCGGCAGGTACTTTTCGTATGACAATGCGGCGGCCGACGCGACCGTCGACCTGATCGGTCAGGCGCAGCGTCGCGTGCTGCTGGCCGGCTACGCGTACGTGCCGCCAGCGGTCGCGGCGGCGCTGCGCGCGGCGCGTTCGCGCGGGATCGACGTGCGGGTCGTGCTGGTGCGCTCGCCGCGTGCGGGCAAGTACAGCGGCGCCGGCTATCTGAAATCGGCCGGCATCGACGTCGCGATCGATTCGCGGCACGGCGACCCCGCACCGCGCTTCGTGATCGTCGACGACAGCGTCGCGCTGACGACGCTGTCCGACGACGCGGCCGCGCACGCGGAAACGGTCAACGTGTTCCAGCGCGCGCCGGAACTCGCGCAGTCGTACGCGCAGTCGTTCTGGCGGCTGTATCGGCAGGCCGGCGGGCTCTGAGCGCTTGACGGCAGCCCGCCCCGGGCGAACGCCACCCATCCTTTTCCTTGCCGCGATCGGCCTGCCGCGGACGCCGGTATGACCCTGCTTGCATCGGCGTGTCCGATGAACCATGCTCGTTGAACAGGTGCCGGCGCGCAGTCGCGCATCCGGCCCAACGGCAGGGAGCCGATCTTGACCGAGTGTTTTGCCGATCGCGCCGACGCGGGTCGTCAGCTTGCGCTCGCGCTGCACGACTATGCGGGGCGTCGCGACGTCGTCGTGCTCGCGCTGCCGCGCGGCGGCGTACCGGTTGCATTCCCGATCGCGCAGGCGCTGCGCGCGCCGCTCGACGTGCTGGTCGTGCGCAAGCTCGGCATGCCCTCCGATCCCGAATTCGCGATCGGCGCGATCGCGACCGGCGGGGCGATCCACCTGCAGCACGCGGCGATCCGCGCGATGGGCGTGTCCGATTCCCAACTGGCCGACGTGATCGTGCGCGAGACCGCCGAACTGCAGCGCCGCGACACGCTGTATCGCGGCGCGCGGCCGCCGCTGCCGGTCGACGGTCGCATCGCGATCGTCGTCGACGACGGCATCGCGACCGGCGCGTCGATGCGCGTCGCACTGCAGGCGCTGCGCAAGCGCCATCCCGCGCGCATCGTGGCCGCCGCACCCGTCGCGCCGGCCGGCGCCCAGCATGCGTTCGACGATCTGGCCGATGCGTTCGTGACGGTGTCGCAGCCGCTGCGCTTCTTCGGGATCAGCCAGTTCTACGCGCGTTTCGACCAGACCGGCGACGACGAGGTGCGCGCGCTCCTCGATGCGGCCCGCGGGCCGGACGACGACCTCACGTCCGCCTGACCCGGCGCCGGCGCGATCGCGGGCGAACGGCTTCGGCCTGCGCGAACACGCGCTGCAGCGCCGGATGGACGTTGCCGTGCCAGCGCGCGCCCGTGAACAGCCCGTAGTGATCGCAGTCGTCGATATCGAGACGCTGGCGCTCGCCGGCTTTGAGGCCGCGGCACATGTCGAGTGCCGCATGCGTCTGGCCGGCGCCGGTGACGGCGTCTCGACCGCCTTCGACCGTCAGCAGCGCGACGCCGCGCAGCGCGGCCGGCTCCACGCGCTGGCCGCCGACTTGCCACGTGCCGTTCGCGAGGCACATCCGCTGGAACACGATATCGACGGTATCCAGGAAGTATTCGGCCGGCATGTCGAGCAGCGCCGTGTATTCGCGCAGCGCGCGCCGCGCGTCGGCCAGCGCCGTCAGGTCGAAGTGCGACGCGGCGCGCGCGTAGTCCTCGATCAGCGTCAGGAAGCGTTGCGGATACAGCAGCGCGATCTCGCCCTGCTGAAGATAGGTCGGGAACACGTGCCGGCCACGGCCGGGGAAGCGGGGCGGCACGATGTCGATCAGGTGGCGGCGGCACCACGTGAGCGAACGGGACGCGGCCGTGGTGCCGAGCGTGGTCGGGTTGATGCGTGCGTCGAGCGGCCCGCCGATCAGCGTGACGCTCGCGGGCGGTGCGTGGCCGCGCGCGGCGCGCAGCGCGAGTGCGCCGAGTGCGGGAACGGTGGCCTGGCATACGGCGACGACGTGCAGCGGCCGGTCGTCGCGGGCGAGCGCGTCGACGAAGCCGTCGAGCGTCGCCACGTACTCGTCGAGCCCGAAGCGGCCCGCCGCGAGCGGGACGTCGCGCGCATTGACCCAGTCGGTCACGCAGACGTCGCCGTCCGCGAGCAGCGCCTCGACGGTCTCCCGCATCATCACGGCCGCGTGCCCCGCGAGCGGCGCACACAGCAGCACCGCGCGCCGCGCATCGTCGCGTGCGAAGCGCCGCAACTGGCAGAACGGCGTGCGCGCGACGATCCGCTCGTCGACGGCCGGCCGCCGGATCTCGAAGCGCGGCGGCCCGGCGGCCGGCCCGAGGAGCGGCTCGAACAGGTCGTCGTAGCACGACGACACGGCGTGCGGCAGCGTCGCGGCGGGCCATACGTCGAACGCGTGGCGCGTCGCTTCGCGCCAGGCGCGCATCCATTCCCGCTGCTGCTCGACGACGTCGTACCACATGGCGAACCTCGAGGCGGAAGGGGGGTGAATCTGCATTATGGTCACTCCGGGCGCGCAGCGGGTGTCGGAAACGTGACCGGACGACGCGGATTTCGCCGCGCGTTTCGGCGGCATCGCGCTAGGCACCGGCGCACGGCGCTGCTACAGTCGTCGGTCCCATTCCCTCAAGCGGAGCGTTTGCGATGAAGCTGATCGGCATGCTGGATTCCCCGTTCGTGCGTCGTGTCGCCATATCGGCGAAGCTGCTCGACCTGCCGTTCGAACACGAGTCGGTCTCGGTGTTTCGTCAGTTCGACCGGTTCCGGTCGTTCAGCCCGGTCGTGAAGGCGCCGACGCTCGTGACCGACGACGGTGCGACGCTGCTCGATTCGTCGCTGATCGTCGACTACCTCGACCATCGCGTCGCGCCGGAGCGGCGCCTGTTGCCCGACGCCGCCGACGCGCGGCTGCGCACGCTGGTGCCGGTCGGCCTCGCGCTGGCGGCGGCCGAGAAGACGGTGCAGGTGGTGTACGAGCACGCTTTGCGGCCGACCGACAAGCAGCACGCGCCCTGGCTCGAGCGCGTGCTGAGCCAGCTCGAGGCCGCGTACGGCGAACTCGAGCCGCTCGTCGCGGCCGCGAACGGCTGGTTCGGCGGCGCGCGGCTGCTGCAGTCGGACGTGACCGTCGCGGTCGCCTGGCGCTTCACGCAATTCATGGCCGCCGATTATCCGGCGCTCGCGCGGATCGATCCGGCCCGGTATCCGGCGCTGGCCGCGCATTCGGCGCGTGCGGAAGCGCTGCCGGCGTTTGTCGAGACGCCGCTCGCCTGAATCCGGCGTCGATCGCGGCGGCACGGGAACGACAGCGGGCGACGGCGGCGCGTCCGGCCCCGCCGCGTCGGAACCGGGCCGGCATTCGGCGCGTATCGACCCAACCGCAGTGCGCGGCGCGTCCGGCCGCGCGTTATTGTTCGGCGCGACGTGCGGAAAACCACGTCGCGCCGCTGCACTTTATGCGCCCGCGCGACCGCGCGCCGCCCGCTCGGCCCCGTCCGGCAAGGACGAGCCGATTGTTCTCCGCCGCTGACAAGTGACTTCGCATTCGCGCCGTTTATCCGGATGCGGGCCGTCCCTAGAATCCACTCCATCGAATACGCATTGCCTGATGGAGCCGATGATGAGAGCGCTGATCGAATCGAGTTTGTACCACCCGTCCGTCGTGTTGCCGCTTGCCGCGCTGACGCAACTGATGGTCGAGCGCGACTTCAATCTCGGCCAGGTCGGCCTGATCGTCGCCGCGCGGGGCGCGCAGGCAGCCGTGTCGCGTTCGCGTGCGCTGATCTTCTGCCGCCACTGCGAAGCGCACGCATGAACCCGCGTCACGTCTACGGATGAAAAAACGCCCGGCCGGCGCAAGCCGGTCGGGCGGATCGGGTTCGATCGGGCCCCGGCTTCGGCCGGGGCTTTTTCATGGGCGAGCGGGCGACGCTCAGGCGCGTGCGGTCGACACGACGCCGTAGATTTCCGCGTCGTCTTCCTCGCGCAGCTGGCGCGCCAGCTGGTGTGCCTCGCGGCGCGACGCGACGGCCGGCGGCGAGCCCTTGAGCGGCTGGCGTGCGGTTTCGGCGAGTGCGACGACCGACACGATGCCGATCACGGCCGCGCCCATCATGTAGTACGCGGGCATCATCAGGTTGTGGGTCACGTCGACGAGCCACGCGGTGACGAGCGGCGTCGTGCCGCCGAACAGCGACACCGACACGTTGAAGCCGATCGCGAGCGCGCCGTAGCGGATCTCGGTCGGGAACAGCGCCGGCAGCGCCGACGGCATCACACCGGTGAAGCACGACAGCAGCACGCCGAGGATCAGCAGGCCGCTGAACACCGACGCAGTGGTGCCCGCATGAATCAGCATCATCGACGGGATCGACAGCGCGAGCAGGCCGACGCAGCCGGCCAGCATCACGGGCTTGCGGCCGACCTTGTCCGACAGGCGGCCGGCGGCGAGCGTCAGCGGCATCATCAGCACCATCACGATCAGCACCAGCACGAGGCTGTGCGACTCGTCGAAGTGCAGCGTCGACGACATGAAGCTCGGCAGGTACGACAGCACCATGTAGTCGGTCACGTTGAAGATCAGCACGAGGCCGACGCAGAGCAGCAGCGCGCGCCAGTTGCGCATCAGCGTCTCGCGGAAGCGCGCCTTCGGCACGGCCTTGTCCTGCGCTTCCCGCTCCTCGGCCTGGCGCTTGAACGCCGGCGTTTCCTCGAGCTTCATCCGGATGTACAGGCCGATCAGGCCGAGCGGGCCCGCGATCAGGAACGGCACGCGCCAACCCCACGACAGCAGCGCTTCCTGCGACAGCGACGCGGTGAGCAGCGCGACGACGCCGGCGCCCATCACATAGCCGATCAGCGTGCCGAACTCGAGGAAGCTGCCCATGAAGCCGCGGCGCTTGTCGGTCGAGAACTCGGCGATGAAGGTGGCGGCGCCGCCGTATTCGCCGCCGGTCGAGAAGCCCTGCACGAGGCGGGCGACGAGCAGCAGCACGGGCGCCATGATGCCGATCGACGCGTAGCTGGGGATCAGGCCGATCGCGAAGGTGCCGACGGCCATCATGATCATGGTGGCGGCGAGCACGCGCTGGCGGCCGATGCGATCGCCGAGCGGGCCGAACACCATGCCGCCGAGCGGGCGCACGAGGAACGCGGCCGCGAACGTGCCGAAGGTCGCGAGCAGCTGCGCGGACGGGCTGCTGGACGGGAAGAACACCTTGCCGAGCGTGACGGCGATATAGCTGTAGACGCCGAAGTCGAACCATTCCATCGCATTGCCGATGGCCATCGCGCTGACGGCGCGCTTGAGCAGGCTCTGGTCGACGACGGTAATGTCGTCCGCGGCGAGCGGAGCCTCGCCGGACGACGTGGAGGAAGAAGCAGCGGTCGGGCTGACGTGTGTTGCGGTCAAGGTCATGCACTCCTTTGACTGCGCCGGAACGGGCGGGCCGTCCGACACGGTTTGCCGGCGAGCGCGATGTCGTGTGCTGCGCGTCGGGGCAGGCCATTTAAGCGCTTACTGCACATGAGGCGGTAAAGGGCCGTAAGGGACTGCTTCGACGCGGGCCCGATGGGCCGTCGCGACGGTGCGCTCATGAAGAATGGGCCGCGTGATGCGAGCGGCAGATGCCGGCGCGGACGGAGTCCGGCGTTCCGGCAAGCGCCCCGGAGGGGCAACGAAACGAGAAAAGCGGGCCTGTCGGGCGGGCTTTCCTGTGGATGCAATTTCGGTCGAAGCACCGGCCCGCAATGCGCGGACGGACTTCTTGCGAAATCGAATAGACAGAGATTGAATGTTGAAACAGGCGACATGATAGCACGATGGCAGACGATCGTGCAAATTGCCGGGAATCCCCCGTCTGGCGGCGGTTCCGGCGGGGTCGGCTCCGGTATGATCGGCGGCGCGCGGCGGGGTCGCGCGGCCCGCCGGATGGGGGCCGAATCTGCGGGGAACCGGATGACCGAACTGATCAGGATTGCGGCGTTGTTCGCCGTCACTGCACTGGCCGAGATCGTCGGCTGCTACCTGCCGTGGCTCGTGCTGAAAGGCGGAAGGCCCGTCTGGCTGCTGGTGCCTGCCGCGCTGTCGCTCGCGTTGTTCGCGTGGCTGCTGACGCTGCACCCGAGCGCGGCAGGGCGCACGTACGCGGCGTACGGCGGCGTGTATATCGCGGTGGCGCTGATCTGGCTGCGGGCGGTCGACGGCATCGCGCTGACCCGCTGGGATGTGGCGGGCGCGATGCTCGCGCTCGGCGGGATGGCCGTCATCGCACTGCAGCCGCGCGCTTGAGCGCGGCTGCAGGCACGGCTTCGGCTCGTGAGACGCCGCGTCAGGCGGCTTCGGCGGCGTCCGCGTCGGCGGACTTGCGCCATACGCAGGCGCCCTTGACCGACTTGTCGAGTTCGTCGAGCTGGGTCTGGTGCGCGGCCAGTTCGTCGTCGCTCGCCGCGAGTACCGGCAGGTCGAGCGACGCAAGCGCCACGCGCTGGCCGTTCGCCGCGCCGCCATCGGCGCCTGCGTCGTCGAGCATGTCGATCACGAGGCTGTCCTGGCCGCGCGTCATCGCGAGATAGACCTCGGCGAGCAGCTCCGAGTCGAGCAGTGCGCCGTGCAGCGTGCGGTGCGCGTTGCTGATGCCGAACCGGTCGCACAGTGCGTCGAGCGAATTGCGCTTGCCGGGGAACATCTGCTTGGCCTGCACCAGCGTGTCAATCACGCCGCCGCAATGCTCGGTGAACGGCGGCAGGTCGAGCCGCGCGAATTCGGCGTCGAGGAACCCGAGGTCGAACGGCGCGTTGTGGATGATCAGCTCGGCGTCCTTCACGAAGTCGCGGATCTGGTCGACGACTTCCGCGAACTTCGGCTTGTCGCTCAGGAATTCGGTCGTGAGGCCGTGCACGGCCAGCGCGCCCGGATCGCTGTCGCGCTCGGGGTTCACGTAGATGTGCAGGTTGTTGCCGGTGAGCCGCCGGTTCAGCAGCTCGACGCAGCCGATTTCGATCAGGCGGTCGCCCGTGCGGGGGTTCAGGCCGGTGGTTTCGGTATCGAGAATGATCTGGCGCATGTCGGATAAATCGGGAAAGACGGTAGGGCGGCCTGCGTTCAGGCTGCGATTCAGGCCGCGAGCGATGCGACGCCGCGGTTCGCGAGCGCGTCCGCGCGTTCGTTTTCGGGATGGCCCGCATGGCCCTTCACCCAGCGCCACTCGACCTCGTGCTGCGCGACGAGCGCGTCGAGCCGCTTCCACAGGTCGGCGTTCTTCACCGGGGTTTTCGCCGCGGTGACCCAGCCCTTCTTCTTCCAGCCGTGGATCCACTCGCTGATGCCTTTCTGCACGTACTGCGAGTCGGTATGGACGATCACGCGGCACGGCCGCTTCAGCGCCTCGAGCGCGGCGATCACGCCCATCAGCTCCATGCGGTTGTTGGTCGTGTTCGGCTCGCCGCCGAACAGCTCCTTTTCGCGGTCGCCGTAGCGCAGCAGTGCGCCCCAGCCGCCGGGGCCGGGGTTGCCCTTGCAGGCGCCGTCGGTATAGATGTCGATGGTGTCGGTGGTCATGAGTGTTCTTGATGGGTGGTCGGGGTGGCCGCCGGCGTCAGGCCCGGCGCGAGCACGGGCTTCTTCATCTTGATCGGGCCGACGAGACGCATGCCGCGCACGCGCTTGACGGCGGTGACCATGTAGACGGCGCCGAAGATCGGCCACCAGCGGTCGCCGGCGGCTTCCATGAAGCCGTAGCGGGCAAGCCATTTGTCGGTGACGAGCGGCGGCCGGTAGCAGCCGAAGCGGCCGCGCTCGAGATCGAAGCCGAGCAGCTTGATCCAGTCCTTGAGCCGGATGAACGCGATCTGGTCGCGTGCGGCCGGCACGAACGGGCGGTTGGCCATGCGCCCGAACGACTGCCGCATGCCCCACAGGCTCAGCGAATTGAAGCCGGTGATCACGAGCTGGCCTTCCGGCATCAGCACGCGTTCGGCCTCGCGCAGCAGGCGGTGCGGGTCGGACGTGAATTCGAGCGTATGCGGCATCACGATCAGGTCGACGCTCTGCGACTCGAACGGCAGGTCGAGCAGGTCGCACCAGGTCGTGCTGCGATCGGCCGGCGCATGCTCGGGCGCATGCGCCTCGCGCGCCCACGGATACTGGTAGGGCGCGCTCGCGCCGCTCGCCGGGTCGAGCACGAGGCCGCGATACGGCATGCGGTTCTCGCGCAGCGCGTCGAGCTGCGGCAGGCCGAGTTGCAGCGCGTGAAACCCGAAGACGTCGGACACGATCCGGTCGAGCTGCGCCTGCTCCCAGTCCAGCACGTAGCGGCCGGGTGGCGAGTCGGTCCAGGCGGGCCAGTCTATAATTTGACGATCGGACATAACGATGATTGCGTGCCCATGAACGAGCTGGAATATGTGCCGGTGCCGGCATTCGAAGACAACTATATCTGGCTCGTCTCGGACGGCCGCGATGCGATCGCCGTCGATCCGGGTGAAGCCGCGCCGGTACGCCGTGTTCTTGCCGAACGCGGCTGGCGCTTGACCGCTATTTTACTCACGCACCATCACGCCGACCACGTCGGCGGTGTCGCGGCGCTGCGCGATGGCCAACCGGACGATGTGCCGCTGGTCGTTTATGGCCCGGCGGAAGAATCGATCGACGTGGTCACGCGCCCGCTCGCGGGCGGCGATCGCGTGACGCTCGACGCACCGGCGCTTGCGTTCGACGTGCTCGACGTGCCGGGTCATACGCGCGGCCACATCGCCTATTTCCAGGCGGCCGGGCAGGGCGCGGCCACGCCTCACGTGTTCTGCGGAGATACACTGTTCTCATGCGGTTGCGGCCGGCTGTTCGAAGGCACGCCCGCGCAGATGCTCGCGTCGCTCGACGCGCTCGCGGCGCTGCCCGGCGACACGCGCGTGCATTGCGCACACGAATACACGCTGTCGAACATCCGCTTCGCGCTCGCGTGCGAACCGGGCAATGCGGCGCTCGCCGCCTGGCGCGACGATGCGCAGGCGCTGCGCGCGCGCGGCGTGCCGACGCTGCCCACGACGATCGCGCACGAACGTGCCGTCAACCCGTTCATGCGGTCGGACAGCGCGGCCATCCATGCGACGCTCGAGGCCGAGCTGCACGAAACGGTGCCGGATCGACTGGCGGCATTCACGCTGATGCGCGAGTGGAAAAACCGGTTCCGATGACGATTTCGGGAGGACTCCAAACCTCAGGTAGCGTCTGTAAAAATTGCTGCAAATGTAGGATTTCGCTGAGTTTTCGGTGTTTTTATTGACGTGAAGCACGCACTTCCGTAGTATCGCCAGCAATTTCCAGCCGTCGGAAGCCGAGATTTTCATGCGACTTATATTGAGTGCGATGGTGGTCCTGCTGCTCGCCGCTTGCGCGAGCCAGGCCCCTGTCGCCAACAACGCCGCCGATTCGCAGGCGACGTCCAACTACCTCCGTAAATCAGCCACCGCCAAAGAAACTGTCGACGTCGACAAGCAATCCGTCGGCGACCTGACCAGTGCCGACTCCGATCTCTGGGGCCGCATTCGCCGCGGCTTCCAGATGCCCGACCTGCAGAGCGACCTCGTCGACATGCAGACGACCTGGTACACGCAGCGTCCCGATTACGTGCAGCGCATGACCGAGCGCTCGCAGAAGTACCTCTATCACATCGTCGAGGAGCTCGAGGCGCGCCACATGCCGACCGAGCTCGCGCTGCTGCCGTTCATCGAGTCCGCGTTCAATCCGCAGGCGCTGTCGGTCGCGAAGGCGGCCGGCATGTGGCAGTTCATGCCGGGCACGGGCCGCACGTACAACCTGAAGCGCAACATGTGGCAGGACGAGCGTCGCGACGTGCTCGCGTCGACGAGCGCCGCGCTCGACTACCTGTCGCGCCTGCATGACATGTTCGGCGACTGGTATCTCGCACTGGCCGCGTACAACTGGGGCGAAGGCAACGTGCAGCGCGCGATCGCGCGCAACCAGGCGGCCGGCCTGCCGACCGACTACCAGAGCCTGCGGATGCCGAACGAGACGCGCAACTACGTGCCGAAGCTGCAGGCGGTGAAGAACATCATCGCGAATCCGCAGCAGTTCGGCCTGACGCTGCCGGAGATCCCCAACCACCCGTATTTCGTGACGGTCACGACGGCGCGCGACATCGACGTGGCGGTGGCCGCGAAGCTCGCGAATCTGTCGCTCGACGAGTTCCGCTCGCTGAACCCGTCGTTCGCGAAGCCGGTGATCCTCGGCGCGACCGAGCCGCAGATCCTGCTGCCGTTCGACAACGCGGCGGCGTTCGAGAAGAACCTGAAGGCCTACAACGGCCAGTTGTCGACGTGGACCACCTATACGGTGAGCGAGCGCGCGCGCCCGGCCGCGATCGCCGAGAAGATCGGCGTGGACGCCGACACGCTGATGTCGGTCAACAAGATTCCGGCCGGCATGCGCCTGAAGCCGGGCTCGACGATCGTCGTGCCGCGCGGCGATGACGACGACGAGGACATCAGCGCGGACGTCGCGGAAAACGGTGTGCTCGCGATGGAGCCCGACGTGCCCGACACGCGCAAGATGCTGATCCGCGTGCGCCGCAAGCAGTCGATGGCGGCGATCGCCGGCCGCTACGGCGTGTCGGTCGCGCAGCTGAAGGCATGGAACCGCACGCATCGCGATCTCGCGATGCCGGGCCAGGCGCTCGTGCTGCACGTGCCGGTCGGCCGCGCGGTGCCGGCCGAGCCGGGGCCGGAGCGGATCGCGACGTCGACCGCCGGCGCGCATATCGAGCGCGCGAGCCTGTCGGTCGGCGGCAAGTCGCGCGGCGCGAAGCACGGTGCCGCGAAGCCGGCGGCCCGCGTGGCCAAGGCCGCGCCCGCGAAGGCTGCACCGAAGGCCGCTGCGCACAAGGGCAAGAAGTAACGCGGCCGCGATCGCGGCGCGGCGGCCCGACCGGGGCGCGCGATTGCGTTATCATCCGACGAAACGCGTAGCAACGCCGTCACCGAGGTGACGGCGTTTTCGTTTGTGCGCGGCAGCGCGGCCGCCGCTGCGCGCAGTCACAAGGAGAAGCGATGTCGTCGGTGCAGGTGAGGGTGCTCGCGCTGTTTGCGATCGGATATTTCGTGTCGTACGTGTTCCGCGGCGTCAATCTCGGCTTCGCGCCGTTCGTCACGCACGAGCTCGGGCTGTCGGCCGCCGATCTCGGGCTGCTCACCAGTCTCTATTTCCTCGGCTTCGCCGGCGCGCAGATTCCGGCCGGCGTGCTGCTCGACCATTTCGGCCCGCGCCGTGTGGCGGCCGGGATGCTGCTGTTCGCGGCAGCCGGCGCCGCCGTGTTCGGCATCGCGCACGACCTCGGCACGATGATGGTCGGCCGGCTCCTGATCGGCGTCGGCGTGTCGGTGTGTCTCGGCGCGGCGTTCAAGGCGCTCGCGCAGCATTTTCCGGTCGGCCGGCTGCCGCTCGTCAACGGCCTCGTGATGGCGGTCGGCGGCCTGGGCGGCGTCGCGGTCGGCTCGCCGCTGACCTGGCTGCTCGGCGTGACGAGCTGGCGCGTGATCTGCGGCGGCCTCGCGGTGCTGACGATCGTCGTCGCGGCCGCGATCGGCCTCGGTGCGCCGGAAGCCGAGCGGCCGCGTCAGCAGGGCGGGATCGTCAGCCAGTTCAAGGGCACGTGGCACATCCTGGGCAGCCGTGCGTTCTGGAAGATCTCGTCGTTCTCGATCGTCACGCAGGGCGTGTTCTATGCGATGCAGTCGCTGTGGGTCGGCCCGTACCTGCGCGACGTCGCGGGGTTCGATGCGCAGCACGCCGCGCGGCTCGTGTCGGTGCTCGGCTTCGCGATGATGGCGGGCTGCGTCGGCTTCGGCGCGGCGGCGCGCGTGCTCGAGCGCCGCGGGGTGTCCGTCCAGGCATTTTGCGGCATCGGCATGGCGCTGTTCGTCGCCACGCAGGGCGCGATCGTCGCGCGCGTGCCGCTGCCGCCGGCCGTGCTGTGGGCGGCCTACGGGATGTTCGGCGGCGTCGGGATCCTGACCTACGCGGTGCTGGCCGGTCACTTTCCGGCGCATCTGATCGGCCGCGCAAATACGACGCTGACGCTCGTGATCTTCGTGCTGATCTTTGCGTTCCAGATCGGCATCGGCGCGGTGCTGTCGCACTGGCCGGCCATCGACGGCCATTACCCGGCCGCCGCGCACGTCACCGCGTGGAGCGTGCTGCTCGCGCTGCAGCTCGCGAGCGCGGTCTGGTGCGTGTGGCCCGCGCGCAGCGCTGGCAAGCACGTTGATCCGGCGGTACGCTGACGGGTGGGGCGGCTGCGGAAACGGGGCCGCAGCAACGAGTGTCGTGCGCGACCGCGCGCCGTCACGCGCGCCGCATGCACGATCGGACGGCCATATCGATTGAAGATAAGGCCATTTTCGGGCTATAATTTGAAAGTTTGTGCTGATCAACCTCGCACCCTAGCGCCTACCTCACTCATCCCGTTCATCCGCCGCACGCCGCCTGTCGGGCGATGCCGCGAAGCCTCGTGCGCCACGCGCCGGGTTCGCGTCTCGACAACGCAGGTCGCGTCCAGCTAGCGATTCCGCGCGCCTACGCAGCGCGGCGCTCGCGCGGCAGGGTAAACAGGTCGGCAGCAGGGTGTTCCCCAAGGAGCCTCCCGTGTTGCCGTCTTTTTCTCCCGCCTTGCTTGCACTCGCCGACGGCACGGTCTTTCGTGGTTATTCGATCGGGGCCGAAGGCCACACGATCGGTGAAGTCGTGTTCAACACCGCGATTACCGGCTATCAGGAAATCCTGACCGATCCGAGCTACGCGCGTCAGATCGTCACGCTCACCTACCCGCATATCGGCAACGTCGGCGTCAACGCCGAAGACGTCGAAGCCACGAAAGTCCATGCCGCCGGCCTGATCATCCGTGATCTGCCGACGCTCGCATCGAACTTCCGCATGGACCGCACGCTCGGCGATTACCTGCGCGACGAAGGCGTCGTCGCGATCGCCGGCATCGATACCCGCAAGCTGACCCGGATCCTGCGCGACAAGGGCGCGCAGAGCGGCTGCATCCTGGCCGGCTCGGACGACGAGGCGAAGGCGATCGAGCTCGCGCGCTCGTTCGCGGGCCTCGCGGGCATGGATCTCGCGAAGGTCGTGTCGACCACCAAGCCGTTCGAGTGGAAGCAGACCGAATGGCGCCTCGGCAGCGGCTACGGCATGCAGGAAGCGCCGAAGTACCGCGTCGTCGCGTATGACTTCGGCGTCAAGTACAACATCCTGCGCATGCTCGCGGAGCGCGGCTGCCACGTGACGGTGCTGCCGGCACAAGCGAGCGCGGAAGATGCGCTCGCGCTGAATCCGGACGGCATCTTCCTGTCGAACGGCCCCGGCGATCCGGAACCGTGCGACTACGCGATCGCGGCCACGAAGCAGTTCATCGAGCGCGGCGTGCCGACCTTCGGCATCTGCCTCGGCCACCAGATCATGGGCCTCGCGGTCGGCGCGAAGACGCTCAAGATGAAGACGGGCCACCACGGCGCGAACCATCCGGTGAAGGATCTCGGCGACGGTCGCGTGGTGATCACGTCGCAGAACCACGGCTTCGCGGTCGACGCGGATTCGCTGCCGGCCAACGCGCGCGTGACGCACGTGTCGCTGTTCGACGGCACGCTGCAGGGCTTCGAGCTGACCGACAAGCCGGCATTCTGCTTCCAGGGCCACCCGGAAGCGTCGCCCGGCCCGCACGACATCGGCTATCTGTTCGACCGTTTCACCGCACTGATGGACGCGGCGAAGCAGCGCAACGCCTGACGCAACTGAAGCAACCGAAGAACGGGAGATTCGCATCATGTTCGGCCACGCACTCGGCATCACGGATATCTGGACCTACGTGTTCGGCGTGATCTTCATCATCCTGCTGCCGGGGCCGAACTCGATGTACGTGCTGTCGCTCGCGGCGCAGCGCGGCGTGAAGGCCGGCTATCGCGCGGCCTGCGGCGTGTTCGTCGGCGATACGGTGCTGATGGTGCTGTCCGCCGCGGGCGTCGCGTCGCTGCTGAAGGCGAACCCGCTGCTGTTCTCCGTCGTGAAGTACGGCGGCGCCGCTTACCTGCTGTACATCGGCACCGGGATGCTGCGCAGCGCGTGGCAGAAGCTGCGCGCGCGTGGCGATGCGCCGGCCGAGGCAGCGCCCGCGGTCGACGGCGAGCGGCCGTTTCGCAAGGCGCTGATCGTGAGCCTCCTGAATCCGAAGGCGATCCTGTTCTTCATCTCGTTCTTCATCCAGTTCGTCGACCCGGCCTTCCCGCATCCCGCGCTGTCGTTCGTCGTGCTCGGGGCGATCGCGCAATGCGCGAGCTTCCTGTACCTGAGCACGCTGATCTTCGCGGGCGCACGGCTCGCCGAGCATTTCCGCCGCCGCCGCAGGCTCGCGGCGGGCGCGGCGAGCAGCGTGGGCGGCCTGTTCATCGGTTTCTCGGTGAAGCTCGCGCTCGCCACCATGAGCTGAGCGCGGCCTGCCGACCGACGACAACGCCACGACAAAGATTACTTACTGAATTCACAAGCCATGCCAAAACGCACAGACATCAAAAGCATCCTCATCATCGGCGCCGGCCCGATCATCATCGGCCAGGCTTGCGAGTTCGACTATTCGGGCGCGCAGGCTTGCAAGGCGCTGCGTGAAGAGGGCTACAAGGTCGTCCTCGTGAACAGCAACCCGGCGACGATCATGACCGACCCGAACACGGCCGACGTCACGTACATCGAGCCGATCACGTGGGAAGTGGTCGCACGCATCATCGAGAAGGAGCGCCCGGACGCGATCCTGCCGACGATGGGCGGCCAGACCGCGCTGAACTGCGCGCTCGACCTGCACCACCACGGCGTGCTCGAGAAGTTCGGCGTCGAGCTGATCGGCGCGTCGCCGGAAGCGATCGACAAGGCGGAAGACCGCCAGAAATTCAAGGAAGCGATGACCAAGATCGGTCTCGGTTCCGCGAAGTCGGGCATCGCGCACTCGATGGAAGAAGCGACCCAGGTGCACGCCGAGATCATGGCCGGCACCGGCGGCAGCGGCTACCCGGTCGTGATCCGTCCGTCGTTCACGCTCGGCGGCTCGGGCGGCGGCATCGCATACAACCGCGAAGAATTCGAAGAGATCTGCAAGCGCGGCCTCGACCTGTCGCCGACGCGCGAGCTGCTGATCGAGGAATCGCTGCTCGGCTGGAAGGAATACGAGATGGAAGTCGTGCGCGACCGCGCCGACAACTGCATCATCGTGTGCTCGATCGAGAACCTCGACCCGATGGGCGTGCACACCGGCGACTCGATCACGGTCGCGCCGGCGCAGACGCTCACCGACAAGGAATACCAGATCCTGCGTAACGCATCGCTCGCGGTGCTGCGCGAGATCGGCGTCGACACGGGCGGCTCGAACGTGCAGTTCTCGATCAATCCGAAGGACGGCCGCATGGTCGTCATCGAGATGAACCCGCGCGTGTCGCGTTCGTCGGCGCTTGCGTCGAAGGCAACCGGCTTCCCGATCGCGAAGGTTGCGGCGAAGCTGGCGGTCGGCTACACGCTCGACGAGCTGAAGAACGAAATCACCGGCGGCCAGACGCCGGCGTCGTTCGAGCCGACGATCGACTACGTCGTCACGAAGATCCCGCGCTTCGCGTTCGAGAAGTTCCGCGAAGCCGATTCGCGCCTGACCACGCAGATGAAGTCGGTCGGTGAAGTGATGGCGATCGGCCGCACGTTCCAAGAATCGTTCCAGAAGGCGCTGCGCGGCCTCGAAGTCGGCGTCGACGGTCTCGACGAGAAGTCGACCGACCGCGACGAGATCGCGATCGAGATCCACGAGCCGGGCCCGGACCGCATCTGGTACGTCGGCGATGCGTTCCGCATCGGCATGACGGCCGAGGAAATCTTCGCGGAAACCGCGATCGACCCGTGGTTCCTCGAGCAGATCGAGCAGATCATCCTGAAGGAAAAGGCGCTCGCGGGCCGCACGCTCGCGTCGCTGACGTTCGACGAGTTGCGCTTCCTGAAGCAGAGCGGCTTCTCCGACCGCCGCCTCGCGAAGCTGCTCGGCGCGACGCCGGAAGACGTCCGTCGCCGCCGCATCGAACTGAACGTGCGCCCGGTCTACAAGCGCGTCGACACCTGCGCGGCCGAGTTCGCGACCAAGACAGCCTACATGTACTCGACCTACGAGGAAGAGTGCGAGGCGCAGCCGACCACCAACAAGAAGATCATGGTGCTGGGCGGCGGCCCGAACCGGATCGGCCAGGGCATCGAGTTCGACTACTGCTGCGTGCATGCGGCCCTCGCGATGCGCGAGGACGGTTACGAAACGATCATGGTCAACTGCAACCCGGAAACGGTGTCGACCGACTACGACACGTCCGACCGCCTGTACTTCGAGCCGCTGACGCTGGAAGACGTGCTCGAGATCGTCGACAAGGAAAAGCCGGTCGGCGTGATCGTCCAGTACGGCGGCCAGACGCCGCTGAAGCTCGCGCTCGACCTCGAGGCGCACGGCGTGCCGATCGTCGGCACGTCGCCGGACATGATCGACGCGGCCGAAGACCGCGAACGCTTCCAGAAGCTGCTGCAGGACCTCGGCCTGCGCCAGCCGCCGAACCGCACCGCGCGCGCCGAAGAAGAAGCGCTCGCGCTGGCGGCCGAAATCGGCTACCCGCTCGTCGTGCGTCCGTCGTACGTGCTGGGCGGCCGCGCGATGGAAATCGTCCACGAGCCGCGCGACCTCGAGCGCTACATGCGCGAGGCCGTGAAGGTGTCGAACGATTCGCCGGTGCTGCTCGACCGCTTCCTGAACGACGCGATCGAATGCGACGTCGACTGCATCTGCGACGGCGAGTCGGTGTTCATCGGCGGCGTGATGGAGCACATCGAGCAGGCGGGCGTCCACTCGGGCGACTCGGCATGCTCGCTGCCGCCGTACTCGCTGTCGAAGGAAACCGTGGCCGAGCTGAAGCGCCAGACGGGCGCGATGGCGAAGGCGCTGAACGTGGTCGGCCTGATGAACGTGCAGTTCGCGATCCAGCAGGTGCCGCAGGCGGACGGCTCGAAGCAGGACATCATCTACGTGCTCGAAGTGAACCCGCGCGCGTCGCGCACGGTGCCGTACGTGTCGAAGGCGACCAGCCTGCCGCTCGCGAAGATCGCGGCGCGCGCGATGGTCGGCCAGAAGCTCGCGCAGCAGGGCGTGACGAAGGAAGTCGAGCCGCCGTACTTCAGCGTGAAGGAAGCGGTGTTCCCGTTCGTCAAGTTCCCGACCGTCGATCCGGTCCTCGGGCCTGAAATGCGTTCGACCGGCGAAGTGATGGGCGTCGGCCAGACCTTCGGCGAAGCGCTGTTCAAGTCGCAGCTTGCGGCCGGTTCGCGCTTGCCGGAGTCGGGCACGGTGCTGCTGACCGTGATGGATGCCGACAAGCCGAAGGCGGTCGAAGTCGCGCGCATGCTGCACGACCTCGGCTACCCGATCGTCGCGACCAAGGGCACGGCTGCCGCGATCGAAGCGGCCGGCGTGCCGGTGAAGGTCGTGAACAAGGTGAAGGACGGCCGTCCGCACATCGTCGACATGATCAAGAACGGCGAGATCGCACTCGTGTTCACGACGGTCGACGAGACGCGCCAGGCGATCGCCGATTCGCGTTCGATCCGCATGAGCGCGCAGGCGCACAAGGTCACGTACTACACGACGATGTCCGGCGCGCGCGCGGCCGTCGAAGGCCTGCGCTACCTGAAGGATCTGGAAGTCTATGATTTACAAGGTCTTCACGCTCGCCTAAACTAAGCAGTCAGTTACCTGTCGAAGCAACACGTGCCGCGATTAAGCGGTGTTTCCGGTTCACCGGAAATACGTTTAATCGCGGTGATTTTTTTTATAGCCGTTTTTAGCGATTGAGCCGTTTATGAGCACCATTCCGTTGACAAAGCGTGGCGCAGAGCAACTGCGCGATGAATTGCAGCGTCTCAAGTCCGTCGAGCGGCCGGCCGTGATCAACGCGATCGCGGAGGCCCGCGCACAGGGCGATCTGTCCGAAAACGCGGAATACGACGCTGCGAAAGAAAAACAGGGCTTCATCGAGGGTCGCATCGCGGAAATCGAATCGAAGCTGTCGGCCGCGCAGGTCATCGATCCCACCGTGCTCGACGCCGAAGGCCGCGTGGTCTTCGCATCGACGGTCGAACTCGAGGATCTCGAGTCCGGCGACACCGTCAAGTACCAGATCGTCGGCGACGACGAAGCCGATATCGATCACGGCCTGATCTCGGTCAGCTCGCCGATCGCGCGCGCGCTGATCGGCAAGTCCGAAGGCGACGTCGCGGCCGTGCAGGCGCCGAGCGGCGTGCGCGAGTACGAAATCATCTCGGTCAGCTATATCTGAAGCGGGGCGACGTGATGCCGCATCGCGTGTTCCGCCTGCTGTCGGCCGTGTGGGTCGGCAGCCTGCTGACGATCGGGTATGCGGTCGCGCCCGTGCTGTTCAGGACGCTGGAGCGGATGACGGCCGGCTCGGTCGCCGCCCAGCTGTTCCGCATCGAGGCGATCCTCGGTGTCGTATGCGGCGTGCTGCTGCTCGCGCTGTCGAACCAGCAGGTGCGGCGCGGCAGCGGCGATTATCGTCGCGTGCGCTGGATCGTCGCGGCGATGGTCGCGTGCGTGCTGGTCGGGTATTTTGCGTTGCAGCCGTTCATGAACGCGCTGCGGGTGGCCGCGATGGAGGCGGGCACCGATATCGCGAACTCGCCGTATGCGAGCCGCTTCGGGATGCTGCACGGCGTCTCGAGCCTGTTCTATCTCGTCGAGAGCGTGCTGGGGCTGATGCTGATCTGGCGTCTGCCGGCGCAAGACGCCTGAATGGCCTGAGCGCCGCGCGGGCAACGCGGCACGGGGTGCCCCGTGCCGCGCGGCGGGATTACTTGCCCTGGTGCGGCCGCTTCGTGCTGGCCTGACGCTTTTTCGCGCGCTTCACCGTGCCGCCTGCCGTCACGCGCTCGTTGCCGCGCACCGTGACCTTCACCGGCCGCGGACGGCGCACCGGGCTCGCGTTCGGCGACACCTTGACGACCTTGACGGTGCGCGGTGCACGGCCTTTCTTGTCGTCGACGGCTTCGGCCGCGCTCGGCAGCGCGCCGGCACGACGGCCGCGGGCCGGGGCCGCCACGGCAGCCTCGGGCTTCCAGATCACCAGCAGCTTGCCGATGTGCTGGATCGGCGCCGCGTTCAGGCGGTCGCAGATCTCGTCGTAAATGGCGACGCGCTCGTCGCGCTCGTCACCGAACACACGGATCTTGATCAACTGGTGCGCAGCGAGGTGCACCTTGATTTCCTTCAGCACGGCGTCGGTGAGCCCTTCGGCGCCGATCAGCACGACGGGCTTGAGCGCATGGGCCTGGGAGCGCAGCGCGGAGCGCTCGGCGGGGGAAAGCGAAAGGGCGGGCATGGAAATGTCGAAATCTAAATAGGGGCGCGCTGCGTCAGAAGCGAATCGCGGGAAGTTACCGCATCAGCCGCGCGCCGAAACCACGTAAAATCGCGGCTTGGGCCCGGAAGGGGCCGCAGCCGCGCGAAGAAGACGCGTATTATCCGCCAAAAGCACGGCTTCACGAAGCAAATAGCAGCAATCTCTCTCTCGAATGGCAAAAAACCGCTTTAACCAGCACTGGCTGCACGACCACATCAACGACCCGTACGTCAAAATGGCGCAGCGGGAGGGCTATCGCGCGCGCGCCGCGTACAAGCTGAAGGAAATCGACGAGCAGGACAAGCTGATCCGTCCGGGCCAGGTGATCGTCGACCTCGGCGCGACGCCGGGCAGCTGGAGCCAGTATGCCCGCAACAAGCTCGCGCAGGGCAAGAAGCGCGACGCGGAGCGCGAAGGCGGCATCGACGGCACGATCGTGGCGCTCGACATCCTGCCGATGGAGCCGATCGCCGACGTCCACTTCCTGCAGGGCGACTTCCGCGAAGACGAGGTCCTCCACCGGCTCGAAGAAGTGCTCGAAGGTCGCGCGGTGGACCTTGTTATTTCCGACATGGCCCCCAACCTTTCCGGCGTGGCCTCGGCGGACGCGGCGCGCATCGAGCATCTGTGCGATCTGGCGCTCGAATTCGCGCAGAATCATCTGAAGCCGGACGGTGCGCTGCTCGTGAAGTGCTTTCACGGCAGCGGCTACAGCCAGATCGTCGAAAAGTTCAAACAGCAGTTTAAGACTGTCGCGCCGCGCAAGCCGAAGGCGTCCCGCGACAAATCGTCCGAAACGTTCATTTTGGGTCGGCATCTGAAGCATCCGCGCTGACGCGCAGCGGCGTGCCGCAAACGGGCTCCGGCCCTTGCCAGACAAGCGAAGCGCTATCGCGGCGGTTGTCAATCCTTATGGCAGGGGTGGTCGGACTGGATTAGAATGACCGAGGAGCGCCGCAAGGAAAATGTAGGCGCTCGTCTACGAGTGAAGGAGTGGTGCTTTGAACAACAATATGTTTTCGAAGGCAGCAGTGTGGCTGGTGATCGCACTGGTGCTGTTTACGGTGTTCAAGCAGTTCGACAAGCCCCGCGTCCAGGAAGGTGTGTCCTATTCGCAGTTCATGGACGACGCCAAGAACGGCAAGGTCAAGAACGTCATCGTTCAGGGGCGCAACCTCACCGTCACTCCGGCTGATGGCCAGAAATACCAGATCGTGTCGCCCGGCGACATCTGGATGGTCGGCGATCTGATGAAGTACGGCGTGCAGGTCAGCGGCAAGGCCGACGACGAGCCGAACGCGCTGATGTCCGCGCTGTACTACCTCGGGCCGACGATCCTGATCATCGTGTTCTGGTTCTACATGATGAGGCAGATGCAGGGAGGCGGCAAAGGCGGCGCATTCTCGTTCGGGAAATCGCGTGCGCGGCTGATCGACGAGAACAACAACGCGGTGAACTTCTCCGATGTCGCGGGCTGCGACGAAGCGAAGGAAGAAGTGTCCGAGCTCGTCGACTTCCTGCGCGACCCGCAGAAATTCCAGAAGCTGGGCGGTCGCATTCCGCGCGGCGTGCTGCTCGTCGGCCCTCCGGGTACCGGCAAGACGCTGCTCGCCCGCGCGATCGCCGGTGAAGCGAAGGTGCCGTTCTTCAGCATCTCGGGTTCCGACTTCGTCGAAATGTTCGTCGGCGTCGGCGCGGCCCGTGTGCGCGACATGTTCGAGCAGGCGAAGAAGCACGCACCGTGCATCGTGTTCATCGACGAAATCGACGCGGTCGGCCGTCATCGCGGCGCCGGCATGGGCGGCGGCAACGACGAGCGCGAGCAGACGCTGAACCAGATGCTGGTCGAGATGGACGGCTTCGAAGCGAACTCGGGCGTGATCGTGATCGCCGCGACCAACCGTTCCGACGTGCTCGACAAGGCGCTGCTGCGTCCGGGCCGTTTCGACCGCCAGGTCTATGTCGGCCTGCCGGACATTCGCGGCCGCGAGCAGATCATGCGCGTGCACCTGCGCAAGGTGCCGATCGCGAACGACGTCGACGCAGCGGTCATCGCGCGCGGCACGCCGGGCTTCTCGGGCGCCGATCTCGCGAACCTCGTGAACGAAGCGGCGCTGTTCGCTGCCCGCCGCGGCAAGCGCATCGTCGAGATGCAGGATTTCGAGGACGCGAAGGACAAGATCTTCATGGGTCCGGAGCGCAAGTCGGCGGTGATTCGCGAGGAAGCGAAGCGCGCGACGGCTTACCACGAGTCGGGCCACGCGGTGATCGCGAAGCTGCTGCCGAAGGCCGACCCGGTGCACAAGGTCACGATCATCCCGCGCGGTCGCGCGCTGGGCGTCACGTGGCAACTGCCGGAGCATGACAACGAGACGTATTCGAAGGATTACCTGCTCGACCGCCTGGCGATCCTGTTCGGCGGCCGCGTGGCCGAGGAGCTGTTCCTGAACCTGATCAGCACCGGCGCGTCGGACGACTTCAACAAGGCGACGCAGACGGCACGCGCGATGGTGGCCCGTTTCGGCATGACCGACGCGCTCGGGCCGATGGTCTACGTCGACGACGAGAGCGACAACGGCCCGTTCGGCCGAGGCTTCACGCGCACGATCTCGGAAGCGACGCAGCAGAAGGTCGACGGCGAAATCCGCCGCGTGCTCGACGAACAGTACGGCCTTGCACGCCGCCTGCTCGAAGAGAACCGCGACAAGGTGGAGGCAATGACGGCCGCGCTGATGGAGTGGGAAACGATCGACGCCGATCAGATCAACGACATCATGGAAGGGCGTCCGCCGCGCTCGCCGAAGAGTTCGCCGGCTGTCGGCGGCGATTCGTCGGGCGGCGGCACCACCGCCGAAGTGAAGCCCGGCAACGCGCCGGCGCCTGCTTCGCCGGCCTGACCTTTGCCGTAGCACCGTTCACGGGCTGGTGTGGCTTCACACCGGCCCGTTTTGCATTCATCAACGCCTCCCGCCCGTGCCCGATTCCGCTGTTTCAGCATCCATTCCCGCGCCGCTGCAGTGCGGCCGTTTCTCCCTGACGTTCGAGCGCCCGCTCGTGATGGGCATTCTGAACGCCACCCCCGATTCGTTCTCCGACGGCGGCCGCTTCCTCGCGCGCGACGATGCGCTGCGCCAGGCCGAGCGGATGATCGCCGAAGGCGTCGACCTGATCGACATCGGTGGCGAGTCGACGCGTCCCGGCGCGCCGCCCGTGCCGCTCGACGAGGAACTCGCGCGCGTGATCCCGCTGGTCGAAGCGTTGCGGCCGCTGAACGTACCGCTGTCGATCGACACCTACAAGCCGGCCGTGATGCGCGCGGCGCTCGCTGCCGGCGCGGACTTGATCAACGACATCTGGGGTTTCCGTCAGCCGGGCGCGATCGATGCGGTGCGCGAGGGTAACAGCGGGCTGTGCGCGATGCACATGCTCGGCGAGCCGCAGACGATGCAGGTCGGCGAGCCCGATTACGGCGACGTCGTGAGCGACGTGCGCGATTTTCTCGCCGCGCGCGCGCAGGCGCTGCGCGACGCGGGCGTCGCGCCGGAACGGATCTGCGTCGACCCGGGCTTCGGGTTCGGCAAGGCGGTGGTCGACGACAACTACGCGCTGCTGGCCGCGTTGCCGGACACGGCGCCGGCGCGGCCCGACGGGCGCGCGTATCCGATTCTCGCGGGCATGTCGCGCAAGTCGATGCTCGGCGCGGTGATCGGCGGCAAGCCGCCGATGGAACGCGTCGCGGCGAGCGTGGCGGCCGCGTTGTGCGCGCTCGAGCGTGGAGCTGCGATCGTGCGCGTGCACGACGTCGCGGCGACGGTTGATGCGTTGAAGGTCTGGAACGCCGTGCGCGAAGCCGCGCGGCAACGATAAGTCAGAAATCAGAAAGACGAAGGAGGAAGGTTCGCCATGGGACGTCGATATTTCGGCACGGACGGCATTCGCGGCACGGTGGGCGAGGCGCCCATCACGCCTGATTTCGTGTTGCGTCTCGGCTATGCAGCCGGCAAGGTACTGGCCGGTGCGGCCGACGTCGCGGCCGGTGCACGGCCGACGGTACTGATCGGCAAGGACACGCGCGTGTCTGGCTACATGCTCGAGGCCGCGCTCGAGGCCGGCTTCTCGGCGGCCGGCGTCGACGTGATGCTGGCCGGCCCGATGCCGACGCCGGGCGTCGCGTACCTGACGCGCGCGCTGCGCCTGTCGGCCGGCGTCGTGATCAGCGCATCGCACAACCCGTACCAGGACAACGGGATCAAGTTCTTCTCCGCCGACGGCAACAAGCTGCCCGACGAAACGGAAGCCGAGATCGAGGCATGGCTCGACAAGCCGCTCGAATGCGCATCGTCGGACCGGCTCGGCAAGGCGCGCCGCCTCGACGATGCGGCCGGCCGCTACATCGAGTTCTGCAAGAGCACGTTTCCGGCCGCCTACGATCTGCGCGGGCTGAAGCTCGTGATCGACTGCGCGCACGGCGCCGCGTACCAGATCGCACCGCACGTGTTCCACGAGCTCGGCGCGGAAGTGATCCCGATCGGCGTCGCGCCGAACGGCTTCAACATCAACGACGGCGTCGGCGCCACCGCGCCTGATGCACTGGTGCGCGCGGTGCGGGCGAACCATGCGGACCTCGGCATCGCGCTCGACGGCGATGCGGACCGCCTGCAGGTCGTCGATTCGACCGGCCGGCTGTACAACGGCGACGAGCTGCTCTACGTGCTCGTGAAGGACCGCATCGCGACCGTTGGCAAGGTCGACGGCGCGGTCGGCACACTGATGACGAACCTCGCGGTCGAAGTTGCGCTGCAGCGTGAGGGCGTCGAATTCGTGCGCGCGGCGGTCGGCGACCGCTATGTGCTCGAACAATTGCGCGAGCGCGGCTGGCTGCTCGGCGCGGAAGGCTCGGGCCACATCCTGTCGCTCGACCGCCATTCGACCGGCGACGGCATCGTGTCGGCGCTGCTCGTGCTGGCCGCGCTCAAGCGCAGCGGCCGCACGCTCGCGCAGATGCTCGACGGCGTCACGCTGTTCCCGCAGAAGCTGATCAACGTGCGGATGAAACCGGGCGCCGACTGGAAGGGCAACGCATCGATTCGTGCGGCGATCGACGCGGCCGAAGGCGCGCTGGCCGGTCACGGCCGCGTGCTGATCCGCGCGTCGGGCACCGAGCCCGTGCTGCGCGTGATGGTCGAGGCCCGGCATGCGGCCGACGCGACGCGTCACGCGGAAGCGATCGCCGACGCGGTGCGCGCGGCGACGGCCTGAACCGGCTCGGCGACGGCGCGCGACGGTCCGGCCGTATGCGCCGCCGCTCCGGTGATTTGACATGCGGCGCCTGCGGGCGCCGCAATTCGTCAGACGCAAAGGTTTGCGCTATTAAATAGAAGGCGCTTTCGACGCGGATTTCGTCTGATCAAACACACACTCCGACCCTGAATCGCGACAGCCGCGCAAGGGGCTTTCCGACCGGCGTGCGCTGCGATACGATCCGCTCGCACCCCGCATCGGCGGGTACCAATCTACCTCTTCCCGACCGGCAATTCTTGCCGCCAACCCCGCCACGCCGCGCTCGTGCGGCTGCCCGAACCGGGCCCGCTACACCCTTTCAACCAGTCATGTTACTGTCACGCCAGTTTCATCGATTGTCACATTATCGTCATGAGGAGCCCCTAACCTTCGCGGTGCCGTAGTCATCCGCTCACACACTGGAGGTCTCATGAAATTGATGCAAACCGCGATTGCCGGCCTGGCTGGCGCGCTTTTCGCAGTCGCCGCGCAAGCTGCCGACATCACGGGCGCAGGCAGCACGTTCGCGATGCCGATCTATACGAAATGGGCTGCGGACTACCAGCAGTCCGGCGGCGCGAAGGTGAACTACCAGGGTATCGGCTCGTCGGGCGGCCTGAAGCAGATCGTCGCGAAGACGGTCGATTTTGCCGGTTCGGACGCGCCGCTGAAGGATGACGAGCTCGCGAAGGAAGGCCTGTTCCAGTTCCCGACGGTGGTCGGCGGCGTGGTGCCGGTGATCAACGTGCCGGGCGTGAAGGCCGGCGAACTGACGCTGTCGGGCCCGGTGCTCGGCGACATCTATCTCGGCAAGATCAAGAAGTGGAACGACCCGGCGATCGCCGCGCTGAACCCGAAGGTCAAGCTGCCGGATACGGACATCGCGGTCGTTCGCCGCGCTGACGGCTCGGGCACGAGCTTCATCTGGACGAACTACCTGTCGAAGGTCAACGACGAATGGAAGTCGAAGATCGGCGAAGGCACGACGGTCAACTGGCCGACGGGTACGGGCGGCAAGGGCAACGACGGCGTCGCGGCGTTCGTGCAGCGCCTGCCGGGCGCGATCGGCTACGTCGAGTGGGCGTACGCGAAGAAGAACAACATGATCTACACGGCCCTGAAGAACTCGACGGGCACGGTGGTCGAGCCGAAGACCGAAACGTTCAAGGCCGCTGCTGCAGGCGCGAACTGGTCGAAGTCGTTCTACCAGATCCTGACGAACCAGCCGGGCAAGGAAGCATGGCCGGTCGTCGGCGCGACGTTCGTGCTGCTGCACGCGAAGCAGGACAAGCCGGAGCAGGGCGCCGAAACGCTGAAGTTCTTCAGCTGGGCGTTCAAGAACGGCGAGAAGGCTGCCGACAGCCTCGACTACATCTCGCTGCCGGCATCGGTCGAGACGGAAATCCGCAAGCAGTGGAAGACGAAGGTGACGGACGCATCGGGCAAGCCGGTCGCCGCAGAGTAAGCCATCCAGCGGTTCGCTGCCCGGTCGTGCCGGCCGGGCAGTGTGTGCGGTAAGGCCGGGCGTTACGGCGCCCGGCGATCCAGAACAGGCGCCCATGTCTGATATTTCGTACACGTCCTCCCGGGCCGATGCCGCGCAGCAACGCGCGCCGAGCCGTCTCGGAGACGTTCTGTTCGGCGGCCTCGCACGGCTCGCCGCGATCGTGACCCTGCTGCTGCTGGGCGGGATCATCGTTTCCCTCATCATTGCGTCGCTGCCGACCATCCAGAAGTTCGGCCTCGGCTTCCTGTGGCAATCCGAGTGGGATCCGAACTCGGATGTCTACGGCGCAGTCGTGCCGATCTACGGCACGATCGTGACGTCGTTGATTGCACTCGTCATCGCGGTGCCGGTCAGCTTCGGCATCGCGCTGTTCCTCACCGAACTGTCGCCCGTGTGGCTGCGCCGCCCGCTCGGCATCGCGATCGAGCTGCTCGCCGCGATTCCGTCGATCGTGTACGGCATGTGGGGCCTGCTCGTGTTCGCGCCGATCTTCGCCGAATACTTCCAGAAGCCGATCGGCCATCTCTTCAAGGACGTGTGGGTGCTCGGTCCGCTGACGGCCGGCGCGCCGATCGGCATCGGCATTCTCGCGGCCGGCGTGATCCTCGCGATCATGATCATCCCGTACATCGCATCGGTGATGCGCGACGTGTTCGAAGTCACGCCCGTGCTGCTGAAGGAATCGGCGTACGGGATCGGCTGCACGACGTGGGAAGTGATGTGGAAGGTCGTGCTGCCCTATACGAAGACCGGCGTGATCGGCGGCGTGATGCTCGGCCTTGGCCGCGCGCTCGGCGAAACGATGGCCGTGACCTTCGTGATCGGCAACACGAACCTGCTCGACAGCGTGTCGCTGTTCGCACCGGGCAACAGCATCACGTCGGCGCTCGCGAACGAATTCGCGGAAGCGCAACCGGGCCTGCATACGTCCGCCCTGATGGAACTGGGCCTGATCCTGTTCGTGATCACGTTCATCGTGCTGTCCATCTCCAAACTGCTGCTGCTTCGTCTCGAGAAGGGAGAGGGCAAGAAATGAGCGAGCCCATCATGAATTTCCCGGGGCCGAACGGCGCCGCGCTCGACGCGATGCGCAACCGCCTGCAGCGCAAGCGCAAGGTGACCAACGCGATCGCGCTGACCGCGTCGCTCGCCGCGATGGCATTCGGCCTGCTTTGGCTCGTGTGGATTCTCTACACGACGGTGCATCTCGGTGTCGGCGGCCTGTCGCTGCAGCTGTTCACCGAATCGACGCCGGCACCGAACACCGAAGGCGGCGGCCTGGCGAACGCGATCGTCGGCAGCCTGCTGCTGTGCGGTTTCGGCACGCTGGTCGGCACGCCGATCGGCATCCTCGCGGGCGTCTATCTCGCTGAATACGGCCAGAAGAACCTGCTGGCGAGCACGATCCGCTTCATCAACGACATCCTGCTGTCGGCGCCGTCGATCGTGATCGGCCTGTTCGTGTACGCGATCGTCGTCGCGAAGTCGGGGCGCTTTTCGGGCTGGGCCGGCGTGATCGCGCTCGCGCTGCTGCAGATTCCGATCGTGATCCGCACGACGGAGAACATGCTGAAGCTCGTGCCGAACGCGCTGCGCGAAGCCGCCGTCGCGCTCGGCACGCCGAAGTGGCGCATGGTGTTGAAGATCACGCTGCGCGCGTCGGTCGGCGGGATCGTGACGGGCGTGCTGCTCGCGATCGCGCGGATCGCCGGCGAAACGGCGCCGCTGCTGTTCACGGCCCTGTCGAACCAGTTCTTCTCGGTCGACATGAGCCAGCCGATGGCCAACCTGCCCGTCACGATCTACAAGTTCGCGATGAGCCCGTTCGCCGAATGGCAGTCGCTCGCATGGGCGGGCGTGTTCCTGATCACGCTCGGGGTGCTCGGACTCAACATCCTGGCGCGCTCGATCTTCTCGAAAAAGTAACGGCGGAGCAATCCGATGAATATGGCAGAAAGCCACCTGAATCCCGTCGAGCGCACCGCTGCGCCCGCCGGCACGCACGATGCGGCGCATGGCCGTCCGCTGGCGCCGCTGAACGCGAAGATCGAGGTCAACAACCTCAACTTCTTCTACAACAAGTTCCACGCGCTGAAGAACATCAACCTGCGCATTCCCGAAGGGAAGGTGACGGCGTTCATCGGCCCGTCGGGCTGCGGCAAGTCGACGCTCTTGCGCACGTTCAACAAGATGTTCGCGCTCTATCCGGAGCAGCGTGCCGAAGGCGAAATCCTGATGGACGGCGAGAACCTGCTGACCACCAAGCGCGACATCTCGCTGCTGCGTGCGCGGATCGGCATGGTGTTCCAGAAGCCGACCCCGTTCCCGATGTCGATCTACGACAACATCGCGTTCGGCGTGAAGATGTTCGAAAAGCTCACGCGTTCGGAGATGGACGATCGCGTCGAGTGGGCGCTGACGAAGGCCGCGCTGTGGAACGAAGTGAAGGACAAGCTGAACCAGAGCGGCTACGGTCTGTCGGGCGGCCAGCAGCAGCGTCTGTGCATCGCGCGCGGCATCGCGATCCGTCCGGAAGTGCTGCTGCTCGACGAGCCGTGCTCGGCGCTCGACCCGATCTCGACGGGCCGCATCGAGGAACTGATCGCGGAGCTGAAGAGCGACTACACGGTCGTGATCGTCACGCACAACATGCAGCAGGCCGCACGCTGCTCGGACTTCACGGCCTACATGTACCTGGGCGAGCTGATCGAATTCGGCGAAACCGAAAAGATCTTCATCAAGCCGGTGCGCAAGGAAACGGAAGACTACATCACCGGCCGTTTCGGCTGATGACGGAGAACCACAACCATGTCGGATAAACATCTGTCGAGCCAGTTCGACGCGGACCTGAATGCCGTGTCGTCGAAAGTGCTGGAAATGGGCGGGCTCGTCGAGTCGCAGATCGTCGGCGCGATGCATGCGCTGAACGAATTCGACCGCGATGCGGCCGAGAAGGTGATCGCGGCCGAGGAAACGCTGAACGCGATGGAAGTCGACATCGACCAGGAGTGCGGCAACATCATCGCGCGGAGGCAGCCGGCCGCGCGCGACCTGCGTCTTCTGATGTCGATTTCGAAAACGATTACGAACCTCGAGCGCGCCGGCGACGAGGCCGAGAAGATCGCGAAGCGCGTGCGCCGCCTGATCGAAGAACCGGCCGCGCGTGCGGTGAACATCGCCGAGATCAAGGTGTCGGGCGAGATGGCCGTGACGATCCTGCGCCGCGCGCTCGACGCGTTCGCGCGCCTCGATACGGTGGCGGCCGCGCAGATCGTCAAGGACGACAAGGAAATCGACCTCGAATTCCGCGCGTTCGTGCGCAAGCTCGTGTCGTACATGCAGGAAGATCCGCGCACGATCTCGGTCGGCCTCGAGTATCTGTTCATCGCGAAGGCGATCGAACGGATCGGCGACCACGCGAAGAACATCGCCGAATTCATCATCTACATCGTGAAGGGCACCGACGTGCGGCACCAGCCGCGCGACACGCTCGATCGCGAAGCCAACAGTTAATCGACTCCGTATAGGAAGAACAGAGGTGCCGATGCCCAGCAACATTCTCGTCGTCGAAGATGAGCCAGCGATTTCCGAACTGATCTCGGTGAATCTCCAGCATGCCGGTCACTGCCCGATCCGCGCGTACAACGCGGAGCAGGCGCAGAACCTGATCAGCGACGTGCTGCCCGATCTCGTGCTGCTCGACTGGATGCTGCCGGGCAAGTCCGGCATCGCGTTCGCGCGCGACCTGCGCAACAACGAACGGACCAAGCATATCCCGATCATCATGCTGACCGCGCGCGGCGACGAGCAGGACAAGGTGCTCGGCCTCGAGATCGGCGCGGACGACTACGTGACGAAGCCGTTCTCGCCGAAGGAACTGATGGCGCGCATCAAGGCCGTGCTGCGCCGCCGCGCGCCGCAGCTGACCGAGGACGTCGTGTCGATCAACGGGCTGCGCCTCGATCCGGCCACGCATCGGGTCGCCGCGCACGGCGACGGCAGCGAGATCAAGCTCGATCTCGGCCCGACCGAATTCCGCCTGCTGCATTTCTTCATGACGCATCCGGAGCGCGTGCACAGCCGCACGCAACTGCTCGACCAGGTCTGGGGCGATCATGTGTTCGTCGAGGAACGCACCGTCGACGTCCATATCAAACGATTGCGCGCGGCCTTGAAACCGGCCGGCTGCGATGCGATGATCGAGACCGTGCGCGGCAGCGGCTACCGGCTCGCCAAGCACGCGTAACGTATCCGGGCATGCCGTGTGCCGCGGCATGCCGTTCATTCTTTCGGACGCTGAATCATGAACATCATCTGGGCGCGCTTTCTGGTGTCGCTCGTGCTGCTCGTGCTGATCAGCGTATTGGTCGGCGTATTCGCCGGCCCGACCGCGGCCCTCGGGTTCGCGGCCGTGATGCTGGTCGCGCAGGGCTTCTTCAGCACCTTCCATACGCAACGCCTGTGGCGTCTGCTCGATGCGCCCGTCTACGGCGAGGTGCCGAGCGCACCGGGCATCTGGGGTGAAATCTACTACCGGCTGCACAAGCTCGCGAAGCAGTGGCATGCGCAGGTGCGCCAGGTCGAGCAGCAGCATTCGCGCTTCATCCAGGCGATCCAGGCGTCGCCGAACGGCGTCGCGATGCTCGACGACCATGACCAGATCGAGTGGTGCAACGCGATCGCCGAGGTGCACTTCGGCCTCGATGCGAAGCGCGACCTGCGCCAGCACATCACGAACCTGGTGCGTCATCCGGAGTTCGTCCGTTACCTGAACGCGCAGCATTACGACGAGACGCTCGTGATGCGCGGGATGGGCGACTCGCGGCAGAACGTGCTGGAAGTGCAGGTTTTCCCGTACGGCGAGAACCGCAAGCTGCTGCTCACGCAGGACATCACGGAGCTCGAGCGGACCGACGCGATGCGGCGCGACTTCGTCGCGAACGTGTCGCACGAACTGAAGACGCCGCTGACCGTGCTGTCGGGCTTCCTCGAGACGATGCGCGAACTGCCGCTGAACGAGGAAGATCGCGCGCGCTATCTCGAGATGATGGAGCAGCAGGCGTCGCGGATGCGGCACATCGTCACCGACCTGCTGGTGCTCGCGAAGCTCGAGGGCGAAAGCAAGCCGCCGATGGATCACGCGATCGACATGCGTGCCGTGTTCGACCATCTGAAGGAAGATGCGCAGACGCTGTCGAACGGGCATCACGAGATCGCGTTCGCGATCGACGAGACGCTCGGCGTCACAGGCGCGCAGACCGAAGTGTTCAGCGCGTTCGCGAACCTCGTGACCAACGCGATCCGCTATACGCCGGACGGCGGCAAGATTTTCGTGTCGTGGCGGCGCGAGGGCGCGCAGGGTGTGTTCTCCGTCACCGACAGCGGCTTCGGCATTCCGGCCGCCGACCTGCCGCGGCTGACCGAACGCTTCTACCGCGTCGACCGCAGCCGCTCGCGCGATACGGGCGGCACGGGGCTCGGTCTCGCGATCGTCAAGCACGTGCTGCAGCGGCACGACTCGCACTTGTACGTGCAGAGCGAGGAAGGGCGCGGCAGCACGTTCACCGCGCGCTTCCCGGGCTCGCGGATCATTGCGATCCGGCCGGCCGCGTTCGAGGCGTGAGCGCGTCACGCGAAGCGGCGCCTCACGTCGGCACCCCGGCGGAATGAAAAAAGCACAGCCCTCGGGCTGTGCTTTTTCGTTTGGTGCGCGGCACGCGAAACCGTGCGCCGGGTGCCTACGAACAGAACTTCGCGAGCAGCCCGAGCTGTGCGTTGCGGATCGTCTTGCCCGCGCGCCGCCGGCGGTAGTGGCCGTCGCTGAGCATCTGCCAGGCCGACTGGTTGTCGCCGAGACAGACCGACAGCCCTTCGGCGATCACGCGGCGCTTCAGCTTGCGCTCGCGGATCGGGAACGCGACTTCGACGCGGCGGAACAGGTTGCGGTCCATCCAGTCGGCGCTCGACAGATACACGTCCTCGGCGCCGCCCGCGTGGAAATAGTAGATGCGGTGGTGTTCGAGGAAGCGCCCGACGATCGAGCGCACCGTGATGTTGTCCGACAGCCCCGGCACGCCCGGCTTCAGCGCGCACACGCCGCGCACGATCAGGTCGACCTTCACGCCGGCCTGCGACGCTTCGTACAGCGCGGCGATCACCGACGGCTCCAGCAGCGCGTTCATCTTCGCGACCACGCGCGCGCGCTTGCCGGCGCGTGCATTGTCGATCTCCGCGCGGATCGATTCGATGATGCGCGGATGCAGCGTGAACGGCGACTGCCACAGCTCGTGCAGCGTGAGCTCGCCGCCGATCCCGGTCAGCTGCTGGAACACGTGATGGACGTCCTCGCAGATCTTCTGGTCGGCCGTCATCAGCCCGAAGTCGGTGTAGAGGCGGGCGGTGCGCGGGTGATAGTTGCCGGTGCCGAGGTGCACGTAGCGGCGCAGCGACGCCTTGCCGTTCTGCACGACGCGCCGCACGATCAGCATCATCTTCGCATGGCACTTGTGGCCGACCACGCCGTACACGACGTGCGCGCCGACGGCTTCGAGCTGCGACGCCCAGTTGATGTTGGTTTCCTCGTCGAAGCGCGCGAGCAGCTCGACGACGACGGTCACTTCCTTGCCGTTGCGCGCGGCTTCCATCAGCGCGTCCATCAGCGGCGAATCCGTGCCGGTGCGATAGATCGTCTGCTTGATCGCGACGACGCTCGGGTCCTTCGCGGCCTGCTGCAGCAGTTCGAGCACCGGCTGGAAGCTTTCGTACGGGTGATGCAGCAGGATGTCGCCGTCGTCGATCGCGTCGAACATCGTCGGCGCGTTCGCGATCGCGGGGGGGATCGATGCGGTGAACGGCGCGAACTTCAGGTCGGGTCGATCGACGAGATCGGGGATCTGCATCAGCCGCACGAGGTTCACGGAGCCGGACACGCGGTAGCAGTCCTTCTCGCCGAGCAGGCTTTCCTCGAGCAGGCGTCGCACGATATGCGCGGGCGTATCGGCCGACACTTCGAGCCGCACCGCGTTGCCGAGGTGGCGCGCGGGCAGTTCGCCCTGCAGCGCGACGCGCAGGTTGGTGATTTCGTCCTCGTCGACGAACAGTTCGCTGTTGCGCGTGATGCGGAACTGGTTGCAGCTCTTCACGACCAGTTGCGGGAACAGTTCGCCGACGAAGCGCTGCATGAACGAGCTGAGCAGCACGAAGCCGTGCTCGAAGCCCGACAGCGCCTGCGGCATGCGCACGACGCGCGGCAGCGCGCGCGGCGCCTGCACGATGCCCATCACCGCCTGGCGGCCGAACGCGTCGCGGCCTTCGAGCTCGACGACGAAGTTCAGGCTCTTGTTCAGCACGCGCGGGAACGGATGCGCGGGATCGAGGCCGATCGGCGTCAGCACCGGCAGCAGTTCGTCGAGGAAGTAGCGGCGCGCCCATTCGAGCTGCTCGTCGTTCCACGAGTCGCTCGCGTGGAAGTAGATGCCTTCCTGTTCGAGCGCGGGGAGCACGGTTTCGTGCAGCATCGTGTACTGGCGGTGCACGAGCCGTTGCGCGCGCTCGACGACGAGATCGTAGGCGTGCTGCAGCGACATGCCGTCGGGCGTCAGGGCGCCCGGGTTGTCGCGGATCTGTTCCTGGAGGCCGGCCATCCGGACCTCGAAGAACTCGTCGAGGTTGCTGCTGGTGATGCAGATGAAGCGCAGTCGCTCGAGCAACGGAATGTGCGGGTCGGCTGCCTGGGCCAGCACGCGCTCGTTGAAGCCGAGGATGCCGAGTTCACGATTGAGAAGCGGATAGCGGACGGACATCGGCAGAGTAGGGGGTGATTCGGGCGATGATTCGAAAGGACGCTCGGAAACTCTCACGGTACGATGACGTGCTGATGACAATAATGTATTTATATCGGGAAATTCTACGCTTGAACCGATTCGTCTCATAAATGTTTCGGCCATATACTTTCTACCCGAGTACATGCCCGTGAAGCGTGGCAATGGCAAGCGTTCCACGCTTAAAATATCGCCTTTGATTGATCGTCCAGCGAGGCCGGAGCGGCTGCCGCGGGCGAACGCGCACGGAGCCCCCTTCTGATGGTTACATCCCCCCACTTGCTGGCTGCCGTGGATCTCGGCTCGAACAGCTTCCGGCTGATCGTCGGGCGCGTCGAGGAAACGCCGGCGGGCAGCCAGATCTATCCCGTCGATGCGCTGCGCGAGCCGGTTCGACTGGCCGCGGGGCTGTCGAGCGACAAGATGCTCGATCGCGCGTCGCAGGAACGTGGCTGGGAGGCACTCAAGCGGTTCGGCGAGCGCCTGCGCGATTTCCATCCCGATCATGTGCGCGCGGTCGCGACCAACACGTTGCGCGTCGCGAAGAACGCGGGCGAATTCCTCGGCGAAGCCGAAGCGGCGCTCGGTTTTCCGATCGAAGTGATCGCGGGCCGCGAAGAGGCGCGCCTGATCTATGCGGGTGCCGCGCATTCGGTGCCGGCGAGCGCGGGCAAGCGGCTCGTCGTCGACATCGGCGGCGGCTCGACCGAATTCATCATCGGCTCGCACTACACGCCGCTCGTGATGGAGAGTCTCTACATCGGCTGCGTGAGCCATAGCCGGGCGTTCTTCCCGGCCGGCAACGTCGACGAATACACGATGCGGCAGGCCGAACTCGCGGCCAAGCGCGAGATCCAGATCATTTCCAGCGAGTACAAGAAGGCCGGATGGGACCAGGCGATCGGTTCGTCGGGTACCGCGCGTGCGCTCGCGGAACTCGTCGAGGCGAACGGCTTCAACGACGCCGGCATCACGCACGGCATTTCGCGCGGCGGGCTCGAACGCCTGAAGCGCGCGCTGATCAAGGCCGAGAACGTGAACCGGCTGAAGCTGATCGCGCTGAAGCCCGATCGCGTGCCGGTGCTTGCCGGCGGCCTCGCGATCATGCTCGCGGTATTCGAGGAACTGGGTGTCGACTACGTCGACACCACCGACGGCGCGCTGCGTCTCGGCGTGCTGTACGACCTTCTCGGCCGGGCCCAGCACGAGGACATGCGTGCGGTGACCGTCGAGGGTTTCACGCGCCGCTACGGCGTCGATCGCGCGCAGGCCGAGCGGATCGCCGCACTGGCGGTGCGGTTCTACGACGAGCTCGAGGCGTCCGACGACGAAGAAGCGCGCGAGGAAGGCCGGATGTTCCTCGGCTGGGCCGCCGCGCTGCACGAGATCGGCCTGTCGATCTCGCACAGCTCGTATCACAAGCATTCCGCGTATATCGCCAGCAACGCCGACATGCCGGGCTTCTCGCGCACTGACCAGGCGCGCCTCGCCGCGCTCGTGCTCGGGCATGCGGGCAAGCTCGGCAAGCTGTCGCAGGCGCGCGACGTCGAATGGCCGCTGCTGTTTTGCCTGCGGCTCGCCGCGCTGCTGTGCCGGCGCCGGACCGATGCCGGGCTGCCGGACATTTCCGTGTCGCAGATGAAGAAGGGCGGGTATGAAGTGCGCCTGCCGAGCGCATGGGTCGAGCAGAACCCGTTGACCGACTACAGCCTCAGCCAGGAAGCGGCCGAGTGGGAGAAGGTCGGGATTCCGTATCGCGTGGTTTATACGGGCGCGTAACGAGACGCTACCGAGGGCGCGGCGCGCTCGCGCCGCTTGCCTCGCGGTGTGCTCAGTCGGAGCACACGATCGCGGTCAGGAACGGGAACGCCTGCTTGACGGTTGCGTCGCTGCCGGCATTGCGAACGGCCTGCTCGACCGCACTCTTCGTGCCGCGTACCACGACGCCGTACGCCCATTTGCCGATCGGCGTGCCGTCGCCCGGCTGGAAGATCGGATCGTTCGCCTGGTAGCCGAGCACGACGTAGACGCCGAAGCCGTAGGCGGTCAGCGGATGGTTCGTGCGGAACGCGTTCACCGAATTCGCTTCGACGTGCATCGGCTCCGACTCGATGTCGCCGGCCGCGAGCAGCGGCGCGACGAACTTGTGGCCGTTCGAATGGCAGTCGAGCGCGTCGTCGAGCGACTTGGCCGACGCGGCGCCGGACGCGCCGAGGGTGCCGAATGCGCCGACTGCGAGCAGCGCGCCGAGCAGGGCGGTCTTGAAAACGGTTTTTTTCATGCGCGGTTGCGGGTTGGGTCGCGGACATTATCGCGTGTTCCCGCAAGATTCGTGCGCGGGCCGCCGACGCGGGGCCGGCGGAAGCGGCTTGCGGACAAAACGAAAAAGGGCTGCAAGCGCGATGGCTTGCAACCCTTATCGTGTATATCGTGATTGGAGGAAGAAGCTTCGAACCTACGACCATCCGACTCCAAATCGGGGCCCTGCTATTTTCACGTTTGGTCATCGACAAAAATTATAAGTAATTGATTTAATGTGAAATTTAAGCTCACTGCAATTTTCTGTTCCGACCCATCCTTCGCGACGGGAAATTGAGAGCCTCTCCGCCTACATCGCCGATGCCACGGGGGCTCCGCGAATTTATTTCTTACAATTTACTGTCGAGCCTGAGCGTGAGCTTTCACTTCGCTAGGTGACCGGGCGTCAGTTTCTGTCAAAAGAAACCGCATTTCTCAGACGTTAGATAAAATCGCGCGAGCGACTTGGCTGTCGCAACGGCTGACCGTCTTCGTGCAACTGACGTGACGGTCGAACCTGAGAGAGATAAAACGCAAATGGATATCAGACCGTCCGCACTCGGGGACCTGAAGTTTCGCGACCTCTATGAGGCGATCAGTAAGGGTGTTTTGCAGCAGGGGCGGCTGTTGACGTTGAATACGCCGCTCGGCAAGAACGCGTTGGTGCCGCTGCGTGCACGCGGATCAGCCAGAATCGGGCGTGACTATTCGTACACGATCGATGTTGCGTCGACGCGCGACGATACTGCGCTGCTGTCGCTGATGCACCAGCCTGTCACCTTGCAGATTCAGCAAGTCACGGCTCCCTTTGCGGTTCCCGTCTATCGTCCGGTCCACGGTTTCGTGCATCGGGTCGCCTATTTGGGTGGAAACGGTGGTCTTTCCACATACCAGATCGAATTTTCGTCGGCGCTGGTCTTCCTTGAGAAAACCCACAACGAAGAAGGCTGGCTCGAGAAAGACGCCCGCGAGATCATTTCCGACGTGCTGGATCGATATCCGCAACTGCGCGGACAGTACCGTTTCACGTTGTCGTCCGATCCTGCCAAGCGTTCGTGGTGCAGGCAGAGCGAGTCCGATCTTCACTTTGTGAACCGCTTGGCTGAGTCCGAGGGTTGGTATTTCTATTGGGTCCACGAAAACGTTAGCGAAGGTGACGCTCCCAAGACGACGCTCGTCATCGTTGACCGCGTATCGACCCTTCCCGACGCCAAGCCAGTCGAATTCATTCGGGCGAACGACAGCAACGAATCTGATGGCTTCGCCCATTGGGCAGCGGTGCAGACGATGCAGAGCACACGCTACATGTCGCGTGCGTTTGATTACAAGCGGCCCGCATCCGATTTTCAGGTTGAAAGTGGACTTGCCGCGACGAGCTATGTCACTGAGGAGCACCGCCAGAAAGCCGAGCATAGCGTTCCTGATGCGCCGATGACGGTCTACGAATCGACGGCTTACGGCTATTCCAGCTCAGACACTGGTGAGGTGCGAGCGCGACGGCGAGTAGAGATATGGGATGCGCGAGCAAGCCGATATTTTGGCGTCGGAGGCGTGCGGTGGCTCGATGCCGGTTCGCGGTTTGTGTTGAACGGACATCCCCGCCACGAAGGCGGTGATGTGCAGAAGCGAGAGTTTCTGGTGGTCGAGGCGCGTTGGTTCATCGAGAACAATGTCCCGATTGGCCAGCAGACGGCCGAGTTTCCGCAAAGTCTTCGAGCAACGCTGGCCGAGCAACAGGCGATTCACCGTGAGCGGTTCAAGACGCTTGGACATGAGGCGGATGGTTCGGCCGGATTTTTCGTGCTCGAAGTCGAAGCGCAGCCCACGGCTGTTGAATACCGAAGCCCGCTGGATCACCCGAAGCCGATCATGTCGATCGAGCACGCACTTGTTGTGACTCCGGATGGCGCGGAAGCGTGGAC
>NZ_CAJPGY010000049.1:0-50319 GCF_905339915.1 Burkholderia sp. BCC1985
CAGCCCGGCGGGCGTCGCCGATCGCGCCGATCACTACTGGCTCGGCGCGACCTACACGGCCACGCCGCAGTGGGCGGTGACGGGCGGCGGGTATTACGTGAAGGTCGGCGATGGCGGCGGCGACGCGTCGCACGATCCGTCGGGCCACGCGATCATGTACGTGCTCGGCACGACGTACAACCTGTCGAAGCGCACGTTCCTGTATGGGACGGTCGCGTACGTGCGCAACGGCGGGAATTCGAACTTCTCGCTGCTCGCGTCGCCGCGCGATGCGACGTCGGGCACGAGCCCGATGACGGGCGAGTCGCAGACGGGCGCGTATGTGGGGATGATGCATACGTTCTGAGCGGCGGATCCGCCGGTGCATCGGCTTCAGGGTTCGCGCGTCGTCACGCGCTGTCGTCACGGGCGCGCATGTTTCATCGGCGCGTGTGGTGGTTTCATGCAGTGGTCCTATGTTTCGCGCTTCGCAACCGAACTTTGGGTATTGATATTCACGCTGCGTCAAATGATTCATCCCGGCCATGTCGACCTTTTCCCTGCTTTGGAAAGCACGCGCAGGTTGGGTATCGCCAGGCGTCCCGGTCGCTTCCAGTCGCCCCGGCGCGCCAGTTTTTTTCACCGCGGCCGTTTCGGTTCGGCCGGTCATCAGTCACTCTTCTCTCGGTAAGGTGATGTCATGAAAACATCCAACAAGCAGCATGCCGGACTTGCCTCGTGGCGCCGGCGTACGCCGGCCATGATCGGAACGCTTGCCCTGTTCGGCATGATCGCAAGCGGCCCGGGTGCGGCGGCAGACTGGGTCTTTGCCGGGCAGGGTGTCGACAACACGCGTACCGCGCCGGACGAGCGCGTGATCGGCGTCGACAACGTCTCGCAGCTTGCGCCGCGCTGGACGCTGGATACCGACGGCAACGTGTCGGCCACGCCGACCGTCGCCAACGGCACCGTATATGTGCCGGACTTCGGCGGCTCGCTGTGGGCGGTCGATGCCGCCAGCGGCAAGGTGAAGTGGAAGAAGAAGATCACCGAATACAGCGGCATCGACAACGATGCGTCGCGAACCAGCCCGGCCTACTGGGAAGGCACGCTGATCTTCGGGCAGGGCACCCAGGTTGCGAACAACCCGACCGGCGCGTTCGTGCTGGCAGCGAAGGTAGAGGATGGCGCGCCGCTGTGGCGGACCAAGGTGGATTCGGATCCGACCGCGATCATTACCCAGTCGCCGATCGTCGATCGCGGTGTGGTGTACGTCGGCCTCTCGTCGCGTGCCGAGGCGCTCAACGACAAGCCGACCTATCGCGGCGCGGTGGTCGCCCTCGACGCCAGGACCGGCAAGATGCTGTGGAAGACCTATATGGTGCCGAAGGGATATACCGGCGGCTCGGTGTGGGGCAACACGGCGGCGGTCGATCATGAAACCGGCCTGCTCTACGTGACCACGGGCAACAACTTCTCGGTCCCGTCGGGTCACTGCCGTTACCCGACCCAGAAGAACTGCAAACCCGATACGCCTGCCAACATGATCGACAGCTTTGTCGCGCTCGACCTCAAGACCGGCAGGATCGTCTGGCATACCCGTACGTTGGCGGCCGACATGTCGACCAACTACGACCACGACGACGGCCCGGACTACGATTTCGGCTCGGGGCCCAACCTGTTCAAGGCGACCATCAACGGGAAGGAGAGGACGTTGGTGGGTGCAGGCGCGAAGAGCGGCGTGTACTGGGCGCTCGATCCCAAGACCGGCAAGGTGGTCTGGCAGACGCAGGTCGGCCCGGGCAGCCTGCTGGGCGGCATGCTGTGGGGGACGGCCGCCGACGGCAAGCGCATCTACGTTTCGATCGGCAACCTGGACGGCAAATCGATCGACGTCGACAACGGTCCGAACGGCCAGAAGACGACCAAGGGCGGCATCTGGGCGGCGGTCGATGCCGCCACCGGCAAGGTGCTGTGGCGCACGGCCGACCCGCAGGGCAAGATGGACACGGTGGCGATGTCGGCCGCAAACGGTGTCGTCTATGCAGGCTCGTTGGCCGGGACGGGCGCGAGCATGTATGCGCTCGATGCGGCGACGGGCGAGATCAAGTGGAGCTACGAGAACAACGGCGCGGTGGTGTCGGGCGCTGCCATCGTCGACGGGTCGGTGTACTGGGGGGCGGGCTACCACACCAAGGTGCTCGGTCTGCCGTACGACGGCACGAGTCACAAGCTCTATGCGTTCGGTCTTGCCGCCAAGCAATAAGCGCAACGCAGATACCGGCGTACGCGGATGACGGGTTGCTCGTGCGCCGGCGCAAGCCCGGGCAGGCGGATGAAGAGGCGCAACGCCGGACACCGGGGCGCGCGCTGCGCTCCGGACCCTGTTCCAATCTTGCGGGAGAGACGATTTGGTTCTTCGACAAAGTATCGGTCGTTGGCGGGAGGTGGCCTTCGAGGTCGCCGCATGGGATGGCGTAGGCGCGCAGGTCGACCTCTCCTGTGGCTGCATGTTTGCCCGCGAGGCGACGGGCGATGGCCCGACCGGCGGGTTACGCCATCTCGACCTCGCACTGTCGGGGGCACTCACCGGCTTGCGGCGCGAGGGCCGTTTTCTGGCCGCGCCGATGGAAACGCTGTGGATCAGCCATCCGCCCGCGGGCATCGCGGCGCGTTCCTTGTTGCTGGTCGGGCTCGGCGATCCGGCCAGCTGGACGATCGAAAGAACCGCGGATGCCGTCGCCACGGCCGCGCGGACGGCGATCCAGCAGGGTGTCGAAAGCGCGGCCTTTGCGCCGAGCATACTCGACGGCGGGCTGACGACCGCCGCCACCGAAGGCATGCCCCAAGCGATGGTGAAGGCCGTGCTGGCCGCGATCGACACCGGGTATCGGGTCGCGGAGCTGGGTCTTGCCGCGCCCCCCGCGCTGCGCCGCTGGGTGTTCGACGTCGGCGCGGCGCGCTTCGACGGCGCCGTCGAGCATTTCGGCAACGCGCCTGCAGCCGCACGGACCTGACCGACCCTGTCTGGTTGTCGCGTACGGCATCTCATCACGCCGCATCCGGACAAACCCCTCCTCATCGAAATTCGCCCCAAACCCCCGCCATACAAGCCGCTGCCCGCGCATAGTGGTTTCCACCCATAGTCGCAAATAGTCAAGAACAGGTCGCCGGCGGTCGTCTTGCGGTGAATATGGCTCGTTACTTTTACTCCCACGATGCAGGCCGGGACGCACTCCGCGCACCGTCGGACATCGGTCCAACCGAAGGGGAGAAACCATGAAGTCGACAAAGATCGCCGCGTTCGTCGCGGCCGTGCTGGCGACCGGCGCGTTCGCGACCGCGGCGCAGGCCGAAACGGATGCCGCGACTTGCCGCAACGTACGCTTCGCGGATATCGGCTGGACCGACATCACGTCCACCACGGCGCTCGCGTCGACGGTGTTCGAAGGGCTCGGCTACAAGCCGACGACGACGATCGCATCGGTGCCGATCTCGTTCGCCGGCCTGAAGAGCAAGCAGCTGGACATCTCGCTCGGCTACTGGTGGCCGGTGCAGCAGAAGCAGCTCCAGCCGTTCCTCGACAGCAAGTCGATCAACGTGGTCGAACCGCCGAACCTGTCGGGCGCGAAGGCGACGCTCGCGGTGCCGAGCTACGAATACCAGGCCGGCCTGAAGACCTTCGAGGACATCGCGAAGCACCGCGCGGAGCTCGACGGCAAGATCTACGGGATCGAGCCGGGCAGCAGCGCGAACGCGACGATCCAGAAGATGATCGACACGAACCAGTACGGCCTCGGCGGCTTCAAGCTGGTCGAATCGAGCGAGGCGGGGATGCTCGTCACGGTCGAGCGCGCGATCCGCGACAAGAAGTGGGTCGTGTTTCTCGGCTGGGAACCGCATCCGATGAACATCCAGATCAGCATGAACTACCTGTCCGGCGGCGATGCGGCATTCGGCCCGAACTACGGCGAAGCGCGCGTGTACACGCTGACGGCGCCCGATTTCATCTCGCGCTGCCCGAACGCGGGCAAGCTCGTCGAGAACCTGCGCTTCACGACGCAGCTGGAGAACCAGCTGATGCAGTCGGTGATGAACAAGACGAAGCCGGCCGACGCCGCGAAGGCGTACCTGAAGAAGAATCCGCAGGTGCTCGATGCCTGGCTCGCCGGCGTCAAGACGTTCGACGGCAAGGACGGCCTGCCTGCCGTGAAGGCCTATCTCGGCCTGTAACGGCCCGCACGCGCCGCGAGCTTGCGGCGCGCAGCGAAAAATCATCTGCAGTACGACGGAAATCGAGCGACACGAACCGAAGCAAACGAGGGCACTCAGCATGAACCACGAAGTCATCATCACCTGCGCGGTCACCGGCGCGGGCGATACGGTCGGCAAACATCCGGCGATTCCGGTCACGCCGAAGGAAATCGCGGCCGCCGCGATCGAGGCCGCGAAGGCCGGCGCGACGGTGGCGCACTGCCACGTGCGCGATCCGCAGACGGGCCGCGGCAGCCGCGACCCGAACCTGTACCGCGAAGTGGTCGACCGGATTCGCTCGGCGGACGTCGACGTGATCATCAACCTGACGGCCGGCATGGGCGGCGATCTGGAGATCGGCCCGGGCGAAGACCCGATGCGCTTCGGCAAGGGCACCGATCTCGTCGGCGGCCTCACGCGTCTCGCGCACGTCGAGGAACTGCTGCCGGAAATCTGCACGCTCGATTGCGGCACGCTGAATTTCGGCGACGGCGACTACATCTACGTGTCGACGCCCGCGCAACTGCGCGCCGGCGCCAAGCGCATCCAGGAACTCGGCGTGAAGCCGGAACTGGAAATCTTCGATACGGGCCATCTGTGGTTCGCGAATCAATTGCTGAAGGAAGGACTCCTTGACGATCCGCCGCTGTTCCAGCTGTGCCTCGGCATTCCGTGGGGCGCGCCGGCCGACACCGGCACGATGAAGGCGATGGTCGACAACCTGCCGCCGGGCGCGCACTGGGCCGGCTTCGGGATCGGCCGCATGCAGATGCCGATGGTCGCGCAGGCGATGCTGCTCGGCGGCCACGTGCGCGTGGGCCTCGAAGACAACATCTGGCTCGATCGCGGCGTGCACGCGACCAACGGCACGCTCGTCGAGCGTGCGCGGGAAATCGTCGAACGGCTCGGCGGCCGCGTGCTGACGCCGGCCGAAGGGCGTCGCAAGCTCGGCCTGCCGGCGCGTGGCGAGCGCCTGCTCGAACGCCGCGCGGTGGCCGAGTTCGCGTGAGTTTCAACGCTGATTCCGCTTCAATGCGGCGGCGCGCACGGGTGCGCCGCCGTCCGATTCTCCTCGATTTGAAGGATGTGTTGACATGGCAGTGAAGACCGACATCAAGACGTTCGCCGCGATCGGCACCGGCGTGATCGGCAGCGGATGGATTTGCCGTGCGCTCGCGCACGGTCTGGACGTGGTCGTGTGGGACCCCGCGCCGGACGCGGAAGCGCGCTTGCGCGCGAGCGTCGCGAATGCATGGCCCGCGCTCGAGCGCGTCGGCCTCGCGCCGGGCGCCGATCCCGCGCGGCTGCGCTTCGAGTCGACGATCGAGGCCTGCGTCGCCGACGCGGACTTCATCCAGGAAAGCGCGCCCGAGCGCGAGGCGCTGAAGCTCGAGCTGCACGAACAGATCAGCCGCGCGGCGAAGCCGGACGCGATCATCGCATCGTCGACGTCGGGGCTGCTGCCGACCGACTTCTATGCGCGGGCGACGCATCCGGAGCGCTGCGTGGTCGGTCATCCGTTCAATCCGGTCTACCTGCTGCCGCTCGTCGAGGTGCTCGGCGGCGCGCGCACCTCGCCGGAAGCGGTCGAGGCGGCGATGGAGATCTATCGCAAGCTCGGCATGCGGCCGCTGCACGTGCGCAAGGAAGTGCCGGGCTTCATCGCGGACCGGCTGCTCGAAGCGCTGTGGCGCGAGGCGCTGCATCTCGTCAACGAGGGCGTCGCGACGACCGGCGAGATCGACGATGCGATCCGCTTCGGCGCGGGCATTCGCTGGTCGTTCATGGGCACGTTCCTGACGTACACGCTGGCCGGCGGCGACGCGGGCATGCGACACTTCATGCAGCAGTTCGGCCCCGCGCTCGAACTGCCATGGACGAAGCTGGTCGCGCCGAAGCTGACCGATGCACTGATCGACAGCGTCGTCGAAGGCACGAGCGAGCAGCAGGGCACGCGCAGCATCAAGGAACTCGAGCGCTATCGCGACGAGTGCATCACCGAGGTGCTGAAGGCGATCGCCGCGGTGAAGGCGCGGCACGGAATGCGATTCGAGGACTGAACGAACATGACAGGCGATACCCCGCTGACGATCTACCGCGACGTCGTGCGGCCCGAATGGGTCGACTACAACGGCCATCTGCGCGACGCGTTCTATCTGCTGATCTTCAGCTTCGCGACCGATGCGCTGCTGGACCGCATCGGTCTCGACGACGCCGCGCGTCGCGAGCGGGGCCGCTCGGTCTACACGCTCGAAGCGCACGTGAACTATCTGCAGGAGATCAAGGAGGGCACGCGCGTGCGCGTCGATGCGCGGGTGCTCGCGCACGACGCGAAGCGGCTGCACCTGTATCTCGAACTGTTCGCCGACGGGCATGACGGCGCGGTGTCGGCGAGCGAGCAGATGCTGCTGCACGTCGACACGCGCGACGGCGCGAAATCGGCGCCGTTCGACGACGACGTCGCCGCGCGCGTGGCCGATCTGCATGCGGTGCAGCGCGATTGCGCGGCCCCTGCGTATGCGGGCCGCGTGATCGGACTGCCGCCGCGCCGCTAGCGTCGACGTTCAACCCTGCACCGCGGAGCGCACACGATGCTCGAACCGGAAATCGCGGCGTTCGTCGCGGCCGTCGACGCGTGGTATCCGGCCGACGCAGCGGCGCGCTCGGCCGACGAGCAACGCCGCGTCTACGATCGCTTTGCGGCCGCGTGGACGCCCGCCGAACTGCCGGCCGGCATCGTCCGGCACGATGCGGTGTGGCATGCGCCGGACGGACGCGCGATCGCGCTGCGGCGCTATGCGCCCGCGCACGGTGAGCCGCGCGGCACCGTGCTGTTCTTTCATGGCGGCGGCTTCGTCGTCGGCTCGCTCGACAGTCATGCGTTGATCACCGCGCAACTGGCGGCCGACACGGGGCTTGCCGTGATCGCGGTCGACTACCGGCTCGCGCCCGAGCATCGCGCGCCGGCCGCGCTCGACGATTGCGTGGCCGTCACGCGCGCCGCGCGCGACGCTGCGCACTGGCCGTTCGACGCGTGCGCGCGACCGCTGACGCTCGCCGGCGACAGTGCCGGCGGCAACCTCGCGGCCGCCGTCGCGACCGCGCTGCGCGATGCGGGCGAAGGCGGCATCGACGGGATCGCGCTCGTCTATCCGATGCTCGGCCTCGAACCGCAATCGCCGGCGCGCGAAACCGAGGCACACGCGCCGATGCTGACGCTCGACGACGTCCATCGCTATCGCGCGTTGTACTGGGGCAGTGAACGCGACGATGCGCCGGGCGATGACGATCCGCTGCTGCGCGCCTCGGTGCCGCTCGCGGCGGCGCGTTTCGACGGCCTGCCGCCCGTGCTCGCGATCGGCGCGGAACACGATCCGCTGCGCGACGATGCGCGCGTCTATGTCGAACACATTGTTGCGGCCGGCGGCGCCGCGCGTTACTGGATGGGAGAGGGGCTGGTGCACGGCTGCTGGCGCGCGCTCGGAACGAGCCCGCAGGCGGCGCGGATGCACCGGATGATCGGCGGGTTTCTGCTCGCACCACACGCGTAGCGGGCGTTTTCCGGGAGGCAACGATGCAGGCAGCGCAACACCGTATCGAGGACTGGCGGACCTTTTCCGCCGACGCGGCCATTGCGGCGGCGACGATCGGCGAGGGTGCGGTGAACGTCGAGTGGAGCGACACGCGACGATCGCCGTTTCACTTCGACTGGTTGCGCGACAACTGCGCGTGCTCCGCGTGCGTGCATGCGCTCACGCGCGAACAGGTGTTCGAGATCGCCGATGCGCGCGAGGATCTGTCGGCGCTCGTCGTGCATGTCGAAACCGACGGCGCGCTGCACGTCGAGTGGAACGACGGGCATCGCAGCGCCTGGTCGCCGGGATGGTTGCGCGCGCATGCTTACGACGATGCGTCCCGCGCGGAACGTCAGGCCGCGCACGGGCGGCACGTGTGGACCGGCGACGATGCGACGGCGATCGGCGTGTTCGCGTGGCGTGACGTGATGGAGGACGACGGCGCGTTGCTCGCCTGGCTCGCCGCGTTGCAGCGCACGGGGCTGACGCTCGTCGAGGGCGTGCCGGCCGAACGCGGCCGGGTCGACCAGATCGCGCGGCGCGTCGGCCTGATCCGCGAAAGCAATTTCGGCGTGCTGTTCGATGTCGAATCGAAGCCGCGGCCGGACAGCAATGCCTATACGTCGCTGAACCTGCCGCCGCACACCGACCTGCCGACGCGTGAATTGCAGCCGGGCGTGCAGTTCCTGCACTGCCTCGCGAACGACGCAACGGGCGGAGACAGCGTGTTTCTCGACGGCTTCGCGCTCGCGGATGCGCTGCGGCACGAATATCCGGACGATTTCACGCAACTTGCGTCGACACCGTTCGAGTTCTGGAACAAGAGTGCGAACAGCGACTACCGCTGTTCGGCGCCGGTGATCGGGCTCGATGCGCGCGGCAACGTGACCGAGGTGCGCGTCGCGAACTTCCTGCGCGGGCCGCTCGATGCGCCGGCCGGCGCGGTCGCGGCCGTCTACCGCGCGTACCGGCGGTTTCTCGCGCTCGCGCGCGAGCCGCGTTTCCGCGTGCAGCGCCGGCTGCGGGCGGGCGACATGTGGGCGTTCGACAACCGGCGCGTGCTGCATGCGCGCACCGAGTTCGATCCGTCGACGGGCCGCCGGCATCTGCAGGGCTGCTACGTCGATCGCGACGAACTGCTGTCGCGCTGGCGTGTGCTGTCGCGTGCGCTGCCCGCGGCTGCCGCCGGGCGCTGATCGGCGCATTCGACTTCCGCAGTCGGCTGCCGCATTCGACTTCGTTACGCATACCTCGCCGGGGAAAAAGCGCCCGGACGCAAGGCGCCCGGGCGAAGCCACCCGCTGCCGGGCGGCGGAGGTATGCGTTTCACAAAAAAAGACGAGCCCGCATGAGGGGCTCGTCCGGATCCAGCTTCTTCATCGCGCGATGCGCGGTGCGCCCGCCGGGGGCGCGTCGGCTTACTGGCCGAAGAAGACCGAGTCGCGTGCGTTCGACGACGTTGCGGCAGCCGGGGCGCCCGAGTGGACGACCGGAGCCGGTTGCGCGCCGTAGCCGCTGGCGTCGGCACCATGAACGCGCGCTTCCGCCGACTGGATGTCGTTCGGGTAGTACGGGCTCGACACGCCCGGCTTGTAGCCGGCTTGTTCGAGCTGAACCAGTTCGTTGCGGACTTGCGCGCGGGTCACGGTGCTTTGTGCGAAAGCGCCGAACGAAGCGGACAGGGCGACAGCGGCAACAACTGCGGAAACGAGCGATTTCATGATGACCTCCGGTGTTTTATTCGGTTCGCTTGCGACACCATGTCTGCAGCGATTGACTAAATCTTAGTCACCGGGTCGTTCAGGGTAAACGCTGGTTTTGACGATAGATTGTTTCCAGGGCGGTAACAGTGGAACGCCGGATCATGCTTTCATCCGGCTTTCGTTTCTGTAAGTGTAATAAGTATGAAGAATGTTGAGGCGACGCGCGCGGGATTCAGCGCACCTCGGCAGCCGCATCGAACGGCTTGGCGGGCGGACGGCCGGCGGGCGCGCCCGAACTCAGGAAACGCACGCCCGTCGCGGCTTCGGACGCCTCCCACAGCAGTGCCGCGAGGGCCACGTCGCGTGCCGCGCGCGGCACGCTCGCCGGTGCCGGCAGGCCGCGCGACTCGAGCCAGCCGGACGGCCCGAGGTACGAGCCGCCGGCGAGGTCGGGCGACGTCGCCGCATGAATCGCGGGCAACGCACCCTGCTCGGCCGGTTGCGCGAGATAACGGTTCGCCGCGCGCATCAGCGCGGCGCGCGTGGGCGAACTGTCCATCGCGGGGCCCGCGAACTGCAGGTTGGTTGCCGCGTAGCCGGGATGCGCGGCGACGCTGATTCCCGCGAACCCCGCGCGCTGGAAGCGGCGCTGCAACTCGAGCGCGAACACCAGGTTCGCGAGTTTGCTGTCGCAGTAGGCGAGATAACGGTTGTAACGGTGCTCGGCGCGCAGGTCGTCGACCCGGATCCGGCCGCCGCGGTTGAAGCCGCTCGACATCGTCACGACGCGCGCGCGCCGGGCGGCGCGCAGCGCGGGCAGCAGATGGCCAGTCAGCGCGAAATGGCCGAGGTGGTTGGTGCCGAACTGCATCTCGAAGCCGTCGTGCGTGTGTCGCAGCGGCAGGAACATCACGCCGGCGTTGTTGCAGAGGATGTCGACGCGGCCGTGGCGGTCGGCGACACCGGCGGCGAAGCGCTGGATCGACGCGAGATCGGCGAGGTCGAGCGCATCGACTTCGACCCGTGCGGCGGGATGGAGCCGGCGAATCGCAGCGGCGGCCTGCGCGGCGCGCGCGGCATCGCGGCAGCCCATCACGACCGTCGCGCCCTTGGCGGCCAGCGTTTCCGCGATGTGCCAGCCGAGGCCGCTGTTGGCGCCGGTCACGATCGCGACCTTGCCGCCTTGCGCCGGGACGTGGCGCGCGCTCCATGCATGCATGTCTGCCTCCATCGGCGTGGCGGTGCGCCACGACCCGCAATCGTTACATTGAGTGGTGTAACGATAGTCCGCGCGGGTGGGACAGACAAGCGGGGGAATTAGACCGGCGCTTCTAGGGCGCGCAAGCGCAGCACGCCGCGGGCCCCGGCACGCGCTGGCCGGCGGGCGTTACCGGCTGCCGGCCAGCGCGAGCACTTCGGCGGCGGAGATCATCGCCGCCGCGTTCGCGGGTGCCGGGCGCTCGGCCGGGCGGAACACTTCGTCGCCGCGCTGGATGACCTGGCGCGACAGCGCGCAGGTGCCGGTGCGCTGCGCGAAGCGGCGGCGCCAGCGCTGTTCGCCGTAGTGACAGCGGCCGGGTTCGACCCAGCGGACGACGAGCAGCGTATCGGAGCGTTCCAGAATTTCGACGTGGACGTCGGCGGGATCGAGCACAGGCAGGGATTTGGAGGCCTTCATTTGCCGTTTCCTAAAGCTCGTGCGGTTTCGGCCGTGGCAGTGGATGTCACTACCCGAGGGCGAATCCGTAGCGGTTTCCATGAGTGGTGCGCTAAATGTAAGCGTCTGTGACCGGAAAAAACATCCTGTCTGGCTCAAATTACCTTTTGCCGAATCAGAAACAATCGACGCGCATTTTCGTGAAAAAGCCAACGACAAAAGCGCCCCGGACGCGCACGCCCGGGGCGGAAAATCGGCCCGCGCCCCCGTGTCTGCTCGCTCAGTCACGTGGACACCGCGGGGGACGGAGACGCCCGTCAGGGATCGGCGACGGGCGGGGGGCGGTGTCCGGGGAAGCGCGGTCCGGCAACACCATGATCGCGCGCGCCCGCCGTTGACACCCTGACGGGAACATGACTTTTTTGTCAGTTTCGCCGTGCCGACGGCGCGACTCCGGTGCCCCGGTGTCGCCCAAACGCCCACCGGTATTGGCCTTGCGCGATACGCGGCCGATCGGCGGAACCTGAAAAATACGGTAATCGAAGCCCGCCGCAGCGCCTTCCGCCCGATTCTCCCGCTCGGGAAAATACTGAATCACGCGAACGTGACAAATCCGGAATCTGTTCCTATGATTGGTTGGACCTTTAGTCCTTTGTGCCAATCAGCCGGCCCGGCCGGCTTCTTCGGGAGAGGTGCTCATGAGATTGCAGGGCAAGCGCGCACTGGTAACGGCGGCCGGGCAGGGTATCGGCCGCGCGACCGCGCTGCGGTTCGCAAGCGAGGGTGCCGACGTGCTGGCGACCGACATCAACGAAGCCGCGCTCGCGCAACTCGCGGCCGACGCCGAACGCGCGGGCGGCCGGCTGGCCACGCGGCGGCTCGACGTGACCGACGCGGGCGACATTGCCGCACTCGCCGCGCAGGAGCGCGCGTTCGACGTGCTGTTCAACTGCGCGGGCTTCGTGCACCACGGCTCGATCCTCGACTGCGACGACGCCGCGTGGGCGTTCTCGCTGAACCTGAACGTCACGTCGATGTACCGGCTGATCCGCGCGCTGCTGCCGGCGATGCTGGCTGCGGGCGGCGCGTCGATCGTCAACATGGCGTCGGCCGCGTCGAGCGTGAAGGGCGTGCCGAACCGCTTCGTCTACGGCACGACCAAGGCGGCCGTGATCGGCCTGACCAAGTCGGTCGCGGCCGATTTCGTCGAGCAGCGCATCCGCTGCAACGCGATCTGCCCGGGCACGATCGAGTCGCCGTCGCTGGAGCAGCGGATCGCCGAGCAGGCGCGCACGCGCCAGGTGTCGACCGACACCGTGCGCCAGGCGTTCGTCGCGCGTCAGCCGATGGGCCGTATCGGCACCGCGGACGAAGTGGCCGCGCTCGCGCTGTATCTCGCGTCCGACGAAGCGTCGTTCACGACCGGCGCGATTCACCTGATCGATGGCGGCTGGTCGAACTGACCGCGTCTAGCCGACCGCGCCCTTCCACTCACTTTCCATTTCCGCCCACACCACATGAAACTGCTGAGATTTGGCGACAAACACCATGAAAAGCCGGGCCTGCTCGATGCGCAGGGCAGGATCCGCGACCTGTCGGGCGTGATCGACGACGTCGCCGGCGACGCGCTCGCACCCGCGTCGCTCGCGCGGCTGCGCGAGCTCGACCCGGCGTCGCTGCCGCTCGTCGAAGGCGCGCCGCGGCTCGGCGCGTGCGTCGGCCGCGTCGGCAAGTTCATCTGCATCGGGCTCAACTATTCCGACCACGCGGCCGAATCGGGGATGGACGTCCCGAAGGAGCCGGTCGTGTTCGGCAAGTGGACGAGTGCGATCTCGGGGCCGAACGACGACGTCGAGATCCCGCGCGGCTCGGAGAAGACCGACTGGGAAGTCGAGCTGGGCGTCGTGATCGGCCGGGGCGGCCGCTATATCGACGAAGCCGACGCGCTGTCGCACGTCGCCGGCTACTGCGTGGTGAACGACGTGTCGGAGCGCGAGTACCAGCTCGAACGCGGCGGCACGTGGGACAAGGGCAAGGGCAACGACACGTTCGGCCCGCTCGGCCCGTGGCTCGTGACGGCCGACGAAGTGCCCGATCCGCACGCGCTGCGGCTGTGGCTGGAAGTGGACGGCCACCGCTACCAGAACGGCACGACCGCGACGATGGTGTTCCGTGTGCCGCACCTGATCAGCTACCTGAGCCGCTTCATGAGCCTGCAGCCGGGCGACGTGATCTCGACCGGCACGCCGCCGGGCGTGGGCCTCGGGCAGAAGCCGCCCGTCTATCTGCGCGCCGGGCAGGTGATCACGCTCGGCATCGACGGGCTCGGCGAGCAGCGCCAGCGCACCGTGCAGGCCTGAAACCCTTTCCCGGACGGTTCGCCATGCCTATCATTCGATCGATGCGCGTCCTCGACGTGCGCTTCCCGACCTCGCGCCAGCTCGACGGTTCCGATGCGATGAATCCGGACCCCGATTATTCGGCAGCGTACGTCGTGCTCGAAACCGACCGCGACGGGCTCGAAGGCCACGGGCTCACGTTCACCATCGGGCGCGGCAACGAAATCTGCTGCGCGGCGATCGACGCGATGCGTCACCTCGTCGTCGGCCTCGACCTCGACTGGATCCGCGAGGACATGGGCCGCTTCTGGCGGCACGTGACCTCGGACAGCCAGTTGCGCTGGATCGGCCCCGACAAGGGCGCGATCCACCTGGCGACGGGCGCCGTCGTGAACGCGGTGTGGGACCTGTGGGCGAAGGCGGTCGGCAAACCGCTGTGGCGGCTCGTCGCCGACATGAGCCCCGAGGAGATCGTGCGCGCGATCGACTTCCGCTACCTGACCGACTGCCTGACGCCGGACGAAGCGCTCGACCTGCTGCGACGGCAGGCGCCGGGCAAGGCGGCACGGATCGCGACGCTCGAGCGCGAAGGCTACCCGTGCTACACGACGTCGGCCGGCTGGCTCGGCTACAGCGACGACAAGCTGCGCCGGTTGTGTCACGAAGCGGTAGACGCCGGGTTCGATTACGTGAAGCTGAAGGTCGGCGCGAACCTGGAGGACGACATCCGCCGCGTGACGATCGCACGCGAGGTGATCGGCCCGGACCGCAAGCTGATGATCGACGCGAACCAAGTGTGGGAAGTCGACGAGGCGATCGACTGGGTGCGCGAGCTGGCGTTCGCGAAACCGTGGTTCATCGAGGAGCCGACGAGCCCCGACGACGTCGAAGGGCACCGCAAGATCCGCGAGGCGATCGCTCCGGTGCAGGTCGCGACCGGCGAGATGTGCCAGAACCGCGTGATGTTCAAGCAGTTCATCGCGCGCGGCGCGATCGACGTCGTGCAGATCGACGCGTGCCGGCTCGGCGGCGTGAACGAGATTCTCGTGGTGATGCTGCTGGCCGCGAAGTACGGGTTGCCGGTGTGTCCGCATGCGGGCGGCGTCGGGCTGTGCGAATACGTGCAGCATCTGTCGATGATCGACTACGTGTGCATTGCCGGCACGAAGGAAGGGCGCGTGACCGAATACGTCGATCACCTGCACGAGCATTTCGTCGAGCCCTGTGTCGTGCGCGGCGCGGCGTACCTGCCGCCGACGGCACCCGGATTCTCGATCGAGATGAAGCCGGCATCGCTCGAGCAGTACCGGTTCCGCGGCTGAAGCACGCAGCACGCAGCACGACGGCGCACGATGACCCGCGCATGGCCTGCGCGCGGCGACAACATGAACGACGGAGACGCGAAGTGGATTTGAATCTGCAAGACAAGGTCGTGATCGTGACCGGCGGCGCGTCGGGCATCGGCGCCGCGATCTCGATGCGGCTTGCCGGCGAAGGCGCGATTCCGGTGGTGTTCGCGCGCCACGCGCCGGATGACGGTTTCTGGCGCGCGCTCGCGCAGAAGCAGCCGCGCGCCGCGTGCGTGTCCGTCGAGCTGCAGGACGACGCAAAGTGCCGCGACGCAGTCGCGCAGACCCTCGCGCGCTTCGGCCGCATCGACGGCCTCGTCAACAACGCGGGCATCAACGACGGCGTCGGGCTCGATGCCGGGCGCGACGCATTCGTCGCATCGCTCGATCGCAACCTGATCCACTACTACGTGATGGCGCATTACTGCGTGCCGCACCTGAAGGCGACGCGCGGCGCGATCGTCAACATCTCGTCGAAGACGGCGGTCACCGGCCAGGGCAACACGAGCGGCTATTGCGCATCGAAGGGCGCGCAGCTCGCGCTGACGCGCGAATGGGCGGTCGCGCTGCGCGACGACGGCGTGCGCGTGAACGCGGTGATCCCGGCCGAGGTGATGACGCCGCTTTACCAGAACTGGATCGCCGGTTTCGACGACCCGGAAGCGAAGCTCGCGGAAATCGCCGGCAAGGTGCCGCTCGGCAAGCGCTTCACGACCGCCGACGAGATTGCCGACACGGCCGTGTTCCTGCTGTCGGCGCGCGCATCGCACACGACGGGCCAGTGGCTGTTCGTCGATGGCGGTTATACGCATCTCGATCGCGCGATCGGCTGAGGGCGGCGAGCCATGCAACCCGATCCGAACCCGACGACCCTCGCGCCCGCGGCGCTGATCGAGCTGACCGGCGTCAGCAAGCGCTTTCCGGGCGTGCTGGCGCTCGACGATTGCCGCTTCGACCTGCGCGCCGGCGAAGTGCATGCGCTGATGGGCGAGAACGGCGCGGGCAAGTCGACGCTAATGAAGATTCTCGCCGGCGTTTATCAGAAGGACGAAGGCGAGATCCGGATCGACGGCCGCGCGGTGGACATCGACGATCCGCGCGCCGCGCAGGCGCTCGGGATCGGCATCATCCATCAGGAACTGAACCTGATGAACCACCTGAGCGTCGCGCAGAACATCTTCATCGGCCGCGAGCCGCGCGGCCGCTTCGGCGTGTTCGTCGACGAAGAGAAGCTCAACCGCGACGCGGCCGCGATCTTCGCGCGGATGCGGCTCGATCTCGATCCGCGCACGCCGGTCGGCCGGCTGACGGTCGCGAAGCAGCAGATGGTCGAGATCGCGAAGGCGCTGTCGTTCGACTCGCGCGTGCTGATCATGGATGAACCGACCGCCGCGCTGAACAACGCGGAAATCGCCGAGCTGTTTCGCATCATCGGCGACCTGCGCGCGCGCGGCGTCGGCATCGTCTACATCTCGCACAAGATGGACGAGCTGCGCCAGATCGCCGATCGCGTGACGGTGATGCGCGACGGCAAGTACGTCGCGACCGTGCCGATGGCGGATACGTCGATGGAAGCGATCATCGCGATGATGGTCGGCCGCCAGCTCGATGCGACGTTCCGCACGCCGCCCGATACGTCGGCCAACGCGGTCGCGCTCGAGGTGCGCGGGCTGTCGCGCGGCCGCGCGATCCGCGACGTCGGCTTCACGCTGCGGCGCGGCGAGATCCTCGGCTTTGCCGGGCTGATGGGCGCGGGCCGCACCGAGGTCGCGCGCGCGGTGTTCGGCGCGGACCCGGTCGACGCGGGCGAGATCCGCGTGCACGGCAAGACCGTGACGATCCGCACGCCGGCCGACGCGGTCAGGCACGGGATCGGTTATCTCTCGGAGGACCGCAAGCACTTCGGGCTCGCGGTCGGGATGGACGTGCAGAACAACATCGCGCTGTCGAGCATGCGGCGCTTCGTGCGCCGCGGCCTGTTCCTCGATGCGCGCGGGATGCGCGACACCGCGCAGTCGTACGTGCGCCAGCTCGCGATCCGCACGCCGTCCGTCGCGCAGCCGGCGCGGCTCCTGTCGGGCGGCAACCAGCAGAAGATCGTGATCGCGAAGTGGCTGCTGCGCGACTGCGACATCCTGTTCTTCGACGAGCCGACCCGCGGCATCGACGTCGGCGCGAAAAGCGAGATCTACAAGCTGCTCGACGCGCTCGCCGCCGACGGCAAGGCGATCGTGATGATCTCGTCGGAGTTGCCCGAGGTGCTGCGCATGAGCCACCGGATCCTCGTGATGTGCGAAGGGCGCGTGACCGGCGAATTGCGCGCGGCCGACGCCACGCAGGAAAAGATCATGCAGCTCGCGACGCAGCGCGAGTCGACCGTATTGTCCTGATTCCGACGCTTACCCGATCATGTCCAACGATACGCATCCCGTTCCGCCTCTTGCCACCGGCGACACGCCGGCCGGCGCAGCGGGCCTCCGTGCCCGCTTCTTCAACCCGGCCGCGCGGCAGAAGCTGCTCGCGTTCGCGAGCCTCGTGCTGCTGATCGTGTTCTTCAGCTTCGCGTCGCCGAACTTCCTCGAAGTCGACAACCTCGTGACGATCCTGCAGGCCACCGCCGTGAACGGTGTGCTGGCCGTCGCGTGCACCTACGTGATCATCACGTCGGGCATCGACCTGTCGGTCGGCACGCTGATGACCTTCTGCGCGGTGATGGCCGGCGTCGTGCTGACGAAGTGGGGCATGCCGCTGCCGCTCGGGATCCTGGCCGCGCTATCGTTCGGCGCGCTGTCGGGCAGCGTGTCGGGCTTCGTGATCGCGAAGATGAAGGTGCCGCCGTTCATCGCGACGCTCGGCATGATGATGCTGCTCAAGGGGCTGTCGCTCGTGATCTCCGGCACGCGGCCGATCTACTTCAACGACACGCCGGGCTTCACGTCGATCGCGCAGGATTCGCTGATCGGCAACCTGATTCCCGCGCTGCCGATTCCGAACGCGGTGCTGATCCTGTTCCTCGTCGCGATCGGCGCGTCGATCGTGCTGAACCGGACGATCTTCGGCCGCTACACGTTCGCGCTCGGCAGCAACGAGGAAGCGCTTAGGCTGTCCGGCGTGAATGTCGATGCGTGGAAGATCGCCGTCTACACGTTCAGCGGCGCGGTGTGCGGGATCGCAGGACTCCTGATCGCGTCGCGGCTGAATTCCGCGCAGCCCGCGCTCGGGCAGGGCTACGAGCTCGACGCGATCGCGGCCGTCGTGATCGGCGGCACGTCGCTGTCGGGCGGCGCGGGCAGCATCGTCGGCACCATCATCGGCGCGTTCATCATGAGCGTGCTGACCAACGGCCTGCGCATCATGTCGGTCGCGCAGGAATGGCAGACGGTCGTGACGGGCGTGATCATCATCCTCGCCGTCTACGTGGACATCCTGCGCCGGCGCCGCCGCTGACGCATGCACGCACGAACCCGAACCCGAACACGAACTCACATGCGCTTCACCGCCGGCCGGGCCGGCATTTCAGTCGATACCAACCAAGGAGACGCGAAGTGATCAGGAGCAAGGTGTTGAACGCGATCGTCGGGCTGACGTTCGCCGTCGGCGTGACGGCCGGTGCGCAGGCGCAGGAATCCTACATCCCGCTGATCTCGAAGGGCTTCCAGCATCAGTTCTGGCAGGCCGTGAAGGCGGGCGCGATGCAGGCCGCGAAGGACTACAAGGTGAAGGTGACGTTCGAAGGCCCCGAAACCGAGGCGATGGTCGACAAGCAGATCGACATGCTGTCCGCCGCGATCGCGAAGAAGCCGGCCGCGCTCGGCTTCGCGGCGCTCGACAGCAAGGCCGCGCTGCCGCTCCTGAAGAAGGCGCAGGCCGAGAAGATTCCGGTGATCGCGTTCGACTCGGGCGTCGACAGCGACATCCCGGTGACGACCGCCGCGACCAACAACAAGGCCGCCGCCGCGCTCGCCGCCGACAAGCTCGCCGCGCTGATCGGCGACGAAGGCGAGGTGGCCGTGGTCGCGCACGACCAGACGAGCCGCACCGGCATCGACCGCCGCGACGGCTTTCTCGAACGGATGAAGTCCGCGCACCCGAAGGTGCAGGTCGTGACCGTGCAGTATGGCGAGGGCGATCAGCTGAAGTCGACCGAAGTGACGAAGTCGATCCTGCAGGCGTATCCGAAGCTCAAGGGCCTGTTCGGCACCAACGAAGGCTCGGCGATCGGCGTGGTGAACGGCGTGCGCGAGATGAAGCGCAAGGTCGTGATCATCGGCTACGATTCGGGCAAGCAGCAGAAGGACGCGATCCGCAGCGGGCTGATGGCCGGCGCGATCACGCAGAACCCGGTCGGGATCGGCTACAAGACGGTCGAGGCGGCCGTGAAGGCGACCAAGGGCGAGAAGCTGCCGAAGGTCATCGATACCGGTTTCTACTGGTACGACAAGACCAATATCGACGACCCGAAAATCACGGCGGTGCTGTACGACTGAGCGCGACGTGACGCGGCGGGCAACGGTGAATCACGAGGACACCATGGGCGCAGTGCGTATCGATTCCCACCAGCACTTCTGGCGTTACCGCGCGGCCGACTATCCGTGGATCGGCCCCGGCATGGGCGTGCTCGCCCGCGATTACCTGCCCGACGCGCTTTGGCCGCAGATGCACGCGCAGGCGCTCGGCGCGTCGATCGCGGTGCAGGCGCGCGCCGGGCGCGACGAGACGGCATTCCTGCTCGATCTCGCCCGCGACGACGCGCACATCGCGGCGGTGGTCGGCTGGGAGGATCTCGGTGCGCCGGAACTCGCCGAGCGCATCGCCGCATGGCGCAGCCCTAAGCTGCGCGGCTTTCGTCACCAGGTGCAGGACGAAGCCGACGTCGGCGCGTTCGTCGCGGATCCCGCGTTCAATCGCGGTGTCGCGTGGCTGCAGGCGAACGGCTATGTGTACGACGTGCTCGTGTTCGAGCGCCAGTTGCCCGACGTGCGCGCGTTCTGCGCGCGGCACGATGCGCACTGGCTCGTGCTCGATCATGCCGGCAAGCCGCCGCTCGCCGAATTCCACCGCGATGGCGCTGCGCTCGCCCGCTGGCGTGCCGGGTTGCGCGAGCTGGGCGCGCTGCCGCACGTCGTGTGCAAGCTGTCGGGGCTCGTGACCGAGACGGACTGGCGGCGCGGCCTGCGCGGGCAGGACATCCGGCACATCGAGCAATGCCTCGACGCGGCGCTTGACGCGTTCGGCCCGCAGCGGCTGATGTTCGGGTCGGACTGGCCCGTGTGCCTGCTTGCGGCGTCGTATGACGAAGTGGCGTCGCTGGTCGAGCGCTGGGCCGAAGCGCGGTTGTCGGCGGCCGAGCGCAACGCGCTGTGGGGCGGCACGGCCGCGCGTTGCTATGCGCTGCCGGGCGATTCGAAGCCCGGCATATAAAATAGGCGCGAACGGCCCGACGCGCGTGCGCCATTCGTCAGACCGTCCGCAATGCAATCGCTTACCTGTATCAACGTATGTCCATCCAGCCGATTCAGAACCGCCGCCTCTACCAGCAGATCGCCGACAAGCTCAGCGCGATGATCGAGTCCGGCGACTTCCCGCCGGGCAGCTACCTGCCGCCCGAGCGCGAACTGGCCGAGCAGTTCGGCGTGTCGCGCACGTCGGTGCGCGAGGCGCTGATCGCGCTCGAAGTCAGCGGACTCGTCAGCGTGCGTGTCGGCGACGGCGTGAAGGTGCGCCAACCCGAGGCGGCCGCCGCGCCGGAGCCGCGGCCCGATACGAAGGTTGCGCCGTTCCCGGTCGTCGAGATCGATCCCGAGCTCGGCATCGCGCTCGACCTCGATACCGAGATCCCGCCGTTCGCGCTGCTGCAGGCGCGCCGGCTGATCGAGCCGGAAGCCGCGTCGCTCGCCGCGAAGCACGGCTCGGACGCGCAGATCGAAGGGATTCACGCGGCGTTCCTGCGCAACCAGGAAGACAACCGCAGCGGCTCGCTCACGCATCCGGGCGACCGGCTGTTCCATATCCGTATCGCGGAAGCGAGCGACAACCCCGCGTATGCGCTGATGATCAAGCAGCTGCTCGCGCACAAGTACGACCTGATGTTCCAGCGGCTGCAGTCGCTGTACATGCCCAACGACATGCCGCACCGCTCGGAGCTCGAACACCGCGCGATCCTCGACGCGATCCGCGCGCGCGACCCGGAGGCCGCGCGCCGTGCGATGGCCGAGCATCTCGACGAGGTGATCCGGATCTTCGGCCGCGCGCTCGACTGAGCGCGGGCGAGCGGAATCAGAAGCGGTCGGCGCGGTAGGGCGTCGGGTCGGTGAACGGCGCTTCGCCCGTCATCATCTCGGCCAGCAGGCGGCCGGAGACGGGGCCGAGCGTGAGCCCGTGATGGTTGTGCCCGAACGAGAACCACAGCCCGCGATGCGCGGGCGCGGGGCCGATCACCGGCCGCATGTCGGGCGTGCACGGCCGGAAGCCGAGCCACGGCTGCGGGTCGAGCCGTTCGCCGAAGCCGAACACCGGGCGCGCGACGCGTTCCGCGCGCTCGAGTTGCACGCCCGTCGGCGGCAGGCCGCGCCGGGCGATCTCGACACCGGTGGTCAGCCGCAAGCCGCGCCGCATCGGTGCGATCACGTAGCCGTATTCGCGATCGACGATCGGCGCCGACGGCGCGCCGCGTTCGGACGGCGCGTAGTGCATGTGATAGCCGCGTTTCTCGCGCAGCGGAATCTTGTAGCCGAACTTGCCGAACACCGTGTCGGACCACGGGCCGAGCGCGACGACCACGGCCGGCGCGGCGATCTTGCCGTCGTCCGTCGTGACCTGCCACCCGGGCGACAGCGCGTCGAGGCTCGCCGCATCGCCGGTGAGCAGCGTGCCGCCGCCTTGCACGAAGAGTTGCGCGTAGGTTTTGACGAGCGCGGACGGATCGACGACGCTTTTCGGATCGAGCCAGTGCAGCGCGCCGCAGAAGCCGGGCGCGAGGCTCGGTTCCTGCGCGCGCAGTGTCGCGGCATCGAGCGGCGTGATGCCGAGCCCGTGGCGGCGCGCGGTGAGTCCCGCATCGGTGACGGCGCGTTCGAACGCGGCCGGCGTGCGGAACGCTTCCATCCAGCCGCTCGCGCGGATCAGCTCGGTGGCGCCGGCGCGTGCGATCAGCGCGTCGTGCTCGACGATGCAGCGCTCGATCAGCGGCAGCATGTCGCGCGAGGCCGCCGCGTGACGCAGCGGCGCCGATTCCCACCAGAACCGCGCGAGCCACGGCGCGAACGCGGGCAGCGACGTGCTGTGCCAGTAGAGATCGGTGGAGCGGTTCAGCGCGTAGCGCATCAGCGTGAACGGGCTGCGCGGGAACGGATACGGCTCGACCGACGAGCGCTCGATCAGCCCCGCGTTGCCGAAGCTCGTGCCTTCGCCGGGCGCGCCGCGGTCGACGAGGGCGACCTTGCGGCCGCGATCCTGCAGGTGCAGCGCGGCGGAGACGCCGACGATGCCCGCGCCCAGAACGATTACGTCGAAGTCCATCGGTGGTGATTGGCGGTTAGTGGGGCGCCTGCTCGCAGTGCGGTGCGCGCGCCCGGATTGGAGAGGCTCGAACGACAAGCATACTCGCGGCGGCGCGGGTCACCAAGAGGGGGCGCTAATCGTGCAGCCCGCGCCACTCAGCCGCGAATTTCCGCGCGGCGTCGAAGCAAACCGCGTCGCGTTGCGGCGCGCCGATCAACTGCACGCCCACTGGGAATTCACCCCGCACGAAGCACGGTGCGCTGACGACCGGCAGCCCCGCGAACGAAATCGGCTGCGTGAGCAGGCCGAGCGTCTTCGCAGGTTCGAGCGCGACGCCGTTGACATCGACGGTCGCGTCGCTGAAGCGCGGCGCGGCATAGGGCGTCGCGGCCGCGAGCAGCACGTCGTAGCGCGCGAACAGCGCTTCGACGCGCGCGCGCCACGCGGCCCGGCAGGCAAGCGCTTCCCGATGGGCGGCGCCGGAGGTGGCGAGGCCGGTTGCGATGCGCGACCGCAGGCGTTCGGAGACGTGCGCCGCCGGCGCGTCGAGCAACCCGCGATGGTTGCGGGCCAGCTCCACGTTCGAGATCGTGACCGCGGCTTCCCGCACGCGTGCGACTTCGCCGCTGTCGACCGGCACCGCTTCCCCCGCATCCAGACACGCCGCCGCACGCCGCACCGCGCGTTGCGCATCCGCATCGGCATGTCGTTCGAAATCACCCGTCAGCACGGCGACGCGAAGCGGCACGGCCGGATCGCGAGCCGGTTGCGAGGGCGCTGCATGCGCATCGCGCAGCGTGTCATACAGCGCGGCCAGGTCGTCGATATCGTTCGCGAAGCCGCCGACGGTGTCGAGCGATTCGGCATAGGGGAGGCAACCGACCGCCGACAACCGCCCGTCGCTCGGGCGAAACCCCCATACGCCGCATAGCGCCGCCGGCGCGCGGATCGAGCCGTTGGTGTCGCTGCCGAGCGCGAGCGGCACGTAGCCGGCCGCGACGGCAGCGGCCGAGCCGCTCGACGAACCGCCCGTCATGCGCGCCGGATCCGCTGGCAGGCGCACGGCGCCATAGTGCGGATTCATGCCGGTGGCACCGCATGCGAGTTCGTCCATGTGCGTCGCGCCGATCGGCACCGCGCCGGCCGCGCAGAGCCGCGCGACCATCTCGGCATCGGCGACGGCGGGCGGCAACGCGGCGCGCGCCGGCGAGCCGGCGACCGTCGTGTAGCCCGACACGTCGATATTCCACTTCACGAGAAACGGCACACCTGCCAGCGGCCCGGGATCGCGCCCGTCACGCACGAGGCGATCGATCCGCAGCGCTTCGCGCAGCGCCCGCTCGTCGAAGGTGCGGGCGCAGGCATGGATCACGCCGTCGCGCGCGGCGATATCGGCGAGCACGGTTTGCACGAGCGACACAGCACTCACGCGTCCCGCACGAATTCCGGCCGCCAGCGCGAGCGCGCTGCGCATCGAAGGCACCGGGTTCACGTGCGCACCATCAGCCGGCGCGGAATCGACAGGATCAGCGCGGCGGCGGCGAACAGCGTGAAGGCGAGCAGCGCGACGCCGAGTTCGGTGCTGCCCGTCAATCCGGTTGCGTAGCCCATCAGCGTCGGGCCGACGAACCCGGCGACGGCCGCGCCGATGTTGACGAGCCCCGCGCCGCCCGCGGCCGCCTCGCCGGCGAGAATCCGCGACGGCAGGCTCCAGAACATCGCGAGCGTGCTCATGATGCCGGCCACGCCGATGGTCAGGCACATGACGGCGAGCACCGGATGTGCGCGCATGCCGAGGCTCGCGAGCAGCGCGACGCCGCCGATCGCGACGGGCAGCGCCGTATGCCAGCGGCGCTCGCCGGTTCGCACCGAATGCTGCGCGTTCGCGACCATCGCGACCGATGCGACGAGATAAGGGATCGCGCTGACGAGGCCGACCCCGAGATTGCTCAGCGAACCGAGCGCCTTGATCATCGTCGGCATCCAGAACACCAGCCCGTAGTTGCCGACGTTGTAGAGGAACGACGTCGCGAACAGCAGCCACAGCGTCGGTTCGCGCAGCGCGGCGCCGAGCTGCGTGCGCTTGCCGGCCGCTTCCTGCGCCATCTCCGCGCGAATCATCCGTTTCTCCGCGTCGGTCAGCCAGGTCGCATCGTCGATCCGCTCCGTCACGCGCGCGAGCAGGTACAGCCCGAGCACGATCGCCGGCAGCCCTTCGATCAGGAACATCCACTGCCAGCCGCGCAGCCCGAGGCCGCCATGCGTCGCGTCCATGATCCAGCCCGACAGCGGGCCGCCGACGATCACGCCCAGCGGCATCGCGAGAAACAGGAAGGCCATGACCTTCGCGAGCCGGTGCGACGGAAACCACACGCTGAAGTACGCGATCACGGCCGGAAAGAAGCTGGCCTCGGTCACGCCGAGCAGGAAGCGCAGCGCATAGAAGCTCGCGGTGTCGCGGGTCGCCAGCGTGGCGACCGACACGACGCCCCACGTCAGCATCGAGCCGGCGAGACAGCGCTTCACGCCGATCCGCCGCACGAGCCAGCCGGCCGGCACCTGCAGCAGCAGGTAGCCGACGAAGAACAACCCGGCGCCGACGCCGTAGGCGGCGTCCGTGAGGTGCAGGTCCGTCACCATCTGCAGCTTCGCGAAGCCGACGTTGACGCGGTCGAGATAGCCGAAGAAATAGCAGACCAGGATCAGCGGAATGATGCGCCGGCTCAGGCGCGCGTACAGCGCGTCGAGGCCGGGCGCGGCGGTGTCCGCGTGCGGGGCCGCGCCGGTTTGCATGCCGCGCGGCGTGGGGATGCCGTTGGAATTCGTCATGGTGACTCCGTGCAGGTTGATTCCGGGGCGACGGCCGCGCGGGCGGCGACCTTCGCGACGACGGACAGGCGTGCCATCGATCGGCCGACGTCAGTGTCCACGGCGCAGCGCCCGGCCGGGGCGCGCGCCGGTGTGCCGGCCGTGTTCGAGCACGGCACGCCCGTTGACGAACACGTGCTCGATGCCTTCAGGGCGAAGCGTCGGACTCGCGAACGTCGCACGGTCGATCACGCGGGCGGGATCGAACACGACGAGATCCGCGTAATGACCGACCGCGAGCTGCCCGCGCGCCGCGATGCCGAATTGCTCGGCCGTGAGGCCCGTCATCTTGCGCACGGCGGTTTCGAGCGGGAACAGGCCGCGCTCGCGCGAGAATTCGCCGAGCACGCGCGGGAACGTGCCCCACAGCCGCGGGTGCGGGCGCGTGTCGTTGGGCAGGCCGTCGGAGCCGATCATCGTCAGTTCGTGGCGCATGATGCGTTCCACGTCCGCCTCGTCCATCACGAAGTAGATCGCGCCGGCGGGGCGCAGCGCGTCGATCGCGGCGTCGACGGAATCGCCGAACAGCGGCAGCAGTTCGTGGAAGTCGCGGCCCGCGAGCTCGGGATGCGGCTTCGACCAGGCCAGGATCACGCGTGACGACTGGCGGATGCGATCCGCGCGCAGCATCGTCGACGTGGCGGGATACGGATGGCAGTCGATGCACAGCGGTTGCCGTGTGCGCTGCGCGTCGATATGCGCGAGCGTTTCGACCGAGCGGCCGTGGTTGGCCTTGCCGGCCACCTTGTGATGCGACAGCACGACGCGCACGTCGAGCGCGCGTCCGATCGAGAACGCTTCGTCGAGCGACGCGATGATCGCGTCGGTTTCGTCGCGCAGGTGCGTTGCGAACACGCCGCCCGTCTCGCGCAGCGGCGCGCACACGTCGATCAGCTCGTCGGTCGTCGCGGCCGCCGCGGGCGGGTAGAAGGTGCCCGACGAGACGCCGAACGCGCCGGCCGTCATCGCTTCGCGCACGTCGGCCGCCATCGCCGCGATCTCCGCCGCGCTGGCCGCGCGATCGAGATCGGCCATGTGCCGCACGCGCAGCGTCGAATGGCCGAGCAGGGCCGCCGTGTTCACGGCGGCGGGCGTTGCGTCGAGCGCGTCGAGATACGCGCGAAACGACGGAAAGCGAAACGACTGCCACGCGCCCAGCAGGTCGAGCGGCTGCGGCACGTCGCGTTCGGCGAGCAGCGGGGCGAGACTGATCCCGCAGTTGCCGGCGATCACCGTCGTGACGCCTTGCGCGACCTTCGGCTCGACGTCGGGATCGGTCAGCACGAACGCGTCGTCGTGCGTGTGGCTGTCGATGAAGCCCGGCGCGACGACCAGGCCGCTCGCGTCGAGCGTGTGTGCCGCCGTCGCGCCGCCCAGGTCGCCGATCGCGGCGATGCGCTCGCCCGTCACGCCGAGATCGGCCTCGAAGCGCGCGGCTCCCGTACCGTCGATCAGCTCGCCGCGGCGCAGGATCAAGTCGAAATGCATGGTGGCTCCTCCGGAATCTGCCCGGACCGGCGGGCTGCCCGTGTCCGTCGTTCATGTTCGCCACCATCGTCGCCAGCCATTTTTCAGGCGTCCAATGCCGTTCGGCTCGCGATTCATGCGAAACCGGCATCAATGCGAGCGCCGCGCCCGCCGCGTTACGCGAACGCTGCCTTCACCAGCGCAAGGAGATCGCTCGCGAAGCTCGACATCGAGATGGTGCGATGCCGCACGATGCCGACCGTGCGGTCGATCGTCGGGCTCGCGATCGGCACCGCGCGCACCGCCGGCGAGCCGTACGCACGCAGCGCGCTTTCGGGCAGGATCGCGCTGCCGACGCCGGCCGCCACCAGCGCGGCGACGCACGAGATGTGCTCGACCTCGTAGAACCAGCGGGTTCGCACCGCCTCCTGGCCCATCAGCATTTCGAGCAGCAGACGATTGCCGCTGTCGCGGCCGCCGATGATCAGCTTCGCGTGCCGCAGTTCGCCGAGCGTGACGGCGTCCGCGCGCGCCAGCGGATCGTCCTCGTGGGTCGCGAGCACGTAGCGGTCGGTGAAGAGCGGTTCGAACACCAGATCGTCGTCGTCGCCGGGGTGCAGGCTCACGCCGAACTCGGCGATGCCCGCGCGCACCTGCGACAGCACGAAGTCGTGATTGCCGTCGAGGATCTGCACGGCGACCTGCGGATACCTGGCCGCATAGTGGCGCAGCACGTCGGGCAGCGCCTGCGCGACGACCGTCGGGATCGACGCGAGCCGCACCTTGCCGTAGCGCTTTTGCGCGATCTCCTGGATCGACGACAGCATCATCCCGAGCTGCGCGATCTGCTCGCGCGCCATCGGCAGGAACTGGCGGCCGACGCCCGTGAGCGTCACGCTGCGCGTGGTGCGCTGGAACAACTCGACGCCGAGCGTCTGTTCGAGCTTCTGGATGCGGCGCGACAGCCCCGGCTGTGTCAGGTGCAGCTTTTCCGCCGCGCGATGGAACGTGCCGAGTTCCGCAACGGCGACGAAGGCTTCGAGTTCCGAGTTTTCGACTTTCATGGCGCTCCAATGTGCAGGCCGGCTCCCGCATGCCGGCGTGTGGCGGCAGGATTCTCGCACCGGTATTTTCGTCGATATCGATTCGTGGCCGGCGGTGCCGCTCGCGGGGCGATCGCGACGGGAGAAATGACGTGACCGCTTCTGGCAGAAGATGCGCGTCGGGCGGTGGATGAAGATCCGTCGAAGCCGGGACGAATGTATGAAGGTTGACGCGCCCGCACGCTCAATCCACTGATCAATTTTCGAAGGCGAGGCTCGAGCGTCGTCGGCAAACACGTTCACTCGCATCGTCGCGCATCGCACCGATTCGCCCTATTTTCCGATTGCGATTTGGCGGGAGTATCCCACTGGTTCGGGTTGCGAATTTTTACCTAAGATGGAAGCAATCATGTGCGTGACACGGTACCTGCGCGCGCACACGACAGGCAGGAGGCAGGGCCGGGAACGACTGCAACCGATGTTTCCATCATGGATGCGAGTGTGTGCGCGACGGCCGCGAAGCATGCGGCCGCATCGACGCCAGCGGGCGCGGCGGCAATCGCCGCGCGGACGGCGTCCGGCCGGTCGGGCCGAGTCGCGTCGTTGCGTCACGCATTCATCGCAATCGTTTGCGTTCTGAGCGTTGTCCCTTCCGTCCTTGCCGGATCGCTTGCCGACAGGGATGAGCTGGTCGACACGATGCACGTCGCAGCCACCGCGACGCCCGCCGGCCCGACGGGTCCCGCCTTTTCGTCACACGACTCCAACGTACGCCAGGTCGTGCTCGGCATCGTCAGTTTCACGCGCTGGCCGACGACGCCCGTGCGCCTGCATCTGTGCGTGACGGGCAGGCCCGACTACGCGGGCGACCTCACCGACACGATGCAGGCCGGCTCGACCGTGCTCGACGTGCAGCGCGTCCGCTTCGATGATCCCTCGCTCGGCATCGCCTGCGACGTCGTGTATCTCGGCGCGCTCGGCAACGACGAGCGAATGCGGGTGAGAACCGCGCTCGCCGGCCATCCGGTGCTGACCATCGCCGAACACGATCCGTCGTGCACCGCGGGCAGCATGTTCTGTCTGACGGTCGAAGGCGAGCACGTGACGTTCGACATCAATCTCGACGCCGTCGCGCGCAGTGGCGTGCGCGTGCATCCGAACGTGCTCAACCTCGCGCGGCGGACGCTGACGCCATGACACGTTCCGCGCCCCCCATCGCATCCTCACGCGTGCCCCGCCCGACGCTGCAAAGCGTGTTGCGCCGCGCGCACCTGCGCCTGGCGTTCGTCGCGGTGACGATGGCCGCCGTGTCGCTGATCGTCGTCGCCGTGATCGCGTTGCGTGCGTACGCCGGCAACAACCTGAACCTGCTGGCCCGCTCGCTCGGTTACACGGTCGAGGCGGCGCTCGTGTTCGGCGACCGTGCCGCGGCGAGCGAAGCGATCGCGACGATCGCCAGCGACGAGGACGTCGCGCAGGTGGTCGTCACGGACAACAAGGGGCAGTTGTTCGCGACCTGGAAGCTGCCTGCCGGCGGCCGGATCGCCGGGCTCGAGCGCGTCGTCGCCGATCTCGCGTTGCCGGGGGCCGTGACCGTTCCGGTGATGCACGACGGCATCGTCGTCGGTCAGGTGATCGTGCGTGGCCGCGGGCATCAGTTCTTCGGATTCCTGCTTGGTGGCATCGGCGGCATTCTCGGCTGTCTCGTCGTCAGCGTGTTCGGCGCTTACATCAGCTCGAAGCGTCTGCTGCGCAACATCGTCGCGCCGCTGCGCGCGCTTGCCGCCGTCGCGCACGCCGTGCGGCGCGAGCGTGCGTTCGCGCGGCGCGTCGAGCCCGTGGCGATCGCCGAACTGAACCAGCTCGGCGACGACTTCAATGCGCTGCTCGATGAACTCGAGGAGTGGCAGAACACGCTGCGTGACGAGAACGCGTCGCTCGAATACAAGGCGACGCACGATGCGCTCACGGGTTTGCCCAACCGCGTGCAGTTCGAGTCGCGTCTGTCGCTGGCACTCTGCGACGCCGTGTTGACGGGGCAGCGGGTCGCCATCCTGTATCTCGACTGCGACCGCTTCAAGGAAATCAACGACTGCCTTGGCCACGATGCCGGCGATGCGGTGCTGGTCGGCGTCGCGGCACGGTTGCGCGCGCAGGTGCGCGAAACCGATCTCGTCGCTCGCCTGGGCGGCGATGAATTCGCGGTGATGCTGACGGGTGTGCGCGACACGGACAGCGTGTGCCTGATCGCCGACCAGATTTTGTCCGGCATGGTGTCGTCGATCGAGTTGCCCGACGGACGCATGGTGGCCACCATGATGAGTGCCGGCGTTGCGCTGTATCCCGACCACGCGTCCGACGCGAGCGGCTTGCTGCGCGCGGCGGATGCCGCGATGTACCGCGCCAAGCGTGCGCGGCCGGGGTCGTGGCAGTTGTCGGAAGGCGTAGCCGGGCCGGTTTGACGTCGATCGTTTCGCGCTGCGGGCGAGGCCGCGGCGGCGGGATAAGAAGCGCACGCGATGCGCGCGCATGCGAAGGAAGGGGACTGTGATGAAAAACGCGTTATCTGTGAGCATGGGGAGGATGTGCGTCGCGAGCGCGGTGCTGCTGTGCCTGCTGCTCGGCGGGTGCAAGACGCCGCCGCTTCATCGTGGGCTCACGCAGACGCAGGTCACGGCGCTGAAGTCGGCCGGGTTTCAGGAGACCGAGCAGGGGTTCGAGTTCGGGTCGACGGGGCCGATTTTGTTTGACTTTGATCGGTATAACCTCAAGCCGGTCGTCAGGCGGATCGTCGAGCGGATCGGGAGGACGTTGAGGTCGGCCGGGATCAATGGCGTGCGGGTTTATGGGTACTCGGACGAGGAAGGGGAGACGGCTTACGATCTCGAGTTGTCCCGGCGGCGGGCGGAGGTGGTGGCGATCGAGCTTGTGGATGTGGGGCTGGACGGCAAGCAGATCGTGGTGGTCGGGAAGGGGAAGAGCGATCCGGTGGGGGATAACCGGACACCCGCCGGGCGGGCGCAGAACCGGAGGGCGGCGATTGTGGTGTCGCCGAGGTGAGGGGGCGTCACGTCTGCATGACCAGCGACGTCAATTGCGCCGCCCGCGTCACTTCCGTCTTCGCATAGATCGACTTGATCTGCGAGCGGATCGTGCCGATCGACACGCCGCGCAGCTCGGCGCATTCCTGCGGCGAGCGTCCGTCGCAGCACAGCAGCACCGCGAGATCGGCTTCGGCCGACGACAGTCCGTAGAACACGCGCAGCCGCTGCGCGCGTGCCGCCGGCGAACGCAGGTCGGCCGCCGTCATCAATGCCGCGACGCCGGGCCGTTCGCGCACGAGGCGTGACTGTCCGGGCACCGGTATCAGCGCAAGCGGCAGCGGTTCGCCCGTCGCACGGCGCAGCAACAGCCCACCGCGCGCGAACGCGTGCCGCCATTGCGCATCGTCGACGCAGCCTTCCGGCGCGAAGCGCCCGTTTACGATTCGCAGCGCAGGTTCCGCCGCGATCAGTTGATCGGCTGCGCGATTCGTATAGCGGAGTTCGCGTTGCGCGCCGAGTAAGAACACCGGCACCGGAAGCGCATCGAGCGCCGATTCCGCGGCGGCCACGCGTGCTTCGAGTTCGCCGATGCGTGCCTCGATCCGCAACGCGCGGCTGATGTGTGCGCCCATGCTTTCGATCGCGACGCGCTGTGCGTCCGACAGGCCCTGCGATTCGGGGCCGCTCTGTACGCTGAGGAATGCGCCGGTGTGCTCGCCGCGATGGATATACAGGCCGGCGATGCTGCCGATTCCGTATGGCCTCAGGAATTCCTGGTAGAACACGCAGTGTTCGCGCTGCGGGCGGGACAGTTGCTTGACGTCCTCGAACCAGCGACCAGTCGGCCAGTTGCCGGCGATCGGTACGACCGGGTCATACAGATAGAACTCGGTGTTGTATGCGCGGCGGCAATCGGCAACCCACGGCTCGTCGTCGCCCGCAGCCCGGTCGATGACCGGCACTCCCGCCGCATCGTCGAACGACAGCAGCGTGGCCATGCGCACGCCGACCGACGATCGCAAGCCGTCGAGCACGACTTCCCATCTCTGATCGCCCAGTGCTGCAGCGTAGATGTCGTCGAGCAATGCTGATGGAATCAACTCGTTCCGTTGCATTTGGCTACCCCGCGCGATGCGTTCTTTTTGACAGCCTTTCAGGCATATTACTCATTCTTGTGCGGGGTTCAATATGAGTAGGCGTTTTCGGTCGGAAACATGTTGCTTTTGGGGCGTTTCTCGTCAGACGTAATGGCGGTCTTCAATATTATTGCGCTGTTTTTCTGCATACAGGACAAGGGTTGCGATATCGCCAGACGATTTCAATATTGAACCTTTCAATTTCAAGATATTGTCCCGAAAACGCCTGTCGGGAAGGTTTTGGTGATCGTCAACTATCCGTACGCGTTCCGCGTCGTTTAGCGAGCTTGCCGGTCTTTGGAGGATTTCAGTTTCAAAGCGTTTCTCAGTATTGTGAATTGCGAGCGGAGATCAAGCGCTTATACGGACTACGCTCGCGAGCCGTACACGGCGCGTCACACGATCACATTTGCGACGGCACAATAGCAAGGTCTTGCCAACTGGTGGCCTGGATGTTACTTACTGTCGTATCGCTGTCCGAGCGTGGGTATACCACCCTCGCGCAGGCAAGAACGAAGATTAACCGACTGGACGGGATAGCAATCCGGGGGGCAAAATCCGATACGATCTGACGTGGCGGCCCTCATCAAGTGACCGTTGCGGGGATCGGTGAAAGTCGGTTCCGGGGCGGAAGTCGCCGGTGGAGCCGCGCAGGGCGGCGACTGGCGACTTCCGGCCACGAAGCGACGCTCGCTCAACGGTGTCATATGGCTGAACTTCGACGCGTTCCAGTCATTCGACACCATGCGGTGTCGCCTAAGCGAGTAGTCTTGGCACGGTCGCGACTCGACAGCCGCTAAAAGACTGGAATTTGCAAGACTGAACCTGATCGCCGACCGACCATGCGAGCACCGCGTTGATGTGAGCCGAAGGCGGGGCTGAACGGCTTATCGAAGAGCGCGAGCTCCGTTCGCGCGCTGTGGCCGCGCCGATGTACGTCGTAAAGTTCTGGAACTGTGAGCGGCGAACCCAGCGCGCTCGGCTGCACAGTTTCGTGGTTGCGGAAACTGCCGGGTTAAGTTAATTTCCCGAAATGCCGATATTTGCTACATTCGGCGATTAAAGCCACGCCAGATTGATGTCTCCGCAGGGAAGACTAAGGTGAAAGAGATAAGCGAAACCACAAAATACTTTATTAGCAAGGCCGTAAAATTATTTATGAATAATCCATGGCTTTGTGATCGAGAAAGTCAAGTTTACAAATTACTCGGCGAGTGCGAGTCAAATTCTGAAATTGATCTTCTCTTGGATCTGCTGGGGCGATTTACGTATCTTGGTGCTGACGAGTATAAGAAATCATTCGAGTCAATTGCAAATCAAGTGGTAAATGTATGGGGGCTCGATCCGGTGTCAACGCAAATCGCCGCAATCAGTTGGGATGATTTATCTGACAGCGGTCAGTTCGTGTTGCACGCTCTGAAGCCATCGCTATCCAGATTGGGAGGCGGTGCTTATCCGCTTGTAAGTAAGGCCAACAAAGTCAATTCCCTTGCAAATAGATGCCCCAACATAGTTCTGGTTGATGAGTTTTTTGGAACCGGGCAAACGATAAAGATCCGCGCCGACTACATAAGAAAGAATTGGCCAAAACATCTAACTAAGCCCGAGATATACGTAGCCATGATGGCTGGCATGCGAGCGGCAAAATTTAAATTCTCGCATTTGGTGCGAGATGTCTACGTATGCAACGAACTTGAGAAGGGAATAACTGGCCACTACGCCGGAGACGAGCTTGACAATGCGCGATATGAGATGAGTCGACTTGAGGGACGTCTCGCAGAGAAGATCAACGGTAAAAATCTTCCATTTTGTGGGTATGGAGCGGCGGAAGCGTTGTTTGGTTCTGAAACCAATATTCCAAACTCCGTTTTCCCGGTTTTTTGGTGGCCGGAATTGCGCTCCGGAGCGTTAAGAGAGACATTGTTTAGGCGCTATGAATAATTTTCATAACTTCCCCAATTTGTCCAGAAGCGAATTATCCGTTATTAAGGGGTTCGTTTCGAGCTCAACGGGTTCGCTTCACCTCTACACCGCTTTTCAGCGGACGTTGCTTTCGCCGGCGGAACTCGCGAAGACAATAAGGAAATTGCAAAATTTGGGGCTTGTTAGTATTTCTGAAGATGTAATATCTTTGACTCCGGAAGGATTTAAGATACTGATACAACTTTCTGCGGCAACTCCTGGAAAAGCGGGGCCAACCGATGCCGAGCGTCAACACCCCAGTATTCCAGCAAATTTTATGCAAGCACCGCTACCGATAAATTCGGCATATGTTCCAAAATGGACAGAGCTTCCCCCATCGCTTCGAAAAAAAGTCCTTCTCCGGCAAACGCGAATGGGGTAAGATGCTATCGCCTCCACAGGCTAGACGTTGGAGTTTGAATTGCTCCGGTTGGGTAACGGCCCATCTCGCTGCAAGGCTCACACGCCACGTTGTGGCGCGTGAGCCTACGACGAACCCGATGCTTTCGCATCGGCTCCGTCGTACCTAACTCGACCTGCGCTTATGCGCTCTCGCGCATAATGCTCGTTCGAGATTAGGTGCAATAAATGATGTATTGGTAGCCAGTGGAGGCACTCACGAGAGAATCCATGACCCTTCTTTCTCGGTCCAAAGATTGGAAAAAATATTACAGAGATATTGGCCTTCAGGAAGACCGCCTGGCTGTTCTGGGCGATTATGCTGCCAAGCTCGTCGAAAATAACGTTCCAGTAATTTTCAGTTTTGAGCATTTAGCCAAGCTTCTTGGTCGAACCAATGAGCATCTGGGGTCGCTGATTTTTGGGACGGAAAGCCACTATCGCCAATTTGAAATCAAGAAACGGCGCGGTGGCACTCGCCCCATTGAAGCACCATATCGTTCTCTATTGGAGTGCCAACGCTGGATTGCTCGCCATATCCTCGCTCAAAGCCTGCCATCCGACTGCGTTCACTCTTATCGAACAAAGCGAAATATTCGCACCAATGCTGTAGCGCATTCGTCAGGCAGGCCAATATTAAAGATGGATGTCAAGGATTTCTTTCCATCGATTTCCTTTGAGCTTGTGTGGCGATATTTTTCCGAGTTAGGGTATGCCACGGAGGTAGCATTCTTTTTGGCGCGCTTATGCACCGTTAGAGGTGCCTTGCCGCAAGGCGGGGCAACGAGTCCAGCTTTGAGTAATATTTTATTCAAAAAATTAGACCTTCGCCTCGCGGGATTGGCGACTCGTTGTCGCTTGATTTATACGCGATATGCTGACGATTTAACCTTCTCTGGCGAGTCGATAGGCCTCGGGTTCATTTCTAGTGTAGAGAAAATATGTCTTTCAGAAGGGTTGGTGATAAATTCAGAAAAGACCCGGCTGATGAACGGCCACGGCCGAAGAGTGGTGACTGGTCTTGTGGTCGGTGAAAATAGCATTTCACTCAAGAGAGGGTATAAGCGCGAGATAAGGCAGGCAGTTTATTTTATTCTTAAGCATGGTCCTGCGACCTATCTAAGAAAAAATAGAAAATCTCCGCTTCATCTTAGGCAAATCCTGGGTAAACTGGCATATTGGCGGTCTATTGAAGTTGACAATAAATTTGTCCGCGAAGCTTTGCCGAAATTATCGAAAATTCTTAATGAACTTTCGCTCTAGATGCCACCATTTTGATAATGCGGTGGCACTTTCGAGTGTCTGGTATTCAAATCGCACATGGACGGCCCGTAAACGACCAAGCCCTTTGCCAATGCTGGTAATGGCTTTGAAGTCTTGTCGTGTTCCCGGTGTGTAGCTGGACGCTCGCGCTCGCGGTCTGAGCGGGGGCACAGGGCGGCCCTTCGTCGCCCATTGTCCGCATTCGTCATTTGGGACTTGAACGTGGGAAGGATGGCGGGGCCAACGTTGTTGCAGGCCTCGAAAAAAACTGCTCGAAAGCGGATTTGATGGTGCGACGGATTCTCGCCGGAATTTCGCTGTGTTTTCCCACCTATTGCCCAAAATCGCAAAAGAATGGACTACCAAAAGACTGTGGAAATCGCGCAAAGCCTTACTGGGTTTTGGTTGTGGGATTAGGATTTGAACTTGTAACCTTCGGGTTATGAGTTCGCCGATCTACCGGATCGCGTAATCCAGTTGTACTGCCCGTTCTGATGCTGGCGACTGCAGCCCTGCGTGCGGATAAGTCATATCGACGAGACACCGGCTGAACGATTCCATCAATGTTGCATCGACCGGTTGAATCCGCCGTTGATTGCAGCCTGTCAAGGCTATAGAAAACGAACGTTTCCAGCGAGCAACTTCTTTATGTCGGGAAATCGGAAGAGACGGAGCAGCAGTCGCTTCTGTATCGAACCGTGCTCGTGCCGCGCGTGAAGCCAATTCATTCGAACTGTTTCGAATGATCGCGTCCCGAGGCCGATCGACGGCCGCGTCGATTACTTTTCCTTCCGCATCTGTGCATGCAATGACGCGGCGCACACGGGCGAAATTGCGTGCCTATGCCTAATGGCTAACGTTCGCGCAAGCCGCAAATATTGGGCGTCCGCGATGGTCTAATAGGCAATGTCCAGTGATGATCGCGCGTGCATCGCGCGCGCGAATGGACGCAACGTAACCGGTCCCTATCGAAACATTGCTTTCATCGGGGCAAAAAACAAAGGAGGAGTCCAGACCACAAAAAACGCTGTAGTAAACGAGCGCGGGCCGCAAGTGCTAGGAACACTCACGACCCGCTAACCACAGCCAACTAAGCAGGAGTTGCCCATGGCTAAGCCGAATCATAAAGCACGACCACCGAAGACGGAACGTTTCGTCACGATCCAGGAAATGTGGGGTACCCCGAAAACCGACATCAAGCCGGAGAAGTTCTACCCGTACATGAAGATTGGTGGAATGTGGCTGATCGAAGATGCGTGTTTTGTACCCGGCCAGAAGGCGCGGATCGATATTGAGCCTGGCAGGCTGATCATCACGAAACTGTAAAAGGCAACGCCGCGAGGTGCGGCCGCGCTGCGCGACGTCGCGCAGCGCGCCGGGCAGGCTAGTTGCCATCGGCCGTCCCCAGCACATCACCAGGCAATATTGCACGACGACCGCGACGTTCCAGCTCCACCTGTAGCCGTGCAATGCGTACCGGCGCCGTTGTCGTAGAACGTCCGGGTCTCCGGTTGCGGCACTGACGGATCAAACGGATTCGGCGTACCGTGCGGCCCGCGCGCGGCATCGTAAGTCCGCGTTGGCGCATACGAGCCGCCGCTGCCGACAGGTCGCGAACCATTCGCCCGCAGGTATTCGTCCCAGTTCTGCGCACGCTGTTCATATCCGGGCAAAGCGCGCCCGAGGCTGTCGCTCCCACCCGCGCCGAGCGCAACGCGATTCGCGGGCAATACGAAATCGGATTCGGATACGGCCGGAGTGTGCGATTCGAGCGTATCGCCTGACACACGCACCGGCCGCGTATCAGGCGTATCGAACGGGCTGCGTTCAGTCGGCGCAGCGTACTTTACGCGTCGGTTTACGCGTGCGGAGCGCACATCATCGCGAGCCACGGCCTGACGTTCCGAACGAAACACGTTGGCACCGCCGGAGCGATCGACCAGCGAATCGCGGCCCGAGGCGTCGACGGTAGAAACAGAAAGCGCACAAGCAAGCGCGGCGGCGGAAGAAAGACGGAAGGGATGATTCATATGCGATCCGAAGCAGGTGATGTGCATTGAAAAAACGGCAGATCACTGGCTGGCGAGACTGAACGACGGACGGGCGTTGAAGCGGCCCTGAAGCGACGGCGAAGCGCGGCGGGCGCGGTTCGCAGGGAGGCTGGCTGGATTGCAGAGGCGAGTTCGCATTATTTCATAAAAATAACAACGAGCTTTCGTAAGTGCCGTAAACGTTAGCATATGGAAGGATTAACCGATCCAACCCGCCGCCCCGCGTTGGTGCGCGACCACGCAATCCTCAGTCGATTGATTTAAAACACACCGACCCCCAAAAACAAAAAATCGCACGATCCACAACCACCAATCGCCGCAAAGCCCCACCCATCAAGCCACCACCCCACAACCCCACCCAAAATCGCAACCCAATTGCACCCACCGCAAACGTTCTCCCCCCACCCGAGTTGCTCCCAAATCGCCACCTCTCCCCAGCCAAGTTTCTCCGTGTTTTCCCTCATAGAAGCGGCATTTTTGACAGACGATTTAAAAACCCCCATATAATTTCGACTGCCTTGCCAACGGCTGTCGGACCATCCCTCCGAACAAGCAGTTGGCAAGCGGGGCAGGCGAAACGCTTGCGCAATGCAAGACGCATCACGATGTCTTTCCGAACCAGACGTCCCCCTTGGGGGACTGCAAGAGCCGGGCCCCGCTACGCAACATCCATCCGCAGGTCCGTCTTCATGTGTCTCGGGCGTGTCCCATGTCCTCGCCCCGGGTGCTGTTCGATTGCGCAAGTCATGCCGCCTTTGCCCGTATGACTAAACAACATCGAGGAGCTCCCAGATGACGCTGTCCCGTCTTACGTCCATTTCCGTCGCCGCCGTGCTGTTCGCCGCCGGCGCCGCCGCCGCGCAAGCGGAAACCGTGAAGATCGCCATCGCTGGTCCGATGAGCGGCTCGGTCGCCCAATACGGCGACATGGTGAAGGCCGGCGCGCTGACCGCGATCGAACAGATCAACGCGGCAGGCGGCGCGGGCGGCAACAAGTTCGAAGTCGTGCAGATGGACGACGCATGCGAACCGAAGCAGGCCGTCGCCGTCGCCAACAAGATCGTCAGCCAGAAGATCAAGTACGTGATCGGCCACGTGTGCTCGGGTTCGACGATCCCCGCCTCCGACATCTACGAGAACGAAGGCATCGTGATGGTCACGCCGTCGGCCACCGCGCCGCAGCTGACGGAAGGCAAGAAGCGCCACTTCATCTTCCGCACGATCGGCCGTGACGACCAGCAAGGCCCGGCCGCCGCGCACTACATCATCAACAACGTGAAGCCGAAGAAGGTCGCGATTCTGCACGACAAGCAGTCGTACGGCCAGGGCATCGCGTCGTCGGTGAAGAAGGACCTCGAAGGCGCGAAGATCCCGGTCGTGCTGTTCGAAGGCATCAACGCCGGCGATTCGGACTACTCGGCGATCATCACGAAGCTGAAGTCGCAAGGCGTCGACTTCGTCTACTTCGGCGGCTATCACCCGGAAATGGGCCTGCTGATGCGCCAGGCGCGCGAGCAGGGCGTGAAGGCGACGTTCATGGGCCCCGAAGGCGTGGGCAACAAGGACGTGACGGCGATCGCCGGCCCGGCTTCGGAAGGCATGCTCGTCACGCTGCCGGCCGACTTCTCGGCCGACCCGGCCAACGCGGCGCTCGTGAAGGCGTTCGCGGACAAGAAGCGCGACCCGAACGGCCCGTTCCAGATGCCGTCGTACGCAGCGGTGAAGATCATCGCCGACGCGATCGCCGGCGCGAAGACGACCGACCCGACGAAGGTCGCCGCGTACATGCACAAGACGACGTTCGACACGCCGATCGGCAAGGTCGCGTATGACGCCCAGGGCGACCTGAAGGCGTTCAAGTTCGTCGTCTACACATGGCACAAGGACGCGACGAAGACCGCCGCCAAGTAATCCGGCGTACCCGCCCGCGCGCCCGCCCTGTCCGAGACCCGGACGGGGCGGGCGTGCATTCGCGCCGCGCATGACCGCATTGCGCGGCCGACGGGCGGCCCGAGACGACACCGTGCGTTGCGCGCGGCCGACCGCCGTGATCCGGCGACGGCACGCGACCCAGCGCCAACGGGAGCTTCCCGCACATGACTGACTTCTTTCCTCAATTCGCCCAGCAGCTGGTCAACGGCCTGACGCTGGGTGCGATCTATGCGTTGATCGCCATCGGCTACTCGATGGTCTACGGCATCATCGGCATGATCAACTTCGCCCACGGCGAGATCTACATGATCGGCGCCTACGTGGGCCTCGTGACCCTCACCGCCATCGGCATCTCCGCCGGCTATCCGCTGCCGCTCGTGCTCGGCGCCGCGCTGATCGTATCGGTGCTCGTCACCGGCCTGTACGGCTTCGCGGTCGAACGTGTCGCATATCGCCCGCTGCGCGGCGGCCCGCGCCTCGTGCCGCTGATCTCCGCGATCGGCATGTCGATCTTCCTGCAGAACTACGTGCAGATCGGCCAGGGCGCGCGCGACGTGTCCGTGCCGGTGCTGATCTCCGGCGCATTCGACATCCATCTCGGCGGCGATTACGACGTGACGATTCCGTATGCGCGTCTGCTGATCGTCTGCGTGACGGTCGTGCTGATGATCGCGCTCACGCTATTCATCTCGCATTCGCGGATGGGCCGCGCGTGCCGCGCGTGCGCCGAAGACATGAAGATGGCGAACCTGCTCGGCATCGACACGAACCGCGTGATCTCGTTCACGTTCGTGCTCGGCGCGATGCTCGCGGCCGTCGGCGGCGTGCTGATCGGGCTGACGATCGGCAAGCTGAATCCGTACATCGGCTTCGTCGCGGGCATCAAGGCGTTCACCGCCGCGGTGCTGGGCGGGATCGGCAGCATCCCGGGCGCGATGCTCGGCGGCGTGCTGCTGGGCCTCGCCGAAACCTTCGCCGCAGGCTACATGCCGGCCGAGTACAAGGACGTGGTCGCGTTCGGCCTGCTCGTGCTGATCCTGCTCTTCCGCCCGACCGGCCTGCTCGGCAAGTCGGACATCGAAAAGGTCTGAGGGAGACGCAGATGAGTCAAGTCATTTCCGTTCGCCGCCCGGCCGCCGACGCGTCGGTCGGCCAGGCGCTGAAGAATGCCGCGGCCGCCGCGCTCCTGACGGCGATCCTCACGATCCCGGTGCTCGGCCTGCAGCTGAAGCTCGACGGCTATCAGGTGGTGCTCACGCCGCACTGGCGTCCGGTGTGGATCGCGGTCGCGGCCGTGTTCCTGTTCCAGCTGTTCAAGCCGTGGCTCGTGCGCGCGAAATCGGCGGTGAAGCTGCCGGCGATGCCCGCGATGGGCGCGCAGCAGCAGCGCGCGATCATCTGGGTGCTGCTCGCGGTCGGGCTCGTATGGCCGTTCTTCGGTTCGCGCGGCGCGGTGGACGTCGCGACGCTCGCGCTGATCTACGTGATCCTCGGCCTCGGGCTGAACATCGTGGTCGGTTTCGCGGGGCTGCTGGATCTCGGCTATGTCGGGTTCTACGCGGTCGGCGGCTATACGTACGCGATGCTGAACCAGTATTTCGGGCTGTCGTTCTGGGAGTGCCTGCCGATCGCGGCGATCGCCGCAGCGACGTTCGGCTTCCTGCTCGGCTTCCCGGTGCTGCGCCTGCGCGGCGACTATCTCGCGATCGTCACGCTCGGCTTCGGCGAAATCATCCGCCTGCTCGCGAACAACCTGACGAGCCTCACGGGCGGCCCGGACGGCATCTCGAGCATTCCGAAGCCAACGGTGTTCGGTTTCGAGATGGCACGCTCGGCGAGCGTCGAAGGCGCGAAGACGTTCCATGAACTGATCGGGCTGGAATACAGCGGCGAGCACATGGTGATCTTCCTGTACCTGATCGCGCTGGTGCTGGTCGGCTTCACGCTGTTCGTGACGAGCCGCCTGATCCGCATGCCGATGGGCCGCGCGTGGGAAGCGCTGCGCGACGACGAGATCGCCTGCCGTTCGCTGGGTCTCAACCCGACGCGCATCAAGCTGTCGGCGTTCACGCTCGGCGCGGCGTTCGCCGGTATCGGCGGCGCGTTCTTCGCGGCGCGCCAGGGCCTCGTGAATCCTGAATCGTTCACCTTCATCGAATCGGCGCTGATCCTCGCGATCGTCGTGCTCGGCGGGATGGGCTCGCAGCTCGGCGTGATTCTCGCGGCGATCCTGCTGACCGTGCTGCCGGAAGTCGCGCGCGGCTTCGCCGAGTACCGGATGCTGATCTTCGGTCTCGTGATGGTGTTGATGATGATGTGGCGTCCGCAGGGCCTGCTGCCCGCGAGCCGTCCCCACGTGGAGCTGCCGCAATGAGCGCGAATACGGAACTGTTGAAGGTCGCCGGGCTGCAGATGCGCTTCGGCGGGTTGCTCGCGGTGGACGGCATCGATTTCGACGTGCGCCGCAACGAGGTGTTCGCGATCATCGGGCCGAACGGCGCGGGCAAGACCACGGTGTTCAACTGCGTCGGCGGCTTCTACAAGCCGACCGGCGGCGACGTCGTGCTCGACGGCCACGCGATCGCCGGGCTGCCGAGCCACCAGATCGCGTTGAAGGGCCTCGTGCGCACGTTCCAGAACATCCGCCTGTTCAAGTCGCTGACGGTCGTCGAGAACCTGCTCGTCGCGCAGCACCGCAAGGTGAAGTCCGGGCTGTTGCCGGGCCTGTTCTCGACGCCCGCGTATCGTCGCGCCGAGAAGGAAGCGCTCGAACGCGCGGCCGTGTGGCTCGACCGGATGGGGCTGAAGTCGGTCGCCAACCGGCAGGCGGGCACGCTGTCGTACGGGCACCAGCGGCGTCTGGAGATCGCGCGCTGCATGATCACCGAGCCGCGCCTGTTGATGCTGGACGAACCGGCGGCCGGTCTCAACCCGCAGGAAAAGATCGAGCTGCAGCACCTGATCGACAAGCTGCGCCACGAGTTCGGCGTGTCGGTGCTGCTGATCGAACACGACATGAGCCTCGTGATGGGCGTGTCGGACCGCATCCTCGTGATGGAGCACGGCCGGCCGATCGTGATCGGCACGCCGGAAGCGGTCCGCAACGACCCGCGCGTGATCAAGGCGTATCTGGGGGAAGAGTGATGCTGAAGCTGGAACAGGTCCATACGCACTATGGCGCGGTCGAGGCGCTCGCGGGCGTGTCGATCGAGGTGAAGAAGGGCGAGATCGTCACGCTGATCGGCAGCAACGGCGCCGGCAAGACGACGCTGATGATGACCGTATGCGGCACGCCGCGCGCGTCGTCGGGCCGCGTGCTGTTCGAGGGCAACGACATCACCGCGATGTCGACGCACCAGATCATGCGGCAGGGGATGGCAATCTCGCCGGAAGGACGGCGCGTGTTCCCGAGCCTGACGGTGCTCGAGAACCTGAAGATGGGCGGGTTCTTCGCGAGCCGTCATGAAATCGACGACGGCATCGAGCACGTGTTCAAGCTGTTTCCGCGCCTGAAGGAACGCGCGGCGCAGCGGGCCGGCACGATGTCGGGCGGCGAGCAGCAGATGCTGGCGATCGGCCGGGCGCTGATGAGCAAGCCGCGCCTGCTGCTGCTCGACGAGCCTACGCTCGGCCTCGCACCGCTCGTGATCGCGCAGATCTTCGACATCATCCGGACGATTCGCGACGAGGGTGTCACGGTGTTCCTGGTCGAGCAGAACGCGAACAAGGCGCTGGGTGTGGCCGATCGCGGCTACGTGCTCGAAACGGGGCGCGTGGTGCTCGCCGACACGGGCGCGAACCTGCTCGCGAACGACCGCATCAAGCAGGCGTATCTCGGCGGTTGACGAGAGAAGGCCGCCGGCCTGCAATGGGCCGGCGGTCTACGGGAATGGTGTAGCCGATTCGGCTTCGATCGTAGCAATTTCGACTACACCTGGCGAAGCACTCGGATCGACGCGAATTCACTACGGCGACGCGAAACACCTCTATCAGCAGCGGTTCGGCCTCGACCTGCTGATGACTCTTCTACCCTAGCTGATCCTGAACGTGCTTTTCAGCACGTCGCGCAAATGCAGCGCGGCGCGATTGCTGTCGTCCGTGAGGATCGTGATCAGGTGCGGTGGCAGATCCGGCAGCGCGATCCCCGCGACGTTGCTCGTCAGGTTGCCGGACACGCGGTCGTGCTCGATGATGCCGACCGCGAGGCCATTCGCGATGCACGCTTCGACCGCCGGCGAGCTCGCGCTCTCGAGCAGCATCCGGTGCGTGATCTTCGCCTTCTTCAGCGCGTTCAGCGCGGTGTCGCGGTACGGACATCCCTGCAGCTGCACGGCGATCGGCAGCGGCGCGTCGGGATTGAACTTGAAGGTGCGCGCGGCGACCCACACCGGATGGGTCTTGCTGAGCAGTTCCGCGTGCGGCAGCGCTTTCGGCACGACGGCAATCGTGATGTCGAGCTGGCCGCGGGAAAACAGCTGCTGCAGTTCCTCGCTGGAGCGCGCTTCGACGGTCAGTTCGAGCAACGGCCGGTCGGCGGCGAAGCGCGGCAGGAATTCCGCCATGAAATGCGCGGCATACGAATCGGGGATGCCGAGCCGCAACTTGCCGGTCAGGATCTGCGGCGACAGCGATTCGACCAGGCGGTCGTGGCTCGACAGGAACTCGGTGGTGTCGCCGAGCAGCTTGTGGCCGAACTGCGTGAGCTCGACGGCCTGGTTGTTTCGCGTAAACAGCCGCTGCGCGACCATCTCCTCGAGCTTCTGGATCTGTGCGGTGACCGACGACGGGCTGCGATTCACATACGCGGCCGCATCCTTGAAGCGGCCGAGCTTCGCGACGGCGTGGAAGGTACGCAGCAGGTCGACGTCCAGGGTGCGCGGCATGATTTTGATTTTCCGAATCAGTGATTCAGGTAATGTCGATTGACGGAATTATTGCGCCTCCCTATCCTCGGGTCAACAGGCGGACGACGGCAGGCATTCGATCGAGCGTGACACGTATCCCGGGGAACGATTCATGTCTATCAATGATTTTGTAGTGGATGCATTGGTGCGGGACAGGAAGCTGAAGGCGGAGTCGGTATGGACGGTCGAGAATCACGAGAAGTATTCGACGTTGCAGCGCACGGACGATGCCGCGCGGCAGCGCGAGGCGGGGCGTGAAGTCTTCTCCTTGATGCGGAACCTGAACGAATTGGGGGTTCGGAGTCCTGCATTATGTGCGGATCGCAACGGAAAAGGATCGTTGCGCGAAGCGATCGGTGCGTTGAGCGAGCGTCTCGCCACGTTGTCGCGCGGCCGCCATGTTCACTACATCGAACTCGGGCCCGAGCCGGTCAAGACGACCGAACTGATGAAGGGCGTCAGCGGCGGCGGGCCGGACCATCTGCGCTACACGGCGGTCGACATCAACCAGTCGTCGGAACACGCGATGCGCGACGCGATCATGCCGTTCCTGAAGACGCCCGGCTGTTTCAACTACATCGCCGACGATTACCGGAACGTGCAGTGGAACCACATCGATCTGGGCCAGGACATGACCTTCATCACGATGCTCGGGTTCCAGGAAGGCAACGAATTGCCGGTGACGATCGGCCGGCTGATCCGCAATCTCGGCGGCAAGTCGACCTACGTGGTGTCGGAGATGCAACTGTTCGTCGAAGGCCGCGAAGCGCACATCTACGATTTCTACCGCAACGAGAACATGGTGCGGTTCTCCGAAGTCGTCAGCCGGCAGCAGGGCTTCGAGCCGCACGGCGAGCATGACGTGTCGATCGTCCGGCTGAACCTGCTGGGCGATCAGTTCCACGTCGCGGTTACGCTGCAGCCTGTGTCGAAGGCGGGCGTCCACGGGCATCTGATCACCAACGTCTGCCTGAAATACACGCCCGAGCAATTCCGCCACGTGCGCAGCAGTCACGGCAACTGCCGGGTGATCGACGAGCTGCGCAGCGGGGACGGCAGCGTCGTGTACCAGATTGCGCAGTTCAAGGGCTAGCGCCCCGGGGCCGCAACGACGAGAGCGAGGCACGCGATGAACAAGGGAAATGCACTGCCGGTGTTTGCGCGCGGGTTCGATCGGGTGAGGCTTGCGCTGCAGACCTCGCTGGCCGGCGACGCGAATGTCGCGGACGACACGGTTACCGTTGCGGAACGGATGCGCTGGACGAGCGGCTTCCTGCGCGACGGCTATCAGGTGCGGTATCGCCGCAACCTCGACGATCTCGGCTATCGCGACGTGCCGATGCGCGGCACGCAGTCGAACGCGCTCAACGCGGTGTGCAGCCTGCGCGGGTTGTTCACCGACGAAGCGGTTCACGCGTTGCGCGAGATCGGCCGCACGCTGGAACGCAGCGCGTCGCACAGCAACTGGATCATCTCGAAGCGGGTGCGTGCGGTGACGAACCGCTCGCGCTTCATCGACGCCATGATGCACGACCGCGCGTTCCTGCTGCGGCTGTCGCGTCTGGCCGGCGCGCCGTTGATCCCGTATCCGATGATCAATGCGCGCTCGCAGTTCAACTATTACTACCCGACGCGCGAGCGCGACGACAAGGAACAGGTCGGCATGTGGCACACCGACGGCACCAGTTTCGTGCTGAACATCGTGCTGTCGGATCGATCCGAATACGAGGGCGGAAACTTTCTGTTCTACGAATCGACTGCCGAGACGTTCGATCGGCACGATCGCGAACGCGCGCATGTGAAGACGGCGGATTTGAGCCAGGCGGGCGACGCGCTGCTGATCTATGGCAGCAAGCTGTTCCATGGCGTCGAACCGGTCGAGGCAGGGCGGCGCATGTCGCTGGTGCTGTCGTTTCATTGCCCGTACACGCGCGAGGACGACAACGGCTTCTGGCATCTCGCGTCGGACGACGGGATCCCGCGCACGGTCGTCAACTGGCTGGCACTGCAACGCAGCCTCCGCGACGAAGCCGCGATGCAGTACCTTCGCCTCGGTCTCGAACCGATCCGGTTCGAAGACCTGGGCGACGCGCGCACATCCACGGTCTCGTTCTGAGGGGCGCCGTTCCGATGCAGCTTTTCCTGATCCAGCTCGTGTTCGTGTTGTCGTGGAGTTCCGGCTTCATCGGCGCCAAGCTCGGCGCGGAGACGGCCGGTGCGTTCAACCTGCTGTTCTGGCGTTTTCTGCTTGTCACGCTCTGTCTGGCGATCGTCCTCAACAGGCGGCTCGGGCGCCTGACGCTGGAGAAGATCCGCTATCACGCGGTGATCGGCTTTCTGTCGCAGTTTCTCTACCTGGCCTGCGTCTACGTCGCGATCCAGCATGGGCTGCCGCCGGGCATCGCGGCGATCGTCGCGGCGTTGCAGCCGCTCATCACGGCGGCGATGACGACGTTCGAAGGCAGCGAGCGCAGCGGCGCGCGCCAGTGGGCCGGGCTCGTGCTCGGCTTCATCGGCGTCGGCATCGTGATCGGCGGGCAATACGCGCTGCCGACCGAATCGGTCGGCATCGTGATGTACATGCTGCCGCTGGTGTCCGCGCTGGGGCTGTCGATCGCGACGATCTATCAGCGGCGGCGCGCGCTCACGACGGCGCGCAGCAACGAGGACGGGTTGTTTCTGCCGCTGTTCGTGCAGGGGTGCGTGAGCCTCGTGCTGTTCGCGGCATGCGGGCTCGTCACCGGCGATCTGCATGTGCCGACGCAGCCGAACGTCTGGTTGTCCGTCGTGTGGCTGACGCTGTTCTCGACGTTCATGGCTTACCTGACGTTATGGGCGCTGCTCAAGCGCATGCCCGCGACGCGCGTGGCGACGCTCGTCTATCTCGAACCGCCCGTGACGCTGACCTGGGCCGCGTGGATGTTCGGCGACCGGATTCCGGTGACGACCTATCTCGGCATCGTCGTCGTCGCGCTCGGCGTGTGGCTCGCCAGCAAGCACGGCGAACGGTTCGGCCGGGCGCGGCGGGCAGGCATGGAAGCGGCCCGCGGCAGCGAGCCGGACGCCGGGTTCACGCGTGCAACGCCAGACCCTTCACGGCTTTATCCACGGCCTTCTTCGGCCCGTGCAATGCAAGGCCGACCAGATCGAGATTCGTCGCGTCCCCGGCGCGAAACACTTCGCGATTGGCCGCGTCGTGCCCGGTCGAGAACATCGCGCGCACGTACGGCACGATCCTGACTTCGCGCGACAGCGCGTGCCGATGCGCGGCCTGCAGGCCGTCGAGGTCGGCCGCGAACACCAGCATCGGCTGGCCGAACATGCGGCCGTAGCGATTCCCGGCCGCATCCTCGTAAGGCTCGCCGAGCGCTTCGGGCGCGCCGGCCGCGACGCCCGTCGCGAGAAATGCGACCACGTTGAGTTTCTGCCACGCCGCGAGATCGTCGCGCACGATCAATGCCACTTTCGTATCGAACATGAGTGCTCCTCGTTGAAGCGCTCATGATCGGATAGCCGGCGAGATCAGTCTGGAACGTTTGTGCACATCCGCCGATAGGCGGCCGGCGTCATCCGGTATGCGCGGCGGAACCAGCGGCCGAGGTGACTCTGGTCTGCGAAGCCGACGTCCGCGGCGGCCTGCGCCGGCGTGCGGCCTGCCGCGAGCAGTCGGCGCGCCGCGCGCAGGCGCAGGCGAACCAGGTACGCGTGCGGCGACGTGCCGTATGCGCGCTGGAACTGCCGCGTGAGCCGGAAGCGGTCGGTGCCGGCCAGGTCGGCGAGTTCGTCGAGGCCGAGGTTGCCGTCCAGATGCGCGTGCAGCAGGTCGCGCACGCGCACGATCGCCGGCGGCACGGTGCCCGTGCTCGTGTCGGCGCTTGCCGCGACCGAATCGCGCAATTGGCTGCCGAGGCGCGTGAGCAGACGGTCGAGCGTCTGGTCGCGCGCGAGCTTGCCTTCGTTGCCGTGGATCGCGAGAAACGCGTGGCGGATCGCGTCGACGAGGCTGCGATCGTCGACGAGCGTATGGCCGAACGCGGCTTCGACGCCGCTCAGGCCGGGAAGATCGATTCGGCGTGCCGCACGTTCGACCCACGCCTGCGGCAGGTACAGCATCGAGTAGGTGAAGCCGCCGGCTTCCGGCGCATGGCCGTCGTGCAGCGCGCCCGGCTCGATCAGGATCGCGCGGCCCGGCACGCTCGTATGCAGCGACCGATGACACTGGAAACGCTGCACGCCTTGTTCCGTAAAGCCGATCAGCATGTCGTCGTGATCGTGCGGATCGTACGCATGCCCGCTGAAATGCGCGCGCAGGCTTTCGATCCCCGTTTCCGGATCGCGGCGCGCGACGAGCCAGTGTTCGTTCGTGCCGTTGTCGTTTGCCGCGCTCGCCATCGCTCGCCTCGCTGCCCGTCGTCGTTGCCTGCCGGATAGTGTACGCAGATCGTACGCGCTTCGTGCGGCAGCGACGGGCGGCGGGGTTACAGCGCGCGTGCGATCGCCTGTTCCAGCAGCGACAGCCCGAGATCGATTTCCGCTTCGCTCACCGTCAGCGGCGGCGCGATCCGGAACACGCCGCCCATGCCCGGCAACTGCACGATGTTCATGCTGAGCCCGAGGTTCATGCACTCGCGCGTGATCTTCGCGCCGAGCCCGTCCGCCGGTTCCTTCGTCTGCCGGTCCTTGACGATCTCGACGCCGAGCAGCAGGCCGCGTCCGCGCACGTCGCCGATGCAGTCGAAGCGCTCCATCAGGTCGAGCAGCCCGCGCCGCAGCCGGTCGCCCATCACGTTCGCCCGCTGAACGAGGCCGTCGCGCTGCACCACGTCGAGCACGCGCAGGCCGACCGCGGCCGGCAGCGGGTCCGACACGTGCGTCGTGTAGAACAGGTAGCCGAGTTCGTGCGCGCGTTCCTCGATCCGCGCGGACGTGACGACCGCCGCGAGCGGCAGCCCCGCGCCGAGCGTCTTCGACAGCGTGAGGAGGTCGGGCGTCACGCCGTCGCGCTGGCACGCGAACATCGTGCCGGTGCGCCCGACGCCGGTTTGCGCTTCGTCGAGGATCAGCAGCATCCCGCGCTCCTCGCATTTGCGCTTGAGCGCCGCCATGTAGCCTTCCGGCAGTTCGATGATGCCGCCCGAGCTGAGGATCGGCTCCGCGATGAACGCGGCGAGGTTGCCGCTCGACTGGCGATCGATCAGGTCGAATGCGTAGTCGAGTTCGGCGAGATAGTCGTAGGTGCCGTTGCGCTCGAAGCGCGGCCGGTACGTGAACGGCGCCGGAATCGCGAACGAACCGACGGCGGCCGGGCCGACGCCCTTGCGGCCGGCGCTGTACGTGGCGGATGCCGCCGCGCCCGTCATCCCGTGCCACGACTGCGCGAAGCCGACGATCTCGTACTTGCCGGTGACGAGCTTCGCCATCCGGATCGCCGCTTCGTTCGATTCCGCGCCGGTGCTCAGCAGCAGCGCGCGATCGAGCCCAGGCGGCGTGAGGTCGGCGAGGCGTGTCGCGAGGTCGACGACGGGGCGCGACAGCATCCCGCTGAACAGGTGATCGAGCTTGCCCGCGTATTCGTTGATGACGGAGACGATCTCCGGATGGCTGTGCCCGAGCACCGCGCTCATCTGGCCCGACGTGAAATCGAGGATCGCGCGGCCGTCCGCGTCGTAGACGAAGCTGCCTTGCGCGCGCTCGATGATCATCGGCTCGAACGTGCCGCCGTAGCGGATCAGGTGCTGCCTGGCGTTGTGCCAGAAGGTTGCGTCGTCGTTCAGGGACATCGGGCTGCTCCGGACAAGGGCCAAGGATCGCTTGCAGTCTAGGCGCCGGTCTGGTTTTATGGAAACGAATAGTTCTTATGCAAGGTAGAAAAGGAGCTAATACCTTGGCACGTT
>NZ_CAJPGY010000050.1:0-49524 GCF_905339915.1 Burkholderia sp. BCC1985
CATTGACGCCGCGTGATGCCGGATACGGCTTCGTCGTTGTCACGACGCGAGTGGGGAACCGTTCTGTGGGTCATGTTGGTAATGTTCAGGTAGTCATACGGCAAGCCAATGTCGACATCAGTAATGCTTTGCGTCCGCTTCGCGCACTTTGCCGCGAAACACGTGGTACTGCATCGCGTTGTAGACGAGGATGATCGGCAGGATTACGACGGTGCCGACGAGTGCAAACAACTGGCTTGAATGGCTCGACGAGGCTTCCCAGATCGTCAGCGATGGCGGCACGATGTTCGGCCAGATGCTGATCACGAATCCCGTATAGCCGAGGAAGACCAATCCGAGCGTCAACAGGAACGGCGTTGCTTCGCGTTCGGTCCGTAGCGCTCGGACGATTCCCGCGACGCATGCGAGCACGAGGACCGGCACCGGCATGAACCAGACGAGATTGCCGCTGCCGAACCAGCGATGGGCGACGGCGGGCAGGCCGATCACGGTCCACAGGCTGACTACACCCATCACGCCGAGTAGCACGCCGGTCAGTGGCTTCATCAGCGAGCGCATCCTGCGCTGAAGTTCTCCTTCGACCTTGAGGATCAGCCAGCCGCAGCCGAGCGTTGCGTACGTGACCAGCACGCCGATTCCACAGAGCAGGCTGAACGGCGATAGCCAGTCGAACGGGCCGCCCGCGAACTGGTTGTTCACGATCCGGATGCCTTGAAGCAGCGAGCCGAGCACGATCCCTTGGCAGAATGCCGCGAGCGCGGAGCCACCGATGAACGCGAGATCCCACAGGTGTTGGGTGCGGACCGCTTTCGCTCGCAGTTCGAATGCTGCGCCGCGGAAGATCAGCCCGACTACCATCAGGATCAACGGCAGGTAGTTGGCAGGAAGCAGCGTCGAATATACGACGGGAAACGCCCCGTACAGATCGGCGCCGCCGAGCACGAGGAATGTCTCGTTGCCATCCCACACCGGAGCGATCGTATGGAGCATCACGTCGCGATCGCGTTTCTCCTCGAAGAACGGAAACAGCAGGCCGATACCGAGGTCGAAGCCGTCCAGCATCACGTAGAGAAACACGCCGAGCCCGATGATCGCGGCCCATACGACAGGAAGGTCGATCTGCATGGGTCACTCCGTTTCGGTAGTGTCCAGCGGTGTGGACAGGGCGCTTTTATGCAAACCGGGATGCCGGCGAACCTCGACAAGACCGGCTTTGGCCGTTGGCCCACGAAACATCAGCTTCATCATGTAATAGACCCCCGCGCCGAATACCAGGAAATAGACCACGACGAAGATCAGCAGCGACACGCCGGCTTGTTGCGCGCTGATGGGCGACACGGAATCCGCCGTACGCAGCACGCCGTAGACCGTCCACGGCTGGCGTCCGACTTCGGTCGTGATCCAGCCGGCAAGTAACGCGACGAGGCCCGACGGTCCCATGCACAGAACGAACCGCTGGTACCAGCGCGCTTCGTAAAGCCGGCCGCCGGGCCTAAGCAGCAGGCCGAGCAGGGCGGTCAGAAGCATCAGCATCCCGAGGCCGGACATTATCCGGAACGTCCAGAACACGATTGGCGAATACGGGCGGTCCTGCGGAGGGAATTCCTTCAGGCCGCGAATCTCGCCATCCCAGCTGTGCGTGAGGATCAGGCTGCCGAGATGCGGCACCTGGATCGCATAGCGCGTGACTTCGGCCTGCATGTCGGGCAGGCCGACGAGATTGAGCGCGGTGCCGCCTTTCTCGGTTTCCCACAGCCCCTCGATTGCCGCGATCTTCGCGGGCTGGTACTTGCGCGTATTGAGGCCGTGCGCATCGCCGACGACGATTTGTACCGGCGTCAGGATCAGCAGCAGCCGGAGCGCCATCGAGAAGCTGCGCTTGACGGGCTCGTCGCGACGTCCCTTCAGTAGATGCCATGCGCCGCACGAAGCGACGATGAAACCCGCGACGATGAACGCGGCGATCGCCATGTGGGCAAGGCGGTACGGAAACGACGGATTGAAGATGACGGCGAGCCAGTCGACCGGAACGATGCGACCGTTCCGAATCGCGTAGCCTTGCGGCGTCTGCATGAAGCTGTTCGAGGCGAGGATCCAGAATGTCGACACGAGCGTGCCGGCCGCGACCATGAGCGTGGCGAAGAAGTGTGCTCGCTCGCTCACGCGCTGCCAGCCGAACAGCATCACGCCGAGAAAGCCGGCTTCGAGGAAGAACGCGGTCAACACTTCATACGTGAGCAGCGGCCCGGTGATGTTGCCGGCGACGCTGGAGAACCCGCTCCAGTTCGTGCCGAACTCGTAGGCCATCACGACGCCCGAGACCACGCCCATGCCGAAGCCGATCGCGAAGATCTTCGACCAGAACAGGAACATGGCCCTGTAGGCGTTATCGCGCGTCACGAGCCAGCGCCATTCGAGCACGGCCAGAAAACTGGCCATGCCGATGCTGATGGCGGGGAAGATGATGTGGACGGAGACTGTGAACGCGAACTGTAGCCGCGCGAGATGAAGTGCGTCGAATATCTCCATCACCGCTCCGTCTCAAGTTTGAATTCACGTTCTTATAATCAATAGCAGTACGCAAAGTCAACGTAAATATCTGGATTGCAAAATTTGTACGATACGAGGTACGGGCCAGTGACGGCCGATCGTGCCTTATGCGAAGGGGGTTTCGCGAGTTTGCAGACTGACCATGACCGATAGGTTGTGATTATCTACAAATCGGTTTGTGTGAAATCACAGTATTGTGAAAGGCCACAATCGCAATATGATGTTTCACAGTTTCATCGACCGAATACCGCGATTACTATCAACAGCCGAATCGCGCACTGCTCATGCTGGGCCAGATGAGTACTCTCGATCAAAAGGCCGAAATAGGTGTCCGGCACCGGTAGTTGTGTGTCCGTCCGAGCCTCTTTCCGCAGCGTTGGTTCGATCGCTGAATCATCCTTGCGTCATGTCCTCATGCCGCTTTCGTTCGTTGCCTTGAGTAATTTGCCGATGCGTCTGTCTACCGCCCTGAGTTTCGTTTCGATCGCGGCCAGCCTGTTGCTCGAAGGATGTGCAGCCGCGCCGTCGGTTGCCGTATTCGGCGCGGCTTTTCCTGACTGGCTGTTCTGCATCGTTGGCGGTGTATTGGGGACGGCGATCGTTCACGTCGTGCTGGGCAAGCGCGGCAAGCGCGCACTGCTCGCGCCGCTGGCGATCAGCTATCCCGCGCTCGCCGCAGCGCTCGCGATGGCGTTCTGGCTGCTCTTCTTTCCCCACTGATCTCGCGTACCGTTATGTCCGACGCTTCCGGCGCATCGCGCAAAAAGTCCCTGCCTGCATGGCTCATCGTGATTGCCGCGCTGGTGTTGCTCGGCGTTGTCGTGTGGCGTCTCGACCAGTCGCCGACGACCGATGACGCATACGTCTACGCGGACACGATCAACGTCGTGCCGGAAGTCAACGGCAAGATCGTCGAGATGCCGGTACGCGACAACCAGCCGGTGAAGCAGGGCGACCTGCTGTTCCGGATCGATCCTCGGCCGTACCAGGACGCGCTGAACCAGGCGCGCGCACGGCTGGTTACGCTCGACAAGCAGATTGGGCTGACGCAACGCACGGTCAATGCGCAGCAGTACAACGCAGATTCCGTCAAGGCGGCGGTCGAACGCTCGCGCGCGCAGGCTGCGCAGGCAGCCGATACGCTGCACCGGATGGAGCCGCTGCTCGCGCCGGGCTACACGTCGGCGGAGGACGTCGACCGGGCGCGAACCGCGCAGCGCGCGGCGCAGGCGGAACTGAACGCGGCGATGCTGCAGGCGCAGCAGGCATCCGCAGCGGTGAGCGGTGTGGATGCGCTGGTCGCGCAGCGTGCGGAAGTCGAGGCACAGATCGCGATCGCCGAATTGAATCTCGAGTACACCGAAGTTCGTGCGCCGTTCGACGGACGGGTGGCTTCCTTGCGCACGACGGTCGGCCAGTTCGCTTCGGCGCTCAAGCCGGTCTTTACGTTGATCGACACGCGTCATTGGTACGTTGTCGCGAATTTTCGCGAAACCGATCTGAAGGGCATACGCGCCGGAATGCCGGCCACTGTCTATCTGACGAGTGACACCGGCAAACGCTTCGGCGGTACGATCGATTCGATCAGCTACGGCGTGCTGCCTGACGACGGCGGCGTGGTGCTGGACGGGTTGCCGCGCGTGGCGCGCAGCATCAACTGGGTGCATGTGTCGCAGCGGTTCCCGGTCAAGATCGCGGTGCGTGACCCGGATCCGAACCTGTTCCGGGTCGGCACCTCGGCGGTCGCGACCCTCAGGCGCGACGCTGCTGCACACGACACGGCACGGTGAGCGCGGCATGAGCACCGCGCAATTCTCGCCGAGCCGTCTGCAGCGCTTCGCGGGCTTCGTCGGCGGAGAGATTCGCCCGTACCCGGGGCGCATGAACGTGATGCTGCGCTGCGTGCTTGCCAGCGCAATCGTCATCGTTGCGTCGATGGCGCTGGAGGTGCCGTTGCTGGCGGTGTCGCTGATCGTGGTGTTCTTCGTGACGCAGGCGAACGTCGTGGTGACGCGCCTGATCGGCATCCTGTTCGTCGTCGGTTCGACACTCGCCGTCGGCAGTTCGATCCTGGTGTTCAAGTTCACCTACGACTATCCGCTGTTGCGGATACTGCTGGCGGGTGCGTTGTTCTTCTTCAGCGTCTACATGATGCGGGTGGCAAAGATCGGCGTGGTGTTCTTCATCGTCGCCATCATCGTCATTTACTCGCAGACCTTCGTCGATCGAACCGATCAGGCTGAACTGCTGGTACGCGCGGTGCTGTGGGTATGGGTCGCGGTCAACTATGCGATCGCAGTGACGCTCGTCATCAATACGCTGTTCCTGCCGGCGGAACCTGTGCATCAGCTTCGAGCGGCCCTGTGCGGGCAACTCAATGCCGTCGACTCGCGTCTGGCCGCGCTCGAACAGCGTGCACCGACGGTGGGTGGCCCAACGGCACGCGACATCCAGGTCGGTGCGCTGACGCTACAGAAATTGCTCCGCTTTGCGACGATGCGCGACCGTGTGTATCGCTCGAGCCAGGCATTGCATCTCGCCCGCGTGGCGACGGTGTCGCGCCTGTACGCGGCGGCGGGCCATCTGCCGGGCTCTGCCACGGGATCGGTGGCCGATGCGCTTCCGGTGCTGCGCGACGCCGTTCGGCGCCTGACCGAGGCAGCTGGGACGGACGCCCGTTTTGTTGCGCCGGACGCGCTGGCTGGACTGGCGGCGGAAGGGTTGCCGGGTGCGCTGGCAGAAATGCGCGACGCTTTGCTGATGTTCTCGGACCGGTCGGCCGCCCCGCCTGAAGCACAGTCCAAGGCCGAGAAGGAGCGCATGTTGGTGCCGGATGCCGTCACCAACCCGGTTTACGCGCAGTTCGCACTGAAGACGCTTATGGCGGCCATGTGCAGCTACGTTTTCTACGTCGCGACCGACTGGCAAGGCATCCATACGATGATGCTGACCTGCCTGATCGTCGCGCAACCTAGCCTCGGCGCATCCGCGCAGCGTGCCGTACTGCGGATCGGCGGCGCGGCGGTCGGCAGCGTGCTGGCGCTCGCGATGGTCGTCTGGGTCATGCCGCATCTGGACGGCATTGTCGGCTTGCTGATGATGACGTTGCCGGTGATCGCACTGGCCGCGTGGGTATCGGCGGGTTCGGAACGCATTAGCTACGCGGGTACGCAGATCATGTTTACGTTCTCGCTCGCCGTGCTCGAGCATTTCGGCCCGACCACGAATCTCACGGAAATCCGGGACCGGATGATCGGGATTCTGCTCGGCGTTGTCGTGTCCGCGGTAGCTCATGCGTTTCTATGGCCAGAGGCCGAGGGTGAGGCGCTGCGTCAGCGGGCGGCGAAGCTGCTGCGCCGGATTGGTACGCAACTTCGCTCGGATACGACCGGGCCGGTGCCGGTCGGGCTGTGGGCGGAACTGGGCGACAGCGAGGCAATGTCGGCACGTGTCGCGCTCGAGCCGGGCTGGCAGATGGCGGACGGCGAGCACGAAGGCCTGACCTTGCGGGTGCAGACCCTGCTGGCTCATACGCGCGAAATCCTGTTGGCGACCGATGCGTTCGGCGCGGAGCGGGATGCACAGCACCTACCGGCCGAGGTTGCTGTCGCGACGGCAGCGTTCCAGGCCGAACTGGCCGGTGCGCTGGACAGTTATGCAGACGCGCTGGTCGAGCACCCGTTGACGATAGACGCGCCATCGCGTGCATCGATTGCAGCTCTCTCGGATCGCTGCACGGAGGATCTGTCCGCCCGGCGGGGCGATGCGTCGCAGACGGCGTACGACCGACTGCTGACCCGCGCCGGCGATCTCGCCGGCCAGATAGCAGGGCTGCCCGCCTGGGCGCCAGAACCCGTCGCTTCAGTATTGACTTCCCGAGCTTCCCAAGCATGACCGATTCGTTGATTCGACCTTCCTGTTCATCGTTGCGCCGCATAGCCGTCGCGGTGCTGCTGTGCGGGCTGTCCGCATGTGCGCTGATTCGTCACGACACCAAGCCCACGACGACACTCGATCCGGATCGGATCCGCATCGCTGACGACATCCACCTGGCGCGGGACGGCTGGCCGTCGGCGCGCTGGTGGACGCGCTACGGCGATCCGCAGCTCGACGCGCTGGTCGGTCGGGCACTGGCCGATTCGCCGACGATGGCGATCGCGCGCACCCGCGTATCGCAGGCCAAATCCGACGTCGATCTCGTGAAAGCGGGGACCAATCTGCAGGTGAGCGCGCTCGGGTCGGTCGATCGGGAGCGCGTGTCGAGCAACGGCTTCTTGGGCGCCTATTCCGGCAATCAGCCGCTGCTGGGCGCGACCGGGCCGTGGTACACGGAAGGCATCGTTGGCCTGAGTGCAAGCCTCGATATCGATATCTGGGGCAAGCAGCGTGCGCAGGTCGAGGCCGCGCTGGGTATGCACAACGCGCGGGTGGTCGAGACTTCGGCGATCGAGCTGGAGGTATCCGCCGACATCGCGCAGCTCTACTACGGTATTCAGACGACCTATCGTCTCATCGGTCTGCTGGAACAATTGCATGACGTGGCTGCGTTCTCGATGGATGCGCACGCCGCACGCGCGGCCCGTGGGCTCGAGCCACAGACGCAGGCGGAACTCGCCCGCGCGCAGAAGCTGGCGACGGAGCGGCAGCTGGTGGCTGCTCGCGGGCGCATCGTGCAGTTGCGTGAAGCGCTGCGTGCGCTGCTCGGTGCCGGGCCAACGGATCTGCCGGAGATCACGCCCGTGCCGTTGCCGGAGCCGCCGTCGTCGCTGCCGTCGACGCTGTCGTATGAACTGCTGGCGCGGCGCCCGGATTTGCAGGCGATGCGCTGGTATGTCGAAGCGTCGTTCGACAAGATCGACGCGGCGAAGGCCGCGTTCTATCCGAGTTTCGACATCAAGGCATTTTTCGGCGTCAACGCGCTGCATCTGGGTGACCTGTTCACGCATGCGAGTCAGCAGATCAATCTCGTCCCCGGCCTTTACCTGCCGGTATTCGATGGTGGCCGACTCAACGCGAATCTCGGCAATGCGCGCCATGCGAGCAACCTGCTGATCCTGCAATACAACCAGTCAGTCCTGAACGCCGTGCGCGACGTTGCCACGACGGGCAGCCAACTGCAGGATCTCGACGCTGAAGCGAAGCTGCAGACGCAGAAGATCCAAGCCGTGACGTTTGCGCAGGACAGCGCCGATGCGCATTACCGTAGCGGGCTGGGCAGCCGCTTGACTGCGGAGGAAGCGAAGCAGGCCGTGCTTCTGGAGCAGGTCGCACTGCTCGATCTCGACGGTCGTCGGATCGGCCAGGACATCGCGTTGACCAAAGCGCTCGGTGGTGGCTACCGGTCGGATGCGCCGGTTGTCCTCAACCCGAGGTAATGCCGTTCATGTTCGAACAGTCACTACGATCGCCCGTTCGTGATGTGCCGCGTGAGGTCGACGGCTTTCGCACGATGATGGCCGTTCAGATCTCGATTCGGAACGTGCTGAACGACAGAATGCTGACGGCGCTCGGGGTTCAGTTCTCGCAGGGCAACGCGCTGGCCCATCTCGCGCGCAGCGAAGCGACGTCATGCCAGGAGCTTGCGAAGTCGCTTGGCTGCGGAACAAGCCGCCTCACACGACTTGCCCAGGATCTGGAACGTCGCGGGCTGATCGTGAGGCGTCGGGATGGCCGGGACCGCCGCACGCTGAATCTGTCGCTTACGTCGAAGGGGCGAGAGATCGCGGAGCGGGTTCCGCCCGTCGTCGAGGAGGCCGAGCGGATCGTGCTGGGGCGATTGTCGGAGGAGGAACGGATGTTTCTCAGACGATTTCTCCGGCGAATCATTTGCGAGATCGAGGCATGAACGGTTACGCCCCGATTGCGCCATGCCAACGGACGCCGATGCGTGCGTCGTCGATCCGTGCTCCATGGCCCGAAACCTGTAGAGCGAGTGTCGCCACATGTCCCGCACTGCATTGATCGCTTGCCATACCTGCGACACGTTGCTGCGCAAGCTGCCGCTCGCCGGGAACACGCAAGCGCGCTGTCCGCGTTGCAATGAACTGCTTTACCGAGGCGGCGTTTCGAAGCTCGACCGCGTCTGTGCGCTCACGCTGGCCGCGCTGATCACGTTCGTGATCGCGCAGGGTTTCCCGATCCTAGAAATGAACGTGAACGGCATGCATGTGCAGACGACGTTGTTGGGTGCGGTGCGGGCGCTGTGGGATCAAGGTATGGGCATCGTCGCCGTGATGGTGTTCTGCGCGACGCTGCTGTTTCCGCTCACCGAGATGGCAGCGCTGCTGTACGTGATGCTGCCGCTGCGCGCCGGCCGCATTCCGCGTGGTTTTGGCACGGTGTTGCGCGCGATCGGATTGGTGCGCCCTTGGGGGATGATCGAGGTATTCATGCTCGGCATCCTCGTCACGATCGTCAAGATGGTGAGCCTTGCGCAGGTGGTGCCTGAAGCGGCGCTGTTCGCGTTCGCGGCGCTCACGCTGATGTTGACCGTCGTCGTGATGTTCGATCCGCGTGCACTGTGGGATCTGGCTGACGAACTGCGCGGCGACAACCACGCCGGCGACGAGGCGACGATCCAATGAGGACGACGACCGCTGCCCGTGAAGGCATGGCGAGCTGCCACGTCTGTGGCCAGGTTCAGACGCTTGCCGTCGATCGGCGTGAGGTGCCGGCCCATTGTGCGCGCTGTGGAAGCATGCTGCACCAGCGCTTCCCGAACAGCCTTGCACGCACCTGGGCGTTTCTGCTTGCGGCAATGATCCTGTACATCCCCGCCAATCTGCTCCCGATGATGCGTACGTCGTCGATCGTCGGCTCGCAGTCGGACACGATCATGAGTGGCGTGGTCTATTTCTGGGTGTCGGGTGACTGGCCGCTCGCGGTGGTCGTGTTCGTCGCCAGCATTCTCGTGCCGATGCTCAAGCTCTGCGTACTGCTGATCCTGGTCATCACCGCCCAGTGTCGTTCCACCTGGCGGCCGATGCAGCGCACCACGCTCTATCGGGTCGTCGAGCACATCGGCCGCTGGTCGATGCTCGACATCTTCGTCGTGACGCTTACCGTCGCGCTCGTCCACTTCCGGTCGCTCGCCGTCATCACCGCCGGTCCCGGCGCACTGGCGTTCGGCTCGGTCGTGATCCTGACGATGCTCGCGTCGTTGCAGTTCGATCCCCGTCTGATCTGGGATCCCGTTGAAATCTCTGGAAATCACCATGAATAGTCCGCAAGGCCCACAACGCGATTCCAATCCAGGTGCCGGCCAACCACCGACCATTGCCGATCCGGCGATCGCGAAGCGCGCCGGTTGGCTGCCGTCGCTCGTGTGGCTTGTGCCGCTGATTGCGGCGCTGATCGGCATCGGTCTCGTGGTCAAGTCGGTGCGCGAACGAGGCCCGGAAATCACGATCAGCTTCGCCAATGCGGAAGGGCTCGAGCCCGGCAAGACGCAGGTGAAATACAAGGATGTCGAGGTTGGCACGGTTGACGCGATCCGTCTTGCAAAGGATCTGTCGCATGTGCTGGTCGACGTCCGGCTCAAGAAGGAAGCCGAAGACTTCGCAGTGAAGGGGTCGCGCTTCTGGGTCGTGCGCCCGCGCATTGGCGCGACCGGCGTATCGGGCCTCGGCACGTTGCTGTCGGGCGCATACATCGGCGTCGACGCGGGCCGTTCGCAGGATAGCGAGCGCGCGTTCAGCGGCCTCGATACACCGCCTGCCGTGACGGGCGACCAGCGCGGTACGCAGTACACGCTGCGCGGCGATTCGCTTGGCTCGGTCGATATCGGCTCGCCCGTGTACTACCGGCGCGTGCAGGTCGGGCAGGTGGTCGGCTTCTCGCTGGACAAGCTCGGCACGGGCGTTACGTTCACGGTGTTCGTCAACGCGCCGTACGACCAGTACGTTCACGAAAATTCGCGCTGGTGGCAGGCGAGCGGCGTCGATCTGCGTCTCGATTCGAGCGGCCTGAAACTGAACACGCAATCGCTCGCCACTGTGATTCTCGGCGGCATCGCGTTCCAGTCTCCGGCCGATCAACCGCCTGGGGAAGTGGCTGCGCACGACACGGTATTCCAGCTGGCCTCGGACGAGGGGCAGGCGATGCGCGACCCGGACGGTGAACGCGTGCCGGTCGTGATGAACTTCAATCAGTCGCTGCGCGGACTCGCGGTGGGTGCGCCGGTCGACTTCCGCGGCATCGTGCTCGGCGAAGTGACCAACATCGGCATCGACTACGACGCGAAGGCGAAGAGCTTCAAGATGCCGGTGACGATGAATCTGTATCCGGAACGGCTCGGCAAGAGTTTCCGGGACGCGATTCGCAGCAAGGGCGAACCTGAGCGTCGACAGATCCTGCAGCGACTCGTCGAGCACGGGCTGCGCGGCCAGTTGCGCACCGGAAACCTGTTGACGAGTCAGCTCTACGTCGCACTCGATTTCTTCCCGACGGCGCCGGCCGTGAAGCTTGATGTCAGTCACGAGACTGTCGAACTGCCGACCGTGGCGAACACGCTCGACGAGCTGCAGTCTCAGGTGGCCGACATCGCGAAGAAGCTCGACAAGGTGCCGTTCGACCAGATCGGTGCAAATCTGAACAGCGCGCTGTCGAACGCCGACAAGCTGTTCAAGCAACTCGACACGCAGGTCGCGCCACAGGCGCGCGACACATTGTCGGCGGCGAAGCAGACGTTCACGGCCGCCGAGGCGACGCTGCAGCAGGACTCGCCGCTGCAGTCCGACGTGCGCGGCGCGCTGAAGGAGCTGACGCACACACTGCAATCGCTGAATGCGCTCGCCGACTATCTCGAGCGTCACCCCGAATCGCTGCTCAAGGGCAAGCCAGGAGATCAACAATGACGACACGCGTGAACGGTTTCTCGAGCGGCGCTGCGGCTGCCTTCGCCGTGCTGGCGCTCGCCGCGTGCAGCTCACCCCCCGCGAGGTTCTATACGCTGAGCCCGGCCGACGCTGCGGCGCCCGTGCACACCGCGCCCGCCAACCCGCCGTTCCTGATCGAGGTGCCGTCCGTCGGCGTGCCCGAACAGGTCGCGAAGAACCAGCTCGTCGTGCAGAAGAACGCCGCGCAGGTGGATGTGCTCGAGCAGGAACGCTGGGCATCTCCACCGGCCGACGAGATCCGTCGTGCGCTGTCCGATGATCTTGCCGCGCGGCTCGGCACGATCGATGTTGCGAACTCCGCATATCCGTCCGGAGTGCCCGTGTACCGAATCAGCGTGAACGTGCAGCGCTTCGAGTCGTGGCCGGGCAAGCGCGCGGCGGTCGATGCGGTGTGGAGCGTGCGCTCGCTCGCCACGCAGGCCGTGATGACCTGCCGCACGAGCGTCGCGGAACCGGTTGACGACGGCTACGACGCGCTCGTGGTCGGCCACCGGCGTGCACTCGCGGCACTGGCGAGCCAGATTACCGGGGGTGTCGAGGCGATGGAAGCGTTGCGTATCCGATTCGTGAAAGCGCCTGTCTCTGGACAATCCAGGGCGGTGAATCTGTCACAGGCTTCGACTGTGCCTTGCCTCAATTTATCGCGCTGAACGCGACCATCGGGCTGATGCCGCAAAGCGTGGCCCGGCTGTAGACGCCATGCAGGCGTGGCACGGGACCATGACGTGACGAAAGTACCGTCGATTTACCGGGCGATGCAATCGTAAAAGGGAGACGTTATGGACCGCCTGGTGGCTATGAAGGCCTTTGTTCGTGTGGTCGACTGTTTGAGCTTCACCACGGCGGCCAGACATCTGCATCTCGCGCCGGCCACTGTGTCGCGCCTCGTTCAGTATCTCGAAAAGCAGGCCAACGTGCGCCTTCTGAATCGAAGCACGCGCACCGTCAGTCCGACTGAAGAGGGCCGTGCCTACTACGATGCCTGCGTTCGCGTGTTGGAACAGATCGACAACATGAACGCGGAGGCTGCAAACGCCGGGTGCGCGCCGGAGGGGCGGATCAAGGTCGGACTTTCCTCCGCGATAGCGAAGAGTGTGCTGATTCCCGCGCTGCCGTCGTTGCTTTTGGCGTTTCCGAAACTCGATGTGGAGATGGCTATCTCCGACAACCCGTTCGATTTCGCAAAGGACGCGGTTGATTGCACGATCCATATCGGTACCGTACGGGAGAACAGCGTGATCGCGAAGGGAGTGGGATGGATCGATCGAATCATGGTTGCGTCGCCGGCCTATCTGGCGCGCTACGGTGAACCTCGTAGACTCGCGGAACTGAAAGACCATATGACCGTGGCAGCCGCATGGGATGACGGAACTGGACTGAAACCCTGGGAGGTCCATGTCGGCGGTAAGGCTGCGCCAATTGTGATGAAGAGCCGGATCATGGTGAACGACGCGGATGCGGTCATTTCGTGCGCGCTGGCAGGACTGGGCATCATCTCAGGCTACCGTTTTGCGCTCCGCTCCTATCTTGACGATGGCTCGCTCACGGAGATCATGCGAGGCAGCTTCGCGGAGGCGAAGCCGGTGAGCATCGTGTATTACCCGAATCGCCATATGCCAAACAAGCTACGCACTTTCATCGATTGGTTCAAAGCAGTATTCGAAGAGGCGATCGAGGATTCGGGTCATTCCCCCCGGTGATCCCGGGAAGCAGAAAACAAGTGGTCGTTGTTAGCTGTTGCCTGGGCTTCAACTGGCCCCAGGTGGGCTGTCGTTGCGTGCGACGACAATCAGTCGTCCGGGCGTCTATACGGAGAATAGCGAAGGCGGTTGTGGCCAAACGCCCTCGACACAGACGTATCGCGCGGGGATCCAGCAGTCCGACTTGCCGACGCTACGTCGCTCGGTGCCGGGACGGTGTTTCATCAGATTCCGCCGCTTCACCGCGATCGGCCAAGGTGACGCCCAGTGCGCTCTGGACAGCCTCGAATCGCGAGCTGACATTGAGTTTCTCGAAGATATTCTTCAAGTGCCACTTGATGGTCTCTGGCGCAACTCGCAATGCACGTCCGATTTCCTTATTGGAAAGACCATGAGCGATATGGCCCAGGATTTCGATCTCGCGAGAACTGAGCAGGTCTCGGGCCGTGCGCGATTGGTCGTCGCTCGTCGGTATCCACTGTTCTTCGAACGCGGCGAGCAGTCGATCCAGAAAGGCTTTTTGAATACCTGCAAGATCGGGCGTATCACGCGCCCATTTCCTGAGCAGGTGCAGCAACGGCTCGCCCTCGTCGACGAAGCTGCCGATCATATCGTTTGCCTGCGCATAGCGCAGTGCGTCTTCCAGTGCCTTGAATGCCGCGTCACACGTGTTGTTCTGCAGGAGCGCCAACGCGCGCAGTAGGGATATCCGGGCTTCGTGGTACTTCATCCCGGCCTGGGCTAGCGTGTTTCTCAATGCGTCGAGCCGCTCGACAGCTCGGCCCGGCTGACCAGTCGCAATGTCGAGCCGTGCCTTCACCTCGCACCAGCTTGCCCACGTGATGATGAAGCTGCCCATCGGCATCGGAATCTGCTCTGGCATGAGCGGATCGAGCGCATCGGCGGTTTCTCTTGCTCGATCGATCCAGCCACGCTGAAGACAGAGCCGCACGATGTCGGCATCGCACGCTGCACGCAAGCGCAGCCAGCTTCGGGTGATGGCGATTTCGGTCGCCTGTGTCAGGCAGAGCAAGGCAGACGCAATATCATTGCTCCTCGCATACAGTCGGGCAGCGGTACGACAGAAGTTCGACAGTGAGCCGAGCGGACACGCTTCCGCCGCGATGGTCGACCGGTCGTCGATCAACTGCCATGCGCGGGACAAATCGTTCTGTTCGTAGCAAACAGCAGCCAGATAGCCGGCTGGCACCGCTGCCGCCGCGGAGTTGCGGAATACGTTTGCTTCCGCATAAGCGATGGCGGAGGAGAACAACGCTTTGGCCTCCGCCAGGCGACCGCACACGAGCATGTTCAGCCCGAACATGCATTCACGATAGACGCTCGCGTAGAGACACTCGGGATCGTCAATCCTGGTTCCGGATCTTTCGAGCCTGATGTGCTCAACCTCGTCGAAGCGACCGGCGTAGATCAGGCCGAAGATGTGTGCCGTCTCCCCGATTCGCCTGACCCACGCCGACAGCGGCAGCGGCGAGGCTGCGACTTGTCCCCCAAACTCGAGCGACTGGCAGCTATCGTCTCCAAATCCGGAAATCGCTGCATCTACCGCAGTTAGCTCGATGGGGAGTGTCGAGTTCCGTTCGTCTTCCATCTGCGCGCTGTCAGTGCCGCAGTGCGTGAAGTCGGCCTTCACAGGCCGCAGCACATCGTCGGCTTCCGAGACGCGCATCAGAAACGCCAGCGCCCAGGCTTTGGCAAGCTGCAATCGAATTCTCGACTTCACCACCTGAGGTGGAAGTCTGCCGATCAAACCCAGCAACGCGCTGATGTCGCTACGATCCATCAACGTCATCGCGCAGCTTTCGACCCAGGTCGCTGCCTGTTGCGTCTCACCGGCAGCCAGGGCATGACGCACGGCGTCCTGCCATTGGCGCTTGTTCGCGAACCACTGACTGGCACGATGATGAAGTTTCGGCAGATCGTCGGGTAGCTGCCGGGCGGCTCGCCGTCTGAGCGCGTCGGACAGCAGCGCGTGATACCGGAACCATTGCCGTTCGTCGTCGAGCGATCGGATAAACAGGTTGTTCCGCTCCAGCCAATCGAGCTTTTCCCAACTGTGGGCGTTGGCTCCGATGATGGCATCGCACAATTCGGCATTCATGCGGTCGAGAATCGACGTTCGAAGCAGAAATTGATAGACGGCGGACGGCAGGCGCGTAAGGACGGCTTCGTCGAGATAGGCGTCGATGCCGAATCGGTTGCCGGTGAGATCTCGCGCTACCTTGATTGTGTCCGGTTCCCCCTTCAGCGACAGTGCAGCGAGCTGCAAACCTGCAATCCATCCCTCGGTTGCTTCGTGTAGTAATTCGACGGCGGAGCGGTCGAGCATCGCGTTGCCTGCGTGCGCGAAGAACGTTTGCGCATCGTCGGCTGAAAAGCGCAGGTCGGAAGCGTCGATCCGCAGCAGTTGGTCCTGGGCCTGGAATTGTGCAAGTGCCAACTTGGGTTCTCCACGCGCGCCGAGCAAGACGTGAAAATTCTCAGGCGCATAGCGCAATAGTCGTAGCACGACCGCGCATACCGCGGTGGATGTGAGACGGTCGAAGTCGTCCAGGATCAGGAAGACCTGTTTGCCGCAGATGGCGATTTCGTTGAGCAGAACAGAGATGACGATTCTGCTCGGGGTCAACGGATCCTTGCGCAGCAATTTTTCGGCTTGTTGCCCGACCCCCCGCGTACCTTGGCTCAGCGAAGCGACGAGGTAGGCGCCGAACTGATCGGGATCGTCATCGTCATTGTCCAGACTGAGCCAGGCGACGAGCTGGTGGCGCGCGCGTAGCACTTCGCACCATTCGGACAGCGTCGTCGTTTTTCCGAATCCCGCAGGTGCGGTAATCAGGGTAACCGTGTGTTCGGCCGCCGCGGCCAGCTTTTTCAGCAGCATGCGGCGCGACACTCGGCACCGCGGCGGACGCGGTGGCGCCATCTTCGTTTGTATTAACGAAAGATTCCAGATGTACTCGTCAGAATCGGTCGGTGACGTCATTGCAATCGGTGCGAAATTCACCTTGTCATGATAATAGGTGCCGTAGTCAGGACGGTGAGGGTTTTCCCACGGGAGGGGGGCGCTTACCTTCCTCCCCCCCGGTGTTCGGCTTCTAACCCCCCCTTCGCCAGGCACACGCGCCTCCCACCTACCCGTAGTCTTTCAGTCAGGTTCACGTCCACGCCGCTCGACAACGCGTTCATCGCATTGCGTCGTGCTGGTAGGGCGCGATTCGTCAGGTCAAGCGTTTCCCAACTGTCCGTCGAGGAATCAATGGTAGCTACCGCTTCGCTGATCGACCAATCGTCGTCGGCCTACGCCTATCCGCTGCTGATTAAGCAACTGTTACATACGCCCCTCGCGGTTAGCCCGGAGCAGGAGATTGTTTACCGGGGACAGGTGCGGCACAACTATTGGACGCTGCGTCACCGTATCGGGCAAGTGGCCAACTACTTGCAGGCATTGGGCGTAAGACCGGGAGACACGGTTGCTGTCATGGACTGGGACAGCCATCGCTATCTGGAGTGCTACTTCGCCATCCCGATGATGGGTGCCACGCTGATGACGGTCAACGTCAGGCTGTCGCCGGATCAGATCGCATACACGTTGAATCATTCTGGCGCGTCCGTTCTGCTGATCAATGCGGAGTTTCTGTCTGCACTCGACAAGATTCGCGGAGAACTACGTCACATCGATCGGTTCGTGCTGATTGACGATAGCGGAACGGTCGAGGTGCCCGCATATTTCGTGAACGAATACGAAGCGCTGCTGGAAGAAGCGTCACCGGAGTTCGATTTCGCCGACTTCGACGAGAACACGCGGGCGACGACCTTCTACACGACTGGCACGACGGGTGCGCCGAAGGGTGTCTATTTTTCGCATCGACAGATCGTCCTTCATACGTTGGCGACCATGGCTGCTCTCGCCAGCTCGCCGAGGCAGGGGCGCATCGATCGGGACGATGTCTACATGCCGATCACGCCGATGTTTCATGTCCATGCGTGGGGCATGCCATACATTGCGACCGTTCTCGGAATCAAGCAGGTGTATCCCGGGCGCTATTTGCCGGAGACGCTGCTGGAGTTGATTCGACGCGAGAAGGTCAGTTTTTCACACTGTGTGCCGACCGTCATGCAAATGTTGCTGACCCATCCCGCCGGAAAGGATATCGATTTGAGCGGGTGGAAAGTGATCATCGGCGGTTCGGCGTTGCCAACGGGGCTCGCCCAACTCGCGCTGGCGCGCGGCATCGACATTTTCGCGGGCTACGGCATGTCGGAGACCTGTCCGGTTCTGACCTTGGCGCAAGTCAAGACATCGATGCTCGATGACGAATCGCAGTCGGTCGATATCCGGACGAAGGCTGGCGTGCCGATCCCGTTGGTCGACCTGCGCATCGTCGATACCGAGATGCACGATGTCGCGCATGACGGCAAGACGCCTGGCGAAGTCGTCGTGCGCGCCCCGTGGCTGACGCAAGGATACCTCGACGACCCGAAGGCGTCCGAGACGCTCTGGGAGGGCGGGTATCTGCATACCAACGACATCGGGGTTGTCGACAGCGACGGGTATTTGCAAATCACGGATCGCATCAAGGACGTGATCAAGACGGGTGGCGAATGGGTGTCTTCGCTCGAGGTCGAGAGCCTGATTTCTCGTCATCCGGCTGTCAGTGAAGTTGCCGTCGTTGGCATCAAGGATGAGAAATGGGGAGAGCGGCCGCTGGCGCTGGTCGTGCTCAAGCCTGACGGCGTCGCGGACAAGAGCGCGATTCAGGAACATCTGGCCGAGTTTGTCGAACGCGGGATGATTTCCAAATATGCGATTCCCCAATCGATTCTGTTCGTCGAATCGTTGGAAAAGACCAGCGTCGGAAAGATCAACAAGAAGGCATTGCGCAGCCTGTACGCGAACGCGTGACCAGTCGGTACCCGCCAGGGTCGGCCTGCATGCCTGACATGGCGAAATCAAAAGAAGGCATTCACCGCTTCGTCTCGTCATGGACGGCGACGGTGAATCAGCCTGTAAAACTGGAGACGGAAGAATGACAACAGTGCTCGATTCGAGAGACTCGTACGTGGTGCCGTTCGTGCGGTGCTTCGCCCGGTGATGCGTCGTCGGCCGAATCCATTTCACTAACCTGCATCAGTTTGCAACGAGAGCGATATGACTGGCATAAGCGCGGGCCTCGACGGCATTCAGCAATTGATTGGCAAGGAACTTGGCGTGTCTGCTTGGGAACAAGTCGACCAGGCGCGTATCGACGCGTTTGCTCACTGTACCGGCGACCATCAGTGGATTCACATCGACCAAAACCGCGCCCGGCGCGAGAGCCCGGTCGGCACGACCATCGCGCACGGTTATCTGCTGTTGTCCTTGATTGCGCCGACTTCGTTCGAGGTCTTCATCAAGCCCGCCGGCGTGAGCATGGCGCTCAACTACGGGCTCGACAAGGTTCGTTTTCTGACGCCCGTGCCGGCCGGCGCACGTGTACGCAATCGCATCACGTTGCTGTCGGTTGACGACAAGGGCGCAGGCAGAACGCTGCTGGTCACGGAGAACGCATTCGAGGTCGAAGGCGAAACCAAACCGGCCCTCGTCGCGCAAGCGCTGACGATGGTGCTCAGGTAAGTCGGGAGCGAACGAATCATGGCGACTCGAAAGAACGATGACAGCGCGACACCTCAATCGCGCGACTCCCATGATGATCTTGGCGCCGCAGCAGCCGATCGCGTGCTGGGCCCGAATCCCTTTGTCGGCCTGCGTGGGCGGGATGTAGTGGTTGGCGCGAGTGAGCTCGCGATCGCCGCGGCCAGGAATCCGTCGCTGTTGCTTGAGCAGGAAGCAGCGCTCATCCGTGAGCTGACGGCCATCCTGATTGGCAAGTCCGACGTCGTGCCGGATGCGTCGGACAAACGGTTTCAAGAGCCCGCGTGGACGTCGAATCCGCTCTATCGAGCGGTACTGCAGGGACACCTTGCGTGGTCTCGTGCGCTCGGTCAACTGGTCGAGCATTCGGGGCTGTCCGGCAGCGCCCGGGAGCGAGCGCAGTTTGTCGTATCGATGCTGACCAGCGCGGCGGCGCCGACCAATACGTTGCTCGGCAACCCGGGCGCACTCAAGCGACTCATCGATACGGGTGGCGCGAACGTCGTCTCGGGTGTGCTGAATATGCTGAAGGACGTCGCGGTCAATGGGGGGATGCCCGCCCAGGTCGATACCGGTGCGTTCAAGGTCGGTAAAAATCTTGCGCTGACGCCGGGGGCCGTCGTGTTCCGCAACGAAGTGCTGGAACTGATTCAGTACAGTCCGGCTACCGAGTCGGTGCATGCGCGCCCGCACTTGCTCGTTCCACCTCAGATCAACAAGTTCTACGTATATGACTTGGCACCGGGCAGGAGCGTGGCCGAGTTTCTCGTGAAGCACGGCTTCCAGGTATTCATGGTCAGTTGGAGAAATCCCAAGTCTACCCAACGGAATTGGGATTTCGATACATACGTCAAGGCACTGATCGAGGCAATTGCGGCGATACGTGACATCTCCGGAGCCGAGGACGTCAATGTTCATGGCGCGTGTTCCGGCGCCATGACGATCTCTGCGTTGCTGGGGCATCTCGCGGCATCGAATCAGCCGCTTGTCAACGCGGCGACGCTGATGGTGGCCGTGCTCGACAGCCGTGCTGAATCGCAATTGGGGCATTTCATCGATGCCGATACGATTGCGCTCGCAAAAAAAGGATCGGCCGCGAAAGGTGTGCTCGAGGGCAGGGAAATGGGGCGCGTTTTCGCGTGGATGCGCCCAAACGATCTGATCTGGAATTACTGGGTCAACAACTACCTGATGGGCAATGCCCCACCGGTATTCGACATCCTGTACTGGAACAACGACACGACGCGATTGCCAGCCGCATTCCATGGCCGGTTGCTCGACATCTATGCGAACAACCTGCTCACCACGCCATCGGCGATGACCGTGCTCGGCACGCCGATCGATCTGTCGAAGGTGACCTGCGACAAATATCTGCTCGCAGGTACTACCGACCATATCACGCCGTGGCAAGGTGTGTTCAATACGTCGAAGGCGTTTGGTGGTGCGAATGAATTCGTATTGAGCTCGAGCGGACACATCCAGAGCATCATCAACCCGCCAGGAAACGCGAAGGCGAAGTTTCTTACCGGGAGCCATTCGGCCGAGGCCGCGGATGAGTGGTTGGCCGGAGCAACCAGCAACGCGGGTTCATGGTGGGGCCATTGGGCCGAGTGGCTGGAAGCCAGATCCGGGCCTAAGCGCGAGGCGACGGAAAAGCTCGGCAGCACGAACTACCCAAAACTTGACACTGCACCTGGACGATACGTAGTTGAAGGTTAGTGAAATCCTCGATTCTGATGATATTGCCTTTTTTTTGACCGCCACGGAGGTGAACCATGGATAACGCTTCTCAACTATTTGACGACATCGTCAAGCTGGTTAAGCAATACAACGTCCCAGGCATCCAACTCGATGCCATTCTGAGTTCGAGGCGCAAGGATCTCGAAGCGATGCTGGAAATCGGGAAGACGCTGCAAGGCGGTGGTCAGTCGATCGCGCAAAAGCAGGCGGAGATTCTGCGTACATCCCTCGAGGATTTGCGCAACGTGCTGACCGCGCAGACGAGCGCGGAGCGAGACAAGGTTGCCGCCGCGAACGAGACGATTCAACGCGCGTTCGGCAATGTCAGTGAACTTGTCCAGATCGCGCTGCAGTCGCAGTCCGCTGCATTCGACACGCTGCGTGCGCGGACGGAGGCAAGCCTTGCGGAGTGGCGCGCGTTGTTGCCGATCGATATCGGACGGCCTCAAGGAGGGAAGGAATGAGCGATCGCCATTCCAGCGGCACCGAGTCTCCGGGCGAAGCGTGTCGGATCGGGGAGGCGGAGGTCAGGACGCTGGAGGTGGACGGCCAGAGCCTGAAAGTCGTCATCCGAACGGGTTCGCTCGAGGGCGCACCGCTGTTGATCTTCAACGGCATCGGCGCAAACCTGGAATTGCTGGAACCCTTCACCACCGAACTCACGGGCATTGAGACGATCGCCTTCGACGTGCCGGGCGTCGGTGGATCGCCCGCACCGACCCTGCCTTACCGATTCTGGGGACTGGCGCGGCTGATCAACCGCATGATGCTGCAGCTTGGCTATGACGGGCAGATCGACGTGATGGGTATTTCTTGGGGGGGAGCGCTCGCGCAGCAGTTTGCCTTCCAGTTTCCGGGGCGGTGTCGGCGCTTGGTACTGGCGGCGACGTCTCCGGGCGTGCTGATGGTGCCGGGCAAACTGTCGGTGCTCAGCAAGATGGTGAATCCCCGCCGCTACTCGGACGCAAGATTTCTCGAACGGGTGGGTGCCGATCTGTACGGTGGCGCCTTTCGCGATCACCCTGAACGGTTGCGCGAACACGGCCGCCATTTGCGTCCTCCCCGCGGCCGCGGCTACCTCTATCAACTGCTTGCGGCCTGGGGCTGGAGCAGCCTGCCGTGGTTGCCGATGCTGAGCCAACCCACGCTGGTGATCGCGGGCAACGACGATCCAATCATTCCGATGGTGAATGCCAAAGTGCTTGCCACGATGATTCGGAAAGCGAAGCTGAACGTCGTCGATGATGGTCATCTGTTCATCGTCAATCGACCTCAGGAGATCGCATCGATGGTCCGGCAATTTCTGTCGGACGAGGGTGCGCCGAGCCCGCCACTGCCAGCCCCGCACAAGGACGAGTAGTGACAGTGTTATCAGGACGTGCACGGGAATTGCAGAACGATGCGCGGCAACAAGGGTGTTAATGAAAATAAAGATCGGAGTTTGGAGGATCAGGATGAAATCGACATGGCGTCAGGGAGCATTCGCTTTTTGTGTTGCAGGATCGCTGGGGGTAACGTCCGGAACGGCGCATGCGCAGAGCAGCGTCACGCTATACGGCGTGGTCGACGCGGCGCTGCTGTATACGAGCAAATCCTTGAATACGCACACGGGGGCAAATGACGGCCACAAGTTTGCGATGATCGACGGGGCTGCGTCGGCGTCGCGATTCGGCATGAGAGGCGTCGAAGATCTCGGTGGTGGAATGAAGGCGACCTTTGTTCTCGAGAGCGGCATAGATATTTCGAATGGCGGCTTCGGTAATTCGAACGGCAATATGTTCGGCCGTCAGGCGTGGATCGGATTGAGCGGAGATTTCGGGACGGTCAAGGCCGGTCTGCAATACTCGCCATTCGTGCTATCGTTGATTTCGACTGACCCGCGTGATATCGCATATTTTGGCAGCGGCGCGGTCCTATACGTCGACAACGTGCTGGTCACGGGTCTATTCAATCAGAATGCCGTTTCCTATACCAGCCCGGTGATTGCAGGCTTTCAGGGAAGCGCGATGTTCGGACTTGGCGGGAAGGCGGGGGACTTCCAGTCGGGAAGGCAATATTCAGCCAGTCTGAAATACCAGTCCGGCGGGCTCCTGGTTACGGCCGCGCTTTATAGCGGTAACGCGGGCGGCACGGCAGGTACGCCGATTCCCAGCACCGTGCCGTTTACCGGACGGACCATTGGCGCCGCGTATAGCTTCGGTAATTTGACCGTTAAAGGGTCATATGCGCTCTACAAAGTGAGTGGGTCGTTTGATAATCGGGTGTATGGAGCCGGGGCGAGCTACACCATTACACCTGCAGTCGAAGTCGACGCGGGTGCCTGGTTCACGAGCGACGGCAACGATACGGGGAATCGTTCGATCCTGGCCGCGACGGGGTTGAAGTATTTCCTGTCGAAGGCGACGACCATTTATGGACAGGTCGCGATGGTCCATAACCACGGCCAAATGAACACGGGACTGTCGATTAATGGTGCTTTGCACGAGGTGCCCGGAACTTCGGTGGGTACCACGGTGGGCCTTCGCCATACCTTCTAGGTAAAGGTGCAGGGTCCTGACGCCGCATAAGTGTCGAATCGCGCTGCGTCCATCGAATATGTGGTCTCGATGGACGTCTGGCCGCCTTTCCTACCCGCTTCCAGCTGGTGACCGTCCGTAGAAATTCTGCTTCGTGTCTGAGGATGGCTGGCGCCGGTCTAAGCAAGCAGCGGATTCGCCCTCGTGGGACGGACACGCCAGCGTGGCGACCAACCGTACGTGGTAATACTTTGCCTGGAGTTCTACGCGCTTGAATGATGTTTTCTTGCACGCGGCGTGCTATTTGCTGTGCGCGGACGGATACCGGCGCGGAGTCAGGAGCTTATCTCGGCGTGTCTTAACCCCCGCGCAGCTGTCGCAGCGTTGCACTGTCTGGTACGCACCCAAGCCGGTCAATGCCCGTTGGGCACGGTGGCAGCGGCCCTACACTGGGGGGCAGTGGGTCGAATTACGCGCGTTGATCGATGCGTTAGCCTATGCGGTGGGCATTGAGGATAACCAGCTATAACGCTCGTGTTGCCAGGGGATTGGCGTCCACAGGGCGTCGAAGGACGTCTCCTACGGCTGCAGCGCCCATGCAGGAACGCCGGCGTCAAGCACCTCACTGCGGTTCGCGAGATAGAGCTGTTGCGCGCGCGGGTTGCCGGATGCGTCTGGGGAGTAGTCAACATGCCAATGACGTAAAAAATATCCCACCAGGCAGGCACGAAGCGTGACAGTCTTGGCGCCGCCTTTCATGTCATAGTCGGCATATGTAGTTTCCGGGTGAAGGGCCCGGGGATGTGGGGTAAGACGTAATACTATTTCGGTGTTCCAGTCACGATCTATTGACAAGTCGACATCAGAACTGCCACGTTCCTCGACACTCGCGAATCGCGTGAGCCCGAAATCCCGAAACTCTTCCTTTTCGTGGTCGAAACACCGAATGTGCCAGCGTAGGCCGTCATTCACGAGAGCTAGCGGTGAGAGTTTTCGGGAGTGAGATCCAGTAGTTAGTGAGGTGTACTCAGCAATAACAAACTGTCGCTGATCGATAGCGCGGGTGAGAGTCGCAGCGATATCCAGCGGAACCTGACGCTTGATGCTTGTGCTTACCCAACCAGGGATTCGCTTTGTTCTCGAAGGATCGAAATCGACAGCGCCGTCGCCCGCTAACGCATGCAGAGCCTGCTCGACGTTGTGTTCGAAGTATGGCTGTCCGCCGTCAAAAACGTAGCATTTCCGGCGCAGGTCGTATCTCAGCACCGAAGGGGCTAGCTCTGCATAGAGCGATAGGTCCTTGGTTGCAGCAGGCTCGCTAATCCCGAACCGGAAAGTCAGGTCCTTCCTGCTCACTTGTCCAGAAAATAGGGCCAGAAATTCGATGTAGTACAGCCGCTCGCGCTGGGTGTCTCGGGGCAAGTTCATATAGGTGTTCCTCCGCACCGCATTGTAGGCCAAGATTGATTTTATGTCGTCGCTTAAAATACGTGGTCATAAAAAGTAGTTGCATTTTCCTTTCGCGCCGATAAAATGGTTCCGTCGGCCGTGGATGGCGGTCGATCAGCATCGAGAGACGCTGCCGGCGATCTATCAGGAAAAGCGACTATGAGCGAGCATGACCAGAAGGGCGCGCACGAACAGCGCGGCCATGAAGACGGTTCCAAGCACGGTCACCATGGTGACCACGCGCATCACGGCCATCATGATCATGGCCACCAACCACCGCCGAACCCGCCGGGGCGGCCGGACCCTGGATCGGGTGCGCCGAAGCCCCCTGGTCATCGGCCGGTGGGTTAATCATGGAAGCCTGGTGGGACCGCTATCCGGCTGCGCTCTCCAGGGAGAAGGAGGCGCTGGACCGACTGGGATATCGTTGGTCGATTGACGCCGCTGCGACGGAGGCGGGGCAGCTGGTGGTACATGTTGACGTGCCGCATGGAGATGGGGTGTTGGCACTCACGGCCAGTTACCCGGATATGTATCCATACTTCGTGCCAGCGGTGACGACGGATCCCGGTCAGTTTCAGCGCCACCAGCACCCTCTCGGGCAAAATCTGTGCCTTTTGGCGCGAGAGGGTGAGGAGTGGCGTCCCGGACACGATTCGCTGGCGACGCTTATTCAGGAGCAACTGCCAGCGATTTTGGAAGTTAACGACAGTAGCGCAGCTGCTGAGGCCATCGCGAAAGCAGAGGATCATGTTGGTGAACCTTTGTCGTCGTTCTTGCCGTATGCGGTGGAATGTGCGGTCATCGTTCCGGACGAAACCCCGCCGGCGGAGGTGTCAGCAGGGCGGCTTAACCTACTGCTTCGTGCTGCGCCTCCCGGATGGTCGGATCGGTGTTTCGTCAATGGCGTCGTTGCGTCGATGAGCGACATGCACAACAAGCCGCTCGTGACTTTCGCGGCGAAGATACCGGCCTTCGCAGTCCGTTCGAACGGTTTTTGGCTGAGGCTGGAGAGAAGGCCGGAGATCAGTTCCTTCGAGACCGCCACGCAAGATGTATTCCGCCAGATAGAAGCTAAGCTTCCCGAACTGGGAAAAATGCTTTCGTCTGCGAAGCGGGGCGACGTCATCGTAGTTGGTGTGGTTTATCCTGACGAAGTGTCCTGGCGGCACGCCGCGGATGACTGGATATTCTTGTCCGTGCGTGTGACGCGAGAAGCAAAGCGATCGCGTCAGGCCGACGTTCGCGTGGACTTTTTGCGAGCGGATTGGGGAGGCCAGCAAGCTTGGCTGCGGCGCGCGCCATTTTTGACACCGATGCGCGACAAGGCTGCATTGATTGTTGGGCTAGGCAGCTTGGGATCACCCGTTGGTCTCCAACTGGCAAGGGCAGGAATTGGCCGGCTTGAACTCGTCGATTGCGATAACTTGCAGGTCGGAAATACGGTGCGGTGGGCGTTGGGATGGCAGTATGCGGGTCTCCAGAAGACGACCGCCCTGGCGTCGCACATCAGCAATGAATATCCATACACGGCCGTGCGTGGCTGTAATCTTCGCATAGGAGTGCCCTCGCTCCCTGGAGACAATCGCGTTTCTGAATATGCGATCCTCCGACAACTGGCGACCGAGGCAGATATCGTCATTGACGCAGCCGCGAATCACCGGGTAAGTCACTTCCTGGCCGATCTCGCTCGTGAACTCGGGAAGCCGTATGTTTGGCTGACGACGACGCACGGCGCTGCAGGCGGCATCGTTGGTCGAATCAGAGCGGGCAGTTCGACCGGCTGTTGGCATTGTTTTCTTCGCGGTCTTGAGGATAAAACTATCCGACTGCCGGCAGATGCCGGTACAGATGAAATCCAGCCCGGCGGGTGTTCTCAACCCACGTTCATTGGTGCAGGGATCGATAGTGATGCGATCGCCAACCTCGCCAGCCGTTTGGCGGTCGCGACTCTATGTTCGGGAGCGCATGACGGATATCCGGACTTTTCGTGGGACGTCGCGGTTGCCGATATCCAGAGAGAAGGGATGTCAATTGCGCCTGATTGGACGACTTATGTTTTGGATGCGAGACAAGACTGCCTGGTCTGCAGCTCGCGGGTATGAGCCAGCTTTGGATTGATGCGCCCGCGTTCGACGAGATGCTTGATGAGGCTCGTCGCTCGTATCCGCTCGAAACGGGGGGCGTCCTAGTTGGATATGTCGCCAGTAACAATGAGCCGGTTGTTCAGCACATTATCGGACCGGGACCGGCCGCCCGGCACAAGCGCCAGCGATTTCATCCCGATCATGACTGGCAGTGCCATCGGCTCGACGATATTTTCGAGGCATCATCGGGACGCGCGGTTTATCTGGGAGACTGGCATACGCACCCTGATGGAAGGCCACATATGAGTTGGCTCGACAGGCGAACACTACGCGGCATCGCCCAACATCGAGAGGCAGAGCTTGCACGCCCATTGATGCTCATCGGCGGCGGCGGGCCCGAAGATTGGGAGTGGCGAGTGCATCGGTACGTCAGCGATTGCATAGCCGGTTTCGACATTCGGTACGACGTGCTCGATATTCGGGCATACGCGGCCTGATTCGGTGCGGCTCGGTGCCTGGCTGCCGATGCCTTGACGGCACGCAGGCTTCTCATGGCCGTTGGCGAGGCGACACTCTGAATTTTGAGAACTAATTCGACATATTAATAAGGATAACGTATGAAAAACGTAAATGTTGACATCGTTGGAAATGGGAATGTTGTCGGAAATGGTAACCGCACTGTCAGCGTTACCAACAACACGCGGATTAACAATAGTGGAGGGTCTGGCGGATCGGGCGGTAGTGGCGGTGGCGGGAGCGCGGGTGCAGAGATTGCCGTCCTAGCAGCCGTGGTATCGATCGTCATGTGCTGGCTGTACGTGCGACACATTGATGGAATTTATGATGTCCTTACGAAGGCTGCGCTTCTGTCGAGTTTGCCTGTCCTGCCTCTTGTAATCGGATTTCTGTGGCGACTTCGCACTGAAGAGGGAACATGGGGGGATATGGTCAAATTGTTTATCAACCCTGTTGTTACGATCATCGTTTTGAGCTTGCTCAACTTTGGTTATGGCCGATTGGACGGGCACGTTATTCAGATGGCAACTCATATGCAGGCGCGTGACTTTTGGAACGGTCTATCGGAATACGGACATCGCGTAGTGTTCGAGAACATCGTTGGAACGGCCGCGATTGTGGGTGTCTTGCTTTCGAATGTGTTGATGGCAGTATTCCAGTGCGCGGAAAGTATGGCTCAGCGTACAGGGGGCGTGATGGCCATCAGGCTGGTTGGCCTGACATTCAATTTCAGGCCGGCGCGTATGGTCGTGGTCTTTGCCGTATTTCTTGGAGGTTCGTTCTTGGCTTTCTCAGGAAAAGGCTTTGATTGGTGGTCATCTACCGTTGGCGGTATTACGGCTGCTGCTTTGAAGGGGTAGTCAATCAGATTATCCGGCCAATAGGTGAGTATGATAGATTGCTTGGAACGAAATATTTGGATCATATATGGAGAGGGGCGACGGTTATAGATCTTGCAAATCTCCTATATCGCATTGCTAAGCGGCATCGGACGGGGTTGATTGTCATTGATGAGCTTCAAAATGCACTCCGAGCTGTTGAAAGAAGTGACCCGTTGTTCGACTTCTTTGTCGGTCTGACTAATGGAGGCGGCATACCGATTATCGTTATCGGTACGCCAAAATCCGAGCGGTTGTTCAGAAAAACTCTCCGATCTGCGCGGCGGATCAGTAGTCACGGCGTGATTCAGTGGAACGGCATGCGCGATGCTGCGGCCGCCAGAGCGGGGTTCATCTGGTAGGCTGAGTGCCTATGGGCAGAGGAGTGAGCGCGTTCCGGGGTTGCGATATTGTGAGGAGTGTTTGGCGCAATGGCGGGATAAGCGTGTTGGGGCATATTGGAAATTGAATCATCAGTTGCCAGGAGTATTTTACTGCGATGAACATAAGGTCGCATTGAAGGCGGTTGATCAAAATAGAGTTAATTATGATTTTGGGATATTTTCCTGCTGTTTGTAGCGATGGAGCTCTACGAAATCGAAACGCAAAAGACGACGTACATCGACATCTTCAAGACACCACGCGAATCGCTCAAGGGCTGCAGCATGGGAGACAAGTTCCTTGTGGAGCTTGTTGACCACTCGGGCCATTACATTGGCAACCATAAAGACTTCGTCTATTACGCGGGAGGAGGGCGACTAATGGCAACCCAGGATGTTCCGAGGCGGTTCGCCTCCGTTCTGCAGGAGCATTTGACCGAGTTCGTTAGCCGTCATCCGGCTTCGTTTCCAGCGACCATCGCGTTCCCTACGGCAGAGACGGCGCGACGTGACGTCGAGCTCTGGTAAATTCCTATCGGACCATTGGGTCGCTGGATACTTCGTATGGGAAATGTTGCGGCGCATTATTATTTTCATGCAACCTGATATGTCGCGGATTTTGGTCGCCGCATCAGTAGTCGCAGGCGCAGACTTTGTGGCTCTGAAAGAAGAGGATTTAATGACCGGCGACGATAATCGGCAAACATTGTCCTCTTTGAGCCGATGCAATCCCTACTATTGTAAGCGTTTCACCGAGCGTTTACCGCAGACTTTGTTGTACGCCCATAGCGAGCACGGCATCGGTCGGCGGCGACGTGAACACTTCGCCGCAAACGGCCGCGCTCAGCATCCCTTCGCCGACGTAGCCGCCGTGCGCGGGCTCGTGACCGCTGCCGCCGCCGGACAGGATCGCGACGGGGCGCCGCGACGGCTCGGGCAGCGGCTGGCGGACGAGCACCTGCTCGTCGCCGAGGATCGCGACATGCGGCGACTGCCGCGCGATGCCTTCGAGCATTTCGCGCACGACGTCGGACGGGTGGTTCACGAGCTTTTTCATGGCGACGGTTTCCTGACGATGGGGCGCAGCCCGGCGGCACGCGTGCGGTGCCGCCGGGGCTGCGTACTGTGGATGGTAGGCGGTGAATGGCAGGCGGCGCGCGCCGAATGCAATGCGCCGCGCTTAGCGTTACGTAACATCGAAGCATTCGTAGCACGAATGTAACGATACCAGCGCCGCTCATGGGCATGAAACGCATCGATCGCGATCGCGGCCAGGCGCTTGTCCGGGCCCGCGGGCGCCGGCACGGCGGCGGGAATGCCCGTGCGCTCGCACCAATGGCATGAAACATGCTGTTTCTTCCTCCGGTCCTCAATCGAACCTTCCATTGCCCGGACCGCGAGGAGACCACCATGTATCGCACCCGCATTGTCACGTCCGCGGCGTTGCTCGCCGCCGCCGGCGTGCTGGCCGCCTGCGGCGGCAACGACGTCGCCGCGCCGTCGAGCGCCGCCGCGAGCACCAGTGGCGCAACCATCGCCGGCGACGCGCCCGGCAGCAACACGCCGGACGGAGGCTGGGGCACCAGCGGCGCCCCCGGCACGCGCGGCGTCGTGAGTACCGCCGGCGCGCTCGCGGTCGGCGTCGGCTCGACCGTCAGCGCGGCGTCGTTGCCGGTACTCGGCAACGCCGTGACGCGCAGCGCAGGCGACACGATCTCGAGCGTCAGCACGATTTCGCGCGCCGCGACCAATGCGCTCAGCGACGGGCTCGGCAGGATTGGCTCGACGTCCGATCCGGTCGGCACGACGGTTGCCGGCCTCGGCGACGTGGTCGGCGCAACGGCGAATCCGGTCGCGGGCCTCGCGCAGACCGTCCGCGCGCTCGGCTCGGGGCCGCTGGCGCCGCTCGCGCCGGTGACCACCCCCGTCGGCGCGGCGCTCGACACCGTGGCCGGCGGCCTCGGCACGGCGGGCAAGACGGTCGGCGCGACGCTGGCGTCGGGCGCCGTGCAGCAGGTCACGCAGCCGCTCAGCTCGGCCGTCACGCCGCTCGTCATCACGGCCGGCCAGGCGACGCAGCAGATCGGCGCGACCACGGGCCTCGGGCAGCCGGTGGCCGGCCTGCTCGGGCAGGTCGGCGGCGTGCTGGCGACGACCGGGGGGCGGATGGGCTCCGTTTCGTCGCAACCGGCGGTCGGGGCGGTGGGCGAAGTCGTCGGCGCGCTCGGCAATACCGTCACGAACGCAGGTGGACTCGTGAACGCCAACGGCCCGAACGGCGTCGCGCCGATTCCCGGCCTGATCGTGAGTCTCGCGGGCGCTTCCATCACCACCGTGCAGAACGGTCCGTCGAACGGCGCGCCGGGCGGTTCGAGCGCGTCCGGCCCGCTCGGCGGCTTGCTGTCGGGGGCCGGCTCGACGCCGCTTGGGTCGCTGACCGGTGCGCTCGGCGGCGCGGCCGGTGCCGGCGCGGCGAGTCCGCTTGCTCCGGTGACCAATCTCGTGTCGACGGTCACCGGTGTGGTCGGTAGTGGCGCGGGCGGCGCCGGTGCTGCGGCGAATCCGCTCGCGCCCGTGACGTCGTTGCTCGGCGGTGTAACGGGCGGCGTCGGGAAATAGCGGCGCACCGCGCGGCGAGCGGCCGGACGACGCGCGGCTCGCCGCTGCGGGAACGCGCGCCGCATCGCCTTCGCCGAGCCACGCCGTCGACGATGCGCGACGCGCCGACGCGGCCGTCACCCGCAGCACCTGACGCGCGGCGCCGCGTGCCGCCGCGCGATCGCGCCTACTTGGCTGCCGCGATCGCGTTCGCGCGAATCAAGCGCGCGCGCAGCACATTGCGGCTGATGCCGAGCAGGCGCGCGGCCTGGATCTGGTTGCGGTGACTGAAGTCGAACGCGACCCGCATCACGGTGTCCTCGATATATTCGAACAGGTTCTCGTGCGCCTCGTCGAACAGCGCGCACAGCGCCAGCTCGAGCGCTTCCCCGGCAGGCACCCGGCTCGCCGCTTCCCCCGCGGCCGTGACCGGCACGCACGACGATGCCAGGTTCAGGTCGGTATCCTGCAGTGCATCGTGACGGCTCACCAGCAGCGCGTGATGCATCACGTTCTCCAGTTCGCGGATATTGCCGGGCCACGAATGCGCTTCGAGGCGGCGTGCCGCGCGCGGATCGATGCTGCGCGGCCCGTGGCCGAGGCGGCCGCGGTATGCGTCGAAGAAGTGGCGCGCGAGCGGCAGGATGTCGCCGGGCCGTTCGCGCAGCGATGGCACGTCGAGCCGCACGACGTTGAGCCGGTAGAACAGGTCGCCGCGAAACCGTCCGTCCGCCACCGCCTGCTGCAGGTCGACGTTGGTCGCGGCCACCACGCGCACGTCGATCGGGATGCCCGTGCGCGAGCCGAGCCGCACGACCTCGCGTTCCTGCAATACACGCAGCAGCTTGACCTGCATCGACAGCGGCAGGTCGCCGATCTCGTCGAGAAACAGCGTGCCGCCGTTCGCGGCCTCGAACCAGCCCGGCTTCGTGCCGGCCGCTCCCGTGAATGCACCTTTCTCGTGACCGAACAGTTCGCTGTCGACGAGCGTGTCGGAGAGCGCGCCGCAATTCACGGCGACGAACGGGCCGCCGCCGCGATGGCTGACGTCGTGCACGTGGCGCGCGATCAGCTCCTTGCCGGTGCCGGTTTCGCCGACGATCAGCACGTTCGCGTCGCTCGGCGCGACGCACCGCACGCGCTCGAGTAGCGCGAGCGAACGTGGATCGACGAAGACGTGCGTACGTGGGCGGGCCGGTGCGTGGTGCGCCGGAACGGCGGGAGCGGGCGCGCTATGCGATTCGTCCGGCTGCGCGGTGACGACACGAAGATTGACCGGACGTGGCGTGGCAAACAGTGAAGTCATGGCGATGAAGGCGTAAGTCGATCGAACGGGCCGGACCCGCGCCGGCGGGCGCCGCGGTCCGGTTGCTGCCCGGTCAGCAGAGTGTTCAGTGTTTTGCGCCGCACGGGAAACATCGATTTCTGATAACGAAAGCGGGATTGCTGCGCAGGATGCAACGGCGCGGGAACGTGCTGCCGTGACAGCGGATTCGACGGCATTGCGCTCGGCGCGACGCGCGCAGGGCGTTGCGATCGGACGGCTGGAGCGCGCGGCACTGCTGATTGAGCAGCAGCGCATCAGCACGGCTGTTTCCGCCGGTTCATCGCCGTGCGGAATATCGATGTGACGTGATTTCCGGAACGCTTGCCGCGGCTGGTCATATGGCTGCGGAAGCCATGCCAGGCGGGCGCTCGGACGATATTTCGTGATGCAGAGGATCGACGCGATCGCGCCTGCGTCGACAATGGCACGCTCCTTGCGGACCCGACACGGTATCGGCGCGGCAACGCGCAGCTCGACAACGGGAACGCATGGCATGAGCAATACCCTCAACGTCGTCGCCATCTCGGGCGGCCTGCAGCGGCCGTCACGCACGCTGGCGCTGACGAACGCGATCGTCAGCGCGCTCGGCGATGCCGTGCCGATCGACGCACGGTCGATCGAACTCGGCGAAATCGGCAGCCGGCTGGCCGGCGCGCTGAAGCGCGCGCAGGTACCGCCCGATCTCGACGCGCTGATCCGCGCGATCGAGACGGCCGATGCGCTCGTCGTCGCGAGCCCCGTGTATCGCGCGTCGTACACCGGCCTCTTCAAGCACCTGTTCGACCTCGTGCATCACGAGTCGCTGGTCGATGTGCCGGTGCTGCTCGCGGCCACAGGCGGCAGCGAGCGGCATGCGCTCGTGATCGACCATCAGCTGCGGCCGCTCTTCAGCTTCTTCCAGGCGCGCACGCTGCCGATCGGCGTGTATGCGGCCGAAAGCGATTTCGACCGCTACGAGATCGCGAACCCCGCACTGCGCGCACGCATCGCGCTCGCGGTCGAGCGTGCGGTGCCGCAGCTGCGTCCGCGCGCGCTTGCCGCCGCGGCCGCGTAGCCCGTCTCTCGTTTTTCCATTCGATCAGGACTTCTCATGAGCATTCACGAATCTTCGGCCGACGGCGTCAAATTCGCATACTGGGTGCCGAACGTCAGCGGCGGCCTCGTCGTCAGCACGATCGAGCAGCGTACCGACTGGAGCCTCGAATACAACCAGAAACTCGCTCGCACGGCCGAAGCGGCCGGCTTCGACTACGCGTTGAGCCAGATCCGCTTCACGGCCGGCTACGGCGCCGAATACCAGCACGAGTCGGTGTCGTTCAGCCAGGCGCTGCTGCACGCGACGACGAAGCTCAAGGTGCTTGCGGCGATCCTGCCGGGGCCGTGGCATCCGGCCGTGGTCGCGAAGCAGCTTGCCACGATCGACCACATCTCGAACGGGCGCATTGCGATCAACGTGGTGAGCGGCTGGTTCAAGGGCGAGTTCACCGCGATCGGCGAGCCGTGGCTCGAGCACGACGAACGCTATCGGCGCTCGAAGGAATTCATCCAGGCGCTCAAGGGCATCTGGACGCAGGACAATTTCACGTTCAAGGGCGACTTCTACCGCTTCAACGACTACACGCTGAGCCCGAAGCCCGTGCAGAAACCGCACCCGGAGATCTTCCAGGGCGGCAGCTCGCGCGCGGCACGCGACAACGCGGCGAGCGTGTCGGACTGGTACTTCACGAACGGCAATACGCCGGAGAACCTGAAGGCGCAGATCGACGACATCCGCGCGAAGGCCGCTGCGAACAACCATCGCGTGCGGATCGGCGTCAACGCGTTCGTGATCGCGCGCGACACCGAGGAAGAGGCGAAGGCCGTGCTCGACGACATCATTGCGCATGCGCATGTCGAGGCGGTCAATGCGTTCGGCGATGCGGTGAAGGAGGCCGGCAAGGCGTCGCCCGAAGGCGAGGGCAACTGGGCGAAATCCACGTTCGAGGATCTCGTGCAGTACAACGACGGCTTCCGCACGAACCTGATCGGCACGCCGCAACAGATCGCCGAGCGGATCGTCGCGCTGAAGGCGATCGGCGTCGATCTCGTGCTCGCCGGTTTCCTGCATTTCATCGAGGAAGTCGAGTACTTCGGCAAGCGCGTGCTGCCGCTCGTGCGCGAACTGGAAGCGCAGCGGCAGGCGGTTGCCGCGTGATGCGCGGCGCCTGCGCGCTGAGGCGCTGAGGCAGGCCGCGCACCGGGCGGGCGAACGGACGGCCTGCGAGGAGCATCGCAGGTGACTGACGCTTCCCCTATCGAAACAGGCGGTCGACGGATGCCTGCGCGGCGCCGTCGATCCATGCAGATTTTTGCCGGAAACTCCATGTCCACGGAAATCATCGAAGAACACACGCGGCCGCAAGCAGACGCTGCGCCCGTTCCCGTCATCGGCTCCGATGCCGAAGCGCTCGACGTCGCGCATCAGGTCGCGGCGCGACTCGCCGAACATGCGGCGCTGCGCGATCGCGAACGGAAGCTGCCGTACGACGAAATCGAGTTGTTCTCGTCGAGCGGACTGTGGGGGATCACCGTGCCGCGCGAATACGGCGGCGCGGAAGTGTCGAACGTCACGCTCGCGGAAGTGATTGCGATCGTCTCGCAGGCGGACCCGTCGATCGGGCAGATTCCGCAGAATCACTACTGCCTGATCGAGGATATTCGTCTCGAAGGCAACGATGCGCAAAAACGCTTCTTCTTCGATCTCGTGCTGAAGGGCGCGCGCTACGGCAACGCGTTTTCGGAAGCGGGCGGCAAGAACGTGCTCGACATCCGGACGCGCGTGCGCCGCGACGGCGACGGATTCGTGCTGAACGGCCGCAAGTTCTACTCGACCGGTACGCTGTTCGCGCACTGGATTCCGGTGCTAGCCCTCGACGAGGCGGACCAGGCGGTACTTGCATTCGTGCGGCAGGGCGCGCCGGGGCTTACCGTGGTCGACGACTGGAGCGGCTTCGGCCAGCGCACCACCGCGAGCGGCACGGTGATCGCCGAGAACGTGCGCGTGAGCGCGTTCGAGATCTTCCACACGCAGCGTTCGTACGATCGCCCGACCTTCGCGGGCCCGTTTGCGCAGATCACGACGGCCGCGATCGATCTCGGCATCGCGCGCGCCGCGCTGCAGGACACGATCGCATTCGTGCAGCAGCATGCGCGGCCCTGGATCGACAGCGGCGTCGAACGCGCGAGCGAGGACCCGCTGACGATCGCGCAGATCGGCGACATCGCGTACCGCGTGCATGCGGCCGAAGCGCTGCTCGCGCGCGCGGGGCGCTTCGTCGACGTCGCGAAGCGCGAGCCTGACGAGGACGCGGTCGCGCAGGCCGCGATCGCCGTCGGCGAGGCGAAGATCGCGACGACCGAGGTATCGCTGCTCGCGGCGAGCAAGCTGTTCGAACTGGGCGGCAGCAAGTCGACGCTCGCGAAATACAACTTCGACCGCCACTGGCGCAACGCGCGCGTGCATACGCTGCACGATCCCGTGCGCTGGAAATACCACGCGGTCGGCAACTACTACCTCAACGGCGTGAAGCCCGCGCGCCATTCGTGGAACTGACGAACCCGCGCCGGCGTCGTCGCCGCGACGTGGTTCCGATGCGCGCCGCGGCGCGCATTTTCGTACGGGCGCACGCAGCGGCCCGCGTCGAGGCCATGCCACGGACGCGGCACACGCCGCGCCGCCTCAAACATGACAAGGTGAATCGATGAGCCATCCAGCCACACCCGCGCAGGCGCTGCCCGCGCCGGGCACCGCGCCGCAGGCAGGCGGCCTGCGGCGCAATTACCTGAGCCTGCCCGAGCTGATCGCGCAGTCGATCGGCCTCGTCGGCGTGTCGGGCGGGATCGGCGTGCTGATTCCCGCCGTGTTCGCGACGGCCGGCAACGGCACCTGGCTCGCGTACCTGTTTGCGATCGTCGCGCTGCTGTTCTCGTCGTGGAGCATCTCGGTGTTCGCGCGCGATTCGGCGTCGCCGGGCGCGCTGTATGCATACGTGTCGGCCGGCATCGGGCCGACCTGGGGCGCCATCTGCGGCTGGTCGCTGCTGATCGCCTATGCGGTGGCCGCGGCGGGCATCCTGCAGGGCACGATCAACACGTTTCTCGTGCTCGGCCGCGAAACGGGGCTGCTCGGCGGCGCGACGCCGCTCGGCACGGTGCTCGGCCTCACGGTCGTCACCGCGTTTGCCGCGTGGTACATCGCGTTTCGCGACATCCGGCTGTCCACGCGCTTCACGCTGTTCGTCGAGCTCGCGACGCTGCTGCTGATCGCCGCCGTCGTGATCGGAACGATCGCATTCGGCGGTCATCCCGTCGATCGCGCGCAGCTCACGCTCGAAGGCGTGAAGCCGACGCAGCTGCAGCTCGGCATGGTGCTGGCGTTCTTCAGCTTCACCGGGTTCGAGAGCGCGACCGTGCTCGGCGCCGAGGCGCGCGACCCGTTCCGCGCGATTCCGCGTGCGGTGCTGATCAGCGTGGTCGGGCCGGCGCTGCTGTTCGTGGTCGGCGCGTACGGGCTGGTCGGCGCGTTCCACGGGCAGACGCCGCCGCTCGATCGCGTCGACGGGCCGCTCGCGGTGCTCGCGCATCGGCTGGGCGCCGGGTGGGTCGGGGTGTTGATCGACGCAGGGGTGGCGCTCAGTTTCTTCGCGGCGTTCTTCTCGTCGATCAACGCGGCGGCGCGCATCGTCTATACGTTCGGGCGGCAGGGCGTGCTGCATGCGTCGACCGGGCGCGCGCACGAGACGAACGCGACGCCGCACGTCGCGGTCGCGCTGATCGCGGTGCTCGCGCTGGCGACGGCGCTGGTGCTGACCGCACGCGGCACGGCGCTGCTGGATTCGTACGGCTATCTCAGCTCGATCGCCACCTACGGCTGGCTGCTCGCCTACGTGCTGGTCGCGATCGGCGCGCCGCTCTATCTGCGTCGGCAACGCAGGCTTCGCGCGCGGCACGTCGCGATCAGCGTCGTCGCGGTCGTGCTGCTCGCGATTCCGCTCGCCGGCAGCGTGTATCCCGTGCCGGACGGCGTCTATGCATGGCTGCCTTACGTGTTCGTCGCGTTGCTGGCGGTCGGGCTCGCGTGGTTCGTGGTGCTGCGTGTGCGGTTTCCGGAGCGGCTGCGCGACCTGGAGGCCGAATTGCTGACGAAGTGAACGCGCGGCGGCGCGATGTACCTCGATACGTGCGTCGCGGCCGTCACGCCGCACCCGCCATGCTCGACGCCTCGACGAGCATCTGCACGCCGAGGCCGCCGAGCACCGCGCCCATCGCCCAGCGTTGCGCGAGCAGCAGCGCCGGCCGCCCGTGCAGGAACTTCGCGATGCCGCTCGAGCCGATCGCGACCAGTCCGTTCGCCGACACGAACGCCGCGATCAGCAATGAGCCGAGAAAGAGCGACTGGCCGAACACGCTGCCTTGCCGGTAATCGATGAACTGCGGCAGCAGCGACACGAACAGCATCGCGAGCTTCGGATTCAGCACGCTGGTCGTCGCGCCCATCGCGAGCAGCCGCAGCGGCTGCTCGTTCGGCAGCGTCTTCACTTCGAACGGTGAACGGCCGCCGGGCCGGACGGCCTGCCACGCGAGGTAGAGCAGATACGCGGCGCCCACCACGCCAAGCACGGTGCCCGCGTACGGCACGCTCAGGAACAGCGTCGTGATCCCGAACGCGGCGCCGAACATGTAGAACAGGTAGCCCACCGTCACGCCGGCCAGCGAAATCAGCCCGGCGGTGCGCCCTTGCGCGATCGAGCGCGACATCACGTAGACCATGTTCGGCCCCGGCGTGATCGCGAGCATGCCGCCGATGACCAGGAATCCGTAGAGCGAGCCGGAGGTATGCATGGTTGCCGCTTCCCGCGATGAATGTCGATGACGTCCATTGTCCGGCGTTGGAGGAGGACAGTAAAACGGGATAAACTGAATCGATTGATCAGATTTTCTGAATGACATGAAAAAGCTCGACCTCGATGTGCTGGCGATGGTGGTGGCCGTGGCGGAGTCCGGCTCGTTCGCGCAGGGCGCGCAGGCGGTGCACCGGTCGCCGTCGGCGCTGAGCATGCAGATCAAGGCGCTGGAGGATGCACTCGGCAAGCCGCTGTTCATCCGCGACACGCGCAACGTCACGGCCACCGACGACGGCCGCATGCTCGCCGAATACGGCCGCCGGATGCTGGCGCTGCGCGACGAGGCGTGGGCGTCGGTCGTGCGGCCGGAGATCCGCGGGCGCGTGACGATCGGCGTGCCGGACGACTACATCTCGTCGCTGCTGCCGCAGGTGCTCGGCAAGTTCGCCGCGATGCATCCGCGCGTCGAAGTGCGCGTGATCGGCCAGCCGAGCAGCGCGCTGGTGCCGATGCTGAAGGACAACACCATCGATCTGGCCTGCCTCACGCGCATCAAGGGCGTGACCGGCGAGCTGGTGCGGCGCGAGCCGATCGTGTGGACCGGCTCGGCGAAACGGAACGTATGGGAAGAGCGGCCGCTGCCGGTCGCGCTCTTCACGCACGGCAGCATGGCGCGCGATCACGCGCTCAAGGCGCTGAACCGGCAGAAGATTCCGTTCCGGATGTCATACGAAAGCCCGAGCTTCCTCGGCTTGCTCAGCATGGTCGAGGCCGGCCTCGCGATCGCGCCGCTCGCGCGCTGCAGCATTCCCGCGCATCTCGTCCGGTTGTCGCAGAACGAAGGGCTGCCGCCGCTCGACGCGATCGAGGTCGTGCTGGCGCGCAGCGCGCAATCGGCGCGCCCGCTGTGCGACTACCTCGCCGAACAGATTCTCGATGAATGGCGCGCGTGAGCGCGCCGCGCGGCTGCCTGCACGTCAGCACGTCAGCACGATTTCAGCAGCCATTCACGAAACGCGACCAGCGACGGCAGCGTGTCGTTTTCCGGCGGATACACGAGGTAGTAGCTGCGCTGGCTGGTGATCGCATCGCCGATCGACACGAGCTCGTTGCGGCTGAGCTCGTCTTCCACCAGCACCTTCGGCACGAGGCCGATCCCCATTCCCGCCCGCACGGCCTGGATCAGGTGCGACGTCAGCTCGAAACTGGGACCGATGCGCATCTCGCGATGATCGAGCCCGAAATGCGAGAACCATTCGGCCCACGCGTGCTGATTGCTCGTCACGCCCAGCAGCGTCTGCCCGACCGCCCATGCCGGCGCGCGCGGGCCGGCCTTGCGGCGCCCGACTGACTCGGGGCTCGCGATCGCGATCAGGAACTCGTTGTACAGCCGGTGCGCGTGCAGGCCGGGCCAGTCGCCCGCGCCGACGGTGATGGCCGCGTCGAGATCGTCGGTGTGGAAGTCGATGCCGCCGATCCGCGAATGCAGGTGCACGGTCACGCCCGGATGCGCGGCATAGAAATCGTGCAGGTGCGGCAGCAGCCATTTCGAGCCGAAGGTCGGCAAGGTCGCGAGCCGCAGCGTGCCGGCGCCGGCCTGGTGCGACATCGCCTGCAGCGTCGCGCCGCGGATGCGCCCGAGCGCGCCGCTCAGCTCGACGAAGTAGCGCCGGCCGACTTCCGTCAGCTTCACGGAGCGGCCTTCACGCCGGAACAGCGGCACGCCGAGCTGATCCTCGAGCGTCTGGACCTGCCGGCTGATCGCGCTCTGGCTCAGCGACAGCTCGTCGGCCGCACGCGTGTAGCTTTCGTGGCGCGCCGCGGCCTCGAACACCAGCAGCAGCGACATGGACGGGGTCAGGCGACGGTAATTCATGAGTTTTATGCAAGTTTTGCCGGGGGAGAATTCGTTTGTTTCTCGCGCTGATTCGCACGATACTGGATTTCCGGGCTGCGTGGAATCTTGCTCAAAACTCATGTTTTCGATCGAGGCCGCGCACCGGCTCCCTCCACATTGCGCTTTCATCCCATGCCGATCGCTCCGTTGCCCCGTCCCGCCAGCCCGCCCGAGGCTCGTTACCGCGACTTTCTCGCCGCCCTCCAGGCGGCCGGATTCGCCGGCGAAATCCGCGCGGACCATGCGAACCGGACCGTGCAGGCGACCGACAACTCGATCTACCAGCGCCTGCCGCAGGCGGTGATCTGTCCCGCGCATGCGGACGACGTGCGGCTGCTCGCGCGCCTGCTCGCCGAACCCGCGCACCGCGACGTCGCGGTGGCGGCGCGCGGCGGCGGCACGGGCACCAACGGGCAGTCGCTGACCGATGGCGTGGTCGTGGACCTGTCGCGCAACATGAACCGGATCCTCGAGATCAACGCCGGCGAGCGCTGGGTGCGCGTGCAGGCGGGCGTCGTCAAGGACCAGCTCAACGCCGCGCTGAAGCCGCATGGCCTGTTTTTCGCGCCCGAGCTGTCGACGTCGAACCGCGCGACGGTCGGCGGGATGATCAACACCGACGCGAGCGGGCAGGGCAGCTGCACGTACGGCAAGACACGCGACCACGTGCTCGCGCTCGACTTCGTGCTGATGGGCGGCGAGCAACTGCACAGCGACGCGCTCGCGGACGACGAACTGGAACGCCGCTGCGCACGGCAGGACCGGGTCGGCAAGGTCTATCGCACCGCGCGCCGCATCAGCGACGAAAAGGCCGCGCTGATCGACGCGAAGTTTCCGAAGCTCAATCGCTGCCTGACCGGCTACGATCTCGCGCACCTGCGCGAACCGGACGGCCGCTTCAACCTGAACAGCGTGCTGTGCGGCGCCGAAGGCTCGCTCGGTTTCGTGGTCGAGGCGAAGCTGAACGTGCTGCCGATCCCGAAGTATTCGGTGCTGGTCAACGTGCGCTACGCCGGCTTCATGGACGCGCTGCGCGATGCGCGCGCGCTGCTCGAACTCAAGCCGTTGTCGATCGAGACGGTCGACTCGAAGGTGCTGATGCTCGCGATGAAGGACTTCGTGTGGAGCAGCGTGGCCGAGTATTTCCCGCAGGACGATGCGCGTCCGACGCTCGGCATCAACCTGATCGAATTCTGCGGCGACGACGCCGGCGACGTCGATGCGCGCGTGCGGGCGTTCGTCGAGCATTTGCGCACCGACACGAGCGTCGAGCGCCTCGGCCACACGCTCGCGACCGGCGACGACGCGGTGAAGCGCGTGTACGCGATGCGCAAGCGCGCGGTCGGCCTGCTCGGCAACGTGCAGGGCGAGGCGCGCCCGCAGCCGTTCGTCGAGGACACCGCGGTGCCGCCCGAGAATCTCGCCGCGTACATCGCCGAATTCCGCGCACTGCTCGACGGCCACGGGTTGCAGTACGGGATGTTCGGCCACGTCGACGCGGGCGTGCTGCACGTGCGTCCGGCGCTCGACATGAAGGACCCGAAGCAGGCGGCGCTGGTGCGGCCGGTGTCGGACGCGGTGGCCGAACTCACGCAGCGGCATGGTGGCCTGTTATGGGGCGAGCACGGCAAGGGCGTGCGCTCCGAATATGCGCCGGCGTTCTTCGGCGAGCTGTATCCGTCGCTGCAGCAGCTGAAGGCCGCGTTCGATCCGCACAACCAGTTCAACCCGGGCAAGATCGCGACGCCGCCGGCGCCGACGCTGCGGCTCTTGAAGATCGACGAGGTGCCCACGCGCGGCGATCACGACCGGCAGATCGACGAGCGCGTATGGCAGCACTACGGCACGGCGATGCACTGCAACGGCAACGGCGCGTGCTACAACTTCGATCCGGACGACGCGATGTGCCCGTCGTGGAAGGCGACGCGCGAACGCGTGCAGTCGCCGAAGGGGCGCGCGTCGCTGATGCGCGAATGGTTGCGTCTGCAAGGACAGGCCGGCGTCGACGTCGTCGCGGCCGCGCGTGCGCGGCAGCCGTTCCTGCGCGGTTTCGCGCAACGCTGGCGCAACAGCCGTGCGGCGCGCAACGGCGAAGCCGACTTTTCGCACGAGGTGTACGACGCGATGGCCGGCTGCCTCGCGTGCAAGTCGTGCGCGGGGCAGTGCCCGGTCAAGGTCAACGTGCCCGAGTTCCGCTCGCGCTTTCTCGAGCTGTATCACCAGCGCTACCTGCGGCCGCTGCGCGACTACCTGATCGGCTCGCTCGAATTCACGATGCCGTGGATGGCGCGCGTGCCCGCGCTGTACAACGGCCTGATGCGCGCCGGCTGGGTGCGCACGCTGCTCGAGCGGCACGTCGGCATGGTCGATAGTCCGCTCCTGAGCCGCTTCGACCTCGCGGCCGTGATCCGGCAATGGAAGGTGCGGCCGGCCGAGCCGCAGGCGCTCGCCGCGTTGAGCGATGCGCAGCGCGCACGCAGCGTCGTCATCGTGCAGGACACGTTCACGCGTTATTTCGACACCGAGCAACTGGCGACGCTGATCGAACTGGCCGCGCGTATCGGCTTCCAGGTGTGGCTCGCGCCGCTCGCGCCGAACGGCAAGGCGCTGCACGTACAGGGCTTTCTTCGCGCGTTCCAGCAGGCGGCGATTCGCAACGCGACGCAACTGGCCGCGCTCGCGCGCTCGGGTGTCGCGCTCGTCGGCCTCGATCCGGCGATGACGCTCACGTATCGGCAGGAATACCTGAAGGTGACGGGGCTCGCCGACGTGCCGAAGGTCGCGCTGCCGCAGGAGTGGTTGCTGGACGCGATGCCGGAGGCCGGGGCGGGCGCGCACGGCGTATCGGCAGCGTACCGGCTGCTGCCGCATTGCACCGAGAAGACCAACGCGCCCGACAGCGGCAAGCAGTGGGCGCAGGTGTTCGCGCGTCGCGGGTTGCGCCTGGCGGTTCAGGCGGCAGGGTGCTGCGGGATGTCGGGGACCTACGGGCACGAGGCGCGCAACCTGCAGACGTCGCGCACGATCTATGCGCAATCGTGGGCCGCGCATGTCGATGCGCCGGAAGTGGAGGGTGAAGCGCTGGCGACCGGGTATTCGTGCCGCAGCCAGGTGAAGCGCATGTCCGCGCGGCAGGTACGTCATCCGCTGCAGGCGCTGCTCGAGCACGTGCGTGCGGCGGCGTGACGGGCGGGCCCCGAGCGCGGCGCGGCAGCGCGCGTGACGGTGTCGAGCGGCACCGGCGATGCCGCTACCGACCGCTGCGGCTCAGGAGCCGGCTTTCGCGGTCTTTCGCGTGCGCGGCTTTGCCACCGGAAACGCGCCGACGCCGCGCGGCCGTTTCGGCTCGATGCCCGTCTTGCCGATCACGTGCCGGAAATCGATCTCGTGCGCGGCGAGCGCGCCGATGAGTGTCGCGATGACCGCGAGGTGGGAAGGGACGGTGCCCTTGCTCGAATAGTTCGTGATGGAACTTTCGTTCATCCGGATCAGCCGGGCGAACTCGCGCGCCGTCAACTGCGCTTTCTTCAACTCCTGTTGAAATTCCGCATACGCCATTGCACACATGTCGCCTCATCTCCGCAAAACTTGAATCGGCCCCGCGCGACGCCGGCGCAAACGGGTGGCGTTCCCGTCGTGCCGGCGTCGCGAGGCGTTACATCTTCACCTGGTCGAGGAAGGTCTTCTTGCCGCTCTTGTAGCCGTAGATCGAGATGATCCCGTGCGTCAGGTCGCCCTTCGCGTCGAACGTCGTCGTGCCGATCACGCCTTCATACTTCGTCGACGGCATCGCGGCGAGGATCTTCGCCGGGTCCGTCGAGTTCGCGCGCTTCATCGCGTCGACGGCGATGTAGACCGCGTCGTACGCGAACGGCGCATCGAACTTGATGCCCTGGTTGAAGCGCTTCTGGTACTTGGCGAGGAACGCCGCGCCGCCCGGCATCTTCTCGAGCGCCGCGCCTGCCTGCGAGCACAGCACGTTGTCCGCGGCCGGGCCGGCCAGCTGGGCGAGCGAGTCGGTGCACACGCCGTCGCCCGACAGGATCTTCGCGCGCAGGCCGAGCTGCTTCGCCTGCTTCGCGAGCGGGCCGCCGGTGGCGTCCATGCCGCCGTACATGATCGCGTCCGGGTTCTCGCCCTTGACCTTGGTGAGAATCGCGCGGAAGTCGACGGCCTTGTCGTTGGTCGCGTCGTGCGACAGCACCTTCAGGCCGAGCGCCTTCGCCTTCTTCTCGAATTCGTTCGCGAGGCCCTGGCCGTACGCGGTCGAATCGTCGATCACCGCGACGCTCTTCACGCCCTTCGACTGCGCGTAGCTCGCGAGTGCCGGACCTTGCTGCGCGTCGGTCGCGACCACGCGATACGTGGTCTTGAAGCCCTGCAGCGTGTAGGTCGGGTTCGTGGCGGACGGCGAGATCTGCACGATGCCCGCGTCGCTGTAGATCTTCGACGCCGGGATCGACGTGCCCGAGTTCAGGTGGCCGATGACGGCGACGACCTTGTCGTCGACGAGCTTCTGCGCGACCTGCGTGGCCTGGCGCGGGTCGGCCGCGTCATCCTGCGCGTCGAGCTGCAGCGTGATCTTCTGGCCGCCGATCGTCAGGCCCTTCGCATTGATTTCTTCCACCGCGAGGCGCGCACCGTTCTCGTTGTCCTTGCCGAGGTGCGAAATGCCGCCCGTCGTCGGTTCGACGCTGCCGATCTTCACGACCTGGTCGGCCATCGCGCCCGACGCGGCCGCAAATGCGGCGGCCACCAGTGCGACGGTGATCAGGGGTTTGCAGCGCATGCCGACAGTGCTTCGTTCCATCTGCCATCTCCGTTGATTGATATTTCTGGTGCCGTCCGGTTTGCCGCGCGCCCTTGTGAGGCGGTCGGTGTGCCGGACGAATCTCCGTGACCCGTGACGGGCCCGGCTTGCATGTCGCCCGGGGCTCGCACGAGCGAGCGGGCGATTGCGTCGGGCGACACGCAATTCGTATGAATATATCCGAACGCGCTTGCGCCCGCTTCCGCGAATTGCCCGGCCTTGCGCAAATGTGATGCGATGGCGCGGCCGTTTCGCGATGCGTCGCGCAGGTGTGAGCGTCTTGCGCCGTCGATTGCTTCGATTATTCGACCGGGCCGATCCCGATGACCATGGACAGCGCGATGCAATCAATCCGGCACTGTTCGGTCGATTTGTCTGCACAGTTTCGTCGCCGTGGCGCTGCTCGAGATGCCGCCATCCGCTTGTTGCAACTAACGGTCAAGCCCGGCCGCGTCGGCGAATGGCGAATGGCGACGGGCCGTTCGGCGCAGCGTGTACGTCCAGCTTTGCAGATGACGGGGGCCGGCTCGTTCGGCTCGGCCGGCCCGCTGCCGGCTCGTCCGGACCGGCGTCGCCGTCCCGCGCGGCCGCATGCCTACGTCCGTCCGCGCAAGGCCACGAATATCACGCCGGCAATCGCCAGCAGGCCGCCGCACACCGTTTCGATGCCGGGCCGCTCGCCTGTCAGCGCCATCGACAACACCGTCGCGACGGCCGGTGTCAGGTAGAGGAAATTGGCGGCGCGCGCCGCGCCGAAGTAGCCGAGCGCGAAGGTCCAGGTCGCGTAACCCAGCGCGGCGGGAAAGATGCCGAGCACCAGGACGGCGAGCGCCGTGTCGCGTGACGCGCCGCCGCCGAGCGACGCGAGCGCGCCGGGCAACCATGGCGTGAGCAGCAGCGCACCGGCCAGCAGCGTATACGCGGTGCAGGGCAGCGCGCCGTACACGGGAATCAGCCGCCGCTGCAGCACGAAATAGCTGGCCGAACACAATGCCGCGCCGAGGATCAGCGTGCTGCCGGAGCCAAGCACGAGGCCTCCCGGCTGGCCGTGCGCGATCACGGCGATGCCGGCCAGGCTGACCAGCGAGCCGAGCCATCCCCGGCGATTGAAGCGTTCGCGCAGAAACACCGCGGCCAGCAGCGCCGTGAAGATCGGCAGCGTGTTCACGATGAAGCTCGCCGCGCCGGCCGACACGGTCTGCTCGCCGGTATTGAGCAGCGCGTTGTAGAGTGCGATGCCGAGCAGGCCGCAGACGAGAAAGCGCAACGCGTCGCGTCTGGCCGGCATGCGAGGCCGCCGCCACGCGAGCCATGCGATCGCGAGCACCGCCGCGGTCGCGAAGCGCGCGGCCGCGAGTTGCAGCGGGGCCAGCCCGTGCAGGCCGATCCGGATGAACGGGAAGGCGGAGGCCCACGAGACGATCGTGAACGCCACCGCGCCGGCCGCGACGAGCGGCAGTCGCGCGCTGCGCGACGAGGGGGAGGAAAGCGTGTTCATGCGGCAATGGTGTGGCGACGCGAGATGTTAAGCTAGCGCACAGATCAACCAGCGGGTATGAATATGGCTCACAGCTCGGTGCGACGCCGGGCCGATGGCCCGGCGCGCACGCAGCAGCATGCGGCGGACGCGCTGCCATCGGTTGCGCCGGCACCCGGCCCGCGGCCGCCGCTGGCCAGCCTGGAAACCGTCTGTGCGGTGGCGCGGCTGGGCTCGTTCCTGGCGGCCGCCGACGCGTCCGGCGTCACGCACGGCGCGATCAGCCGGCGCGTGGCGGCCGTCGAGAACTGGCTTGGCATGGCGTTGTTCGAACGTCATGCGCGCGGCGTGCGGCTGACGCCGGACGGCCAGCGTTTCGTCGGCCGGATCGAACAGGCGTTCGCGATCATCGACGGCGCGGCCGACCAGTGGCGCTCGCCGCGTACGCCGCGACTGGTCAGGATGAGCGTGGTGCCGGCATTCGCGCAGCTCTGGCTGCTCGAACGCCAGCACGCGCTCGAGAGCGAGGCGCCCGCGTTGCGCATCGAGCTCGGCATCGAGCTTCGCAATGTGGACATCGCCGCCGGCGAAGCGGATCTGTCGATCCGGTACGGGCGCGGCAACTGGCGTCAGCTCGAAACCAGCGCGTTCATGCCGGAGACGCTCCATCCGGTCGCGCATCCGCGGCTCGCCGCGCAGCTGGCCGCGCGGCGCCGTCGCAACGACGCCGCCGCGCTGCTCGAGATGCCGCTGCTGCACGACTCCGACGTGACCGGTTGGCGCACCTGGTTCGACGCGCTCGGCATACCGTTCAAGCCGCGCGCGCAGGATCGCCGTTTCGAGGACTACAACCTGGTGCTCGCGGCGGCCGAGGCGGGGCTCGGCGTGGCGCTGGCGCGAACGCCGCTCGCGGATTCGTATCTCAAGCGCAGCGCGCTCGTCCGCGTGAGCCGGCATGAGGTCGAGTCGCCGCTCAGGTATCACTTCGTGCATGCGAAGGGCGAGAATCGTCCGGAGGTGCTCGCGCTGATGGAGCGGATGCGGGCCGCGCTGGGATAGGCGGCACGGGCGTCGAGGTGTGCGACGCAGGCGACGCAGGCGGCGCGGACGGCGCCGCCGCTCGACCCGGGCTACCGGATCGTCGACAATGCGACCGCGGAAAATTGCGGGACCCGACAGATTAACGAAAATCGAGCGTGTTGAACCGTTCGAATGCAGAGGGAATGAGGAATGAATAGACCAGACAAGTCGTCGAAAGCGCGTGCGGCGCTCGACCAGCTGTTTTCGGGCATGGCGCCCGCGGACGCGCAGCAGCGCGCGTCGCGCCCGGGCAACCCGTTCGAAGCGGCAGGCGACCCGACCGGCGCCGACGGCCGCGTCGAAGTCACGCTGTCGACGAGAATCCAGTTGCGCGGCTATCCGGGCGCGGATGCGTTCATGAAGCGCATGGCCGAAGCCTGGGGCCTCGCGTGGGGCCCGTACGACGCCGTGCGGGCGACGGCGACGCTGCCGGCCGGCTGGCGCTCGCGCCGGCTGCCGGAAGTCACGCAGATCGTCGACGAACGCGACGTGCTGCGCGCGGAAAGCAGCCTGCAGGGCGGCGAGATGTCGTATCTGAAAGTGCATCCGCGCTATTACATCGATGCGCGCAAGGGGGTCGGCTGGCGCAAGTCGTCGAAGGCGTCCGACGATCCGGATCTCGACGGCCCCGACTGGAACTGCTACGTGATGGACCGGGAAAAATCCGCCGAGGTGCACGAGCTGACGACGTCGTCGTCGAAGGCCGATCTGGACAACGCGCGCGCGACGTTGCTGAAGTGGCTCGACGAGCACTACCCGAAGCATCGCGATCCGTTCGCATACTGGACGGATTGCGAACGCCCGCTGTAAGTCCGCACGGCGCGCGGCCATCGCGGAGCACCATTGAAACAGAACGGTCCGGTCCCGATTCTCTGGGCAGCGTTCGGCGCGGCGGTCGGCTCGACCGTCATCGAGCTGCTGCTCTGGCCGATCGCCGGAGAGGACCCCTTTCACAACCTGCTGCGCGACGCGCGCCTGACGGCCGCCCTCGTGATGGGGCGAGCCGTGCTCGGCGCGTCCCCGGGCTTCGATCCGACGATCATGGGCGTGGCGACGCTGGTGCATGCCGCGTTGTCGCTTGCCTATACGGCCGTGCTGGCGAGGATGGTGCGCAACCTGTCGCCCGGCGCCGCGCTGGTGGCGGGCGGCGCGTTCGGACTGGTGCTCTACGGTATCAACCTGCACGCGTTCACCGCGATCTTCCCGTGGTTCGTTCCGGTGCGCGGCGCGATCACGCTGGTCGCCCATGTGGTCTTCGGCGTGATGGCGGCGGGCGTCTACTGCATCGTCCGGCGTTCGGCGCGCGCATGATCGTCGGCGGTTCGTGCATCACGCATGCGTATCCCGACCCCAGGAATAATCGGCCATGCCACATCGTCTAATGGTCGGGTGACCCTATACGAAGCCGCGCGTCGTCCGTGACGCCAAGGCTCGGGTGGTCGGGGGCAACAATGCAGGAGCCGATCATGTGCAACTTGTTTCGGGTCGGGATGGGCGTCGTCTGTCTCGGCTGCTCCATGTGCGTGCTTGCGCAAACCTATGACGACTCGCCGGACGAAGGCGCCCGCTGCCGTGCGGTCGTCATGCAAGCGGAAATCGACGGCACGGAACAGCAGATCGTCGGGCGCGCGTGCCGGCAAGGCGACGGCACCTGGCAGATGATGCAGAGCACGGACGGCAGCATCGTGTGGTATCCGGATACCGCGTATCCGTACGCCGATCCCTGGTACTGGGGGCCGGCGGTGTTCGTCGGCACGGGCGTCAGCTTCGTCTTCATCGACCGTTTCCATCATCGCCATCACTTCGACCACTTCGGTCACGTCGGCCACTTCGACGGGGGCATGCGTGGTCGTGTCGGCGTTCCGATGGGCACTGGCTTTCACCGTGGCTCGGCGTTCGTCGGCGGTGAGCACGGGTTCGGGGGAATGAGGCGGCATTGAGCCGGCGTACCTTCGTGCGCACGCCGCTCGCGACCGTCGAGCCGCCGTTTGCGAAGAAGTGCCCTGCACGGAAGCGGGCGATCTCAACGTTACATGCTTGGATAGTTCGGCCCGCCGCCGCCTTCCGGCGTGACCCACACGATGTTT
>NZ_CAJPGY010000051.1:0-47790 GCF_905339915.1 Burkholderia sp. BCC1985
GGCGCAGAAATGCGCGATCTCAGTGAATGTCAGGACGGCCGAACGATCAGATCGCAATCCCGGAGTCCTGCAGTTTGTCGATTTGCAGGCATGTCGCAGTTCAACCGATCTGCGATCCATGTCCTGCGACGACACGCCAGCCGCTGCCCGATCGGCGCCACAGGCGCGTGTAGGCGAACGTGCCGTTGAATGCGGTGCCGTCGAAACAACCGGCAAGCATGGCCTTCGTCGTGGTGAGGATCATCTCGCCGATCGCTTTTGCCTGCGTTTCCCCAATATCGAGTGTGTCGAGACGCAGCAGTTTCGCGCGATGGGCGGTCAGATCGTCGTGCTTCGAGATGACCTGTCCACTCCGAACGGTGAAGACCAGCTCGTCATCCAGCAACGTGTCCAGTGCGTCGACGTCGTTGGCGAGCATTGCCGCTCGAAGTGCGGTTTCATAGGGTTCGATGACTGCACGAACGGTATCCATATCGGGGCCTCGCATCAGCTCGAAGGATCAGGATTCCAAGCATGGTCGGCGGGCGTGCCGCGCTGCCGACAAACAGTACGGTGGTTGCGGGTTCGCAGCCCAATCGACTGCATGGCCGTCGAACGAGCAACAATCGCCTCCTCAAGCAGAGGAACACGGTTCTTCCATACCTTGCATGACGGCCTTACCCGTCAGCGCGCTCGCATCGAGCGTGGCGCCTGCGCCCCATTGACCTCCCGCCGAAACGCCCCCGGGCTCGTCCCCGTCCATTTCCGGAACGCACGATGAAACGCACTGGGCTCGGTAAAACCGAGTTCCGCCGCGATTTCCGCGACGCTGAGCGTTTGTCCGCGCAGCAGCGACTGGGCCAGCGCGCCGCGCAGTTCGTCCTTGATCAACGCGAAGCTCTGCCCCTCGCTGCGCAGGCGTCGCCGCAGCGTCGCGGGCGTCGTGCCGAGGCGCACGGCCAGCGTGTCGAAGTCCGGCCACTCGCTGGCCGGCAGCGCCTTCAGTCGTGCGCGCGTCTTCGCCACCCAGCCGGTGTCGTGCCGATAGCGCACGAGCAGGTTGCCGGGCGCGCCGCGCAGGAAGGTCTTCAGCGCCTGCCCGGAGCGGATCGTCGGCAGCGCGAGGTACATGGCGTTGAACGCGAGCCGGCTGTCGGGACGGTCGAAATGCACGGGCACACCGAAGAACTGGTGGTAGTCACCGCGCTGGTCGGGGCTCGGGCACGCGAAATCGATGCGCTGCAGCGGAATGCGCCGGCCGATCAGCCAGCAGGCGACGCCGAGCAGGATCAGCCAGAACGTCCGGTAAGCGAACGCCGAATACGGTGCGCCTGCCTGCGTGAGGACGATCTGCGCCTGGCCGTCGGCGACCACGAGCTCGCCGTGCGGTTCGTCGAGCACGACACGCAGGAACTGCAGCGCACGCCGCAGCGCCTTCTCGAGCGTGCCCGCGTGCAGCACGGCATGGCACAGCAGCGTGAAGCTGCCGCGCCGCATCGGGCGGGCCGCGAGCCCGAAGAATTCGTCATCGATCGCGCTGGCGATCGCCAGCCACAACCGGCCGTACTGCTGCGGCGTGACGGGCTCGCGCACGGCGGCCGGCAGGCCGGCGGCACGCAGCACGGCCTCGGTCGGCATCCGCCGACGGCGCAGGCTCTCGAGCGCATCCTCGACGAAACCCGGCGAGATCATCTGCGGCCCCATTTTTTCATGTCCTCCAGACATGGCAAAAGCGATCACGATTCTAGATTCTGTTTGTCATTGATTGCAATGTGACGGCTGTCTACCATCATCGATATACCCCCGGTTCGCCGGCGGTCATAACGAACAGGAGACACGCATGCGTGATGGAGCAACCGCCCGGGTGGTGCCGGCCTACGCCGACGCCGTGGCCGGCTTCCGTATCGAGACCGCCGCCGCACATCTGCACGGCGACCTGGAGCAGGGCCTGAACGCCTGCGTCGAATGCTGCGACCGGCATGCGGCGGCGGATCCGGATGCGATCGCGCTCGACTGGATCGACGTCGGCGGCCGGCACCGCAGCTTCACGTTCGCGCAGATGCAGGCGCTGTCGGCGCGGGTCGCGAACCTGCTGGTCGAGGAGGGCGTGAAGCCGGGCGACGTGGTCGCCGGCCTGTTGCCGCGTACGCCGGAACTCGTCGCGACGATTCTCGGCACGTGGCGCGCAGGCGCCGTCTATCAGCCGCTCTTCACCGCGTTCGGACCGAAGGCGATCGAGCACCGGCTGCGCATGAGCGATGCGCGTCTGGTCGTCACCAACATCGCGAATCGCGCGAAGCTCGACGAGATCGTGGATTGCCCGCGGGTCGCGACGGTGCGCGAGGCGGGCGACGCGCTGCCGGCGCGCGACATCGATTTCCGTGCGGCGCTCGACGTGCAGTCCGCGCTATTCGAACCGGTGCCGCGCAAGGGCACCGACCTGTTCATGATGATGTCGACGTCGGGTACGACGGGCCTGCCGAAGGGCGTGCCGGTGCCGCTGCGCGCGCTGCTCGCGTTCGGCGCATACATGCGCGACGCGGTGGACCTGCGCGCCGGCGATCGTTTCTGGAACATCGCCGATCCGGGCTGGGCATACGGCCTCTACTACGCGATCACGGGCCCGCTGCTGCTCGGCCACGCCACGACGCTGTACGAGGGCGGCTTCACGGTCGACAGCACCTACGACGTGATCGAACGGCTCGGCATCACGAGCCTCGCCGGTTCGCCGACCGCGTACCGGATGCTGATGGCGGCCGGCACGGAAGCGGCATCGCGCCTGAAAGGGCAGCTGCGGGTCGTCAGCAGCGCGGGCGAACCGCTGAATCCGGAAGTCGTGCGCTGGTTCCACGCGGCGCTCGGCGCACCGATCTACGATCACTACGGCCAGACCGAGCTCGGCATGGTCGTGAACAATCATCACGGGCTCACGCACGTCGTCCATGCCGGTTCGGCCGGCCTCGCGATGCCCGGCTATCGCGTCGCGGTGCTCGACGACACCGGTCGCGAACTCGGCCCCGGCGAGCCCGGCAACCTCGCGATCGACATCGCGCGCTCGCCGCTGCTGTGGTTCTCCGGCTACTGGCAGCAGGACACGCCGGCGATCGCGGGCGGCTACTACCGGACCGGCGACAACGTCGAGCTCGAGCCGGACGGCACCGTGAGCTTCATCGGCCGCGCGGACGACGTGATCACCTCGTCCGGCTACCGGATCGGCCCGTTCGACGTGGAAAGCGCGTTGATCGAGCATCCGGCCGTCAGCGAGGCCGCGGTGATCGGCGTGCCGGACCCGGAGCGCACGGAGATCGTCAAGGCGTTCGTCGTGCTGTCGAAGGGCTTCGACGGCACGCCGGCGCTGGCCGACGAACTCAGCCAGCACGTGAAGCGACGGCTGTCGGCCCACGCCTATCCGCGCGCGATCGAGTTCGTCGACGCGCTGCCGAAAACCCCGAGCGGCAAGATCCAGCGCTTCGTGCTGCGCAAGATGGAAGCCGAGAAGGTCGCTCAATCCTGACTATCGAATACTGACTACGGACTGCGAATGAACATCAAGGATCGCGTTTTTCTGATTACGGGCGCCGGTTCGGGCCTCGGTGCCGCGGTGGCGCGCATGGTGGTCGCCGAAGGCGGCAACGCCGTGCTGCTGGACGTCAACGAAGACGCCGGCGCGAGCCTCGCGCACGAACTCGGCACATCCGCACGCTTCGTGAAGACCGACGTGACGAGCGAAGCCGACGGGCAGGCCGCCGTTGCCGCCGCGCGCGCCGCGTTCGGCCGCATCGATGCGCTCGTGAATTGCGCGGGCGTCGCACCGGGCGAGAAGGTGGTCGGCCGCGAAGGCCCGCATTCGCTCGATCGCTTCGCACGTGCGGTATCGATCAACCTGGTCGGCACGTTCAACATGATCCGGTTGGCGGCGGATGCGATGTCGAAACAGGACGCCGACGCGGAAGGCGAGCGTGGCGTGATCGTCAACACCGCGTCGGTCGCGGCGTTCGACGGACAGATCGGGCAGGCCGCGTATGCGGCATCGAAGAGCGGCGTGGTGGGCATGACGCTGCCGATCGCGCGCGAACTCGCGCGGTTCGGCATTCGCGTGGTGACGATCGCGCCGGGCATCTTCGCGACGCCGATGATGGCCGGCATGCCGCAGGACGTGCAGGACGCGCTCGGCAAGAGCGTGCCGTTCCCGCCGCGGCTCGGCCGCCCCGAAGAATTCGCGGCGCTGGTGCGCCACGTCGCCGAGAATACGATGCTGAACGGCGAAGTCATCCGTCTCGATGGCGCGCTGCGCATGGCACCGCGCTGACACTGGAGGAATGCAATCATGACGACACAGGATCCGATCGTAATCGTCGGCGCGGCGCGCACGCCGATGGGTGGTTTTCAGGGCGACCTGGCCGCGGCCAGCGCGAGCGAGCTCGGCGCGGTGGCGATCCGCGCGGCGCTCGAGCGCGCGAACGTGCCCGCGGAGCGCATCGACGAAATCGTGTTCGGCTGCGTGCTGCCGGCCGGCCAAGGTCAGGCGCCGGCGCGGCAGGCCGCGCTGAAGGCCGGCTTGCCGCTGGGTACGGGCGCGACCACGGTCAACAAGATGTGCGGCTCCGGGATGAAAGCCGCGATGTTCGTGCACGACCTGCTGCTGGCCGGATCGGCGGACGTGGCGGTCGCGGGCGGGATGGAGAGCATGACGAATGCGCCGTACCTGCTGCCGAAGGCGCGCGCGGGAATGCGCATGGGGCACGGCCAGGTGCTCGACCACATGTTCCTCGACGGGCTCGAGGATGCGTACGACAAGGGCCGGCTGATGGGCACGTTCGCGGAGGATTGCGCGCAGGCTTACCAGTTCACGCGCGAGGAGCAGGACGCGTTCGCGATCGCGTCGCTGACGCGCGCGCAACGCGCGATCGCGGAAGGGCGCTTCGTGTCGGAGATCGCGCCGGTGACGGTGAAGTCCGGCAAGACGGAAGCCGTCGTGTCGATCGACGAGCAGCCGGGCAAAGCGAAGCTCGACAAGATTCCGACGCTCAAGCCGGCGTTCCGCGAAGGCGGCACGGTGACGGCCGCCAATTCGTCGTCGATTTCCGACGGTGCGGCCGCGCTCGTGATGATGCGCCGCTCGGAAGCAGACCGGCTCGGCCTTGCGCCGAAGGCGGTGATCGTCGGGCATTCGACCTACGCGAACAAGCCGGGCCTGTTCGCGACGGCGCCGATCGGCGCGATCCGCAAGCTGTCGGAGAAAACCGGCTGGAACCTGCGCGACGTCGACCTGTTCGAGATCAACGAAGCGTTCGCGGTGGTTGCGATGGCCGCGATGCGCGATCTCGACCTGTCGCACGACAAGGTGAACGTGCACGGCGGCGCGTGCGCGCTCGGCCATCCGATCGGCGCATCGGGCGCACGCGTGATGGTGACGCTGCTGGCCGCGCTCGAAGCGTATGGGCTCAAGCGCGGCGTCGCGTCGCTGTGCATCGGCGGCGGCGAGGCGACGGCGATCGCGATCGAGCGCGTCGCGTAACGCGCGCCGGGAGGACGCAGGCGGTCTGGCCCGGGGCCATACCGCCGCATCGGCGAAGCGCGTCACGTGCGCTTCGCCGAATTCGCCGTCATTCGACCGTTTCGCCTTTCGCCTGCAGGTCGGCGTGATAGGACGAGCGCACCATCGGCCCCGATGCGACCTGGCTGAACCCGAGCGCAAGCGCGCGCTGCCGCAACTGTGCGAATTCCGCGGGTGGAACGAAGCGCTTCACCGGCAGGTGGTGGCGGGTCGGCTGCAGATATTGGCCGAGGGTCAGCATGTCGACACCATGCGCGCGCAAGTCGCGCATCACCTGTTCGACCTCGTCGATCTCTTCGCCGAGGCCCAGCATCAGGCCCGACTTGGTCGGCACGTTCGGCGCAGCGGACCTGAATGCCTGCAGCAGGCCCAGCGAGTGCAGGTAGTCGGCGCCCGGCCGCGCCTCGCGATACAAGCGCGGCACGGTTTCCAGATTATGGTTGAACACATCCGGCGGGGATGCCGCGAGCAGGTTCAGCGCAACCTCGTGCCTGCCGCGAAAATCCGGCGTCAGCGCCTCGATCCGGAGTGCCGGGTCGATCCCGCGTGCGGCGCCGATGCAGGCCGCAAAGTGTGCGGCGCCGCCGTCGCGCAGGTCGTCGCGATCGACCGACGTGATCACCACGTACTTGAGCCTCATCGCTGCGATCGTTTCGGCGAGTCGTGCCGGCTCGTCCGGATCGAGCGGAAGCGGGCGGCCGTGCCCGACATCGCAGAACGGACAACGCCGTGTACAGATGGCGCCCATGATCATGAAGGTCGCCGTGCCGTGAGCGAAGCACTCGCCGAGATTCGGGCAACCGGCTTCCTCGCATACCGTATGCAGCTTCTGCTCGCGCAGGACCTTCTTGAGCGCCATCACCTCGCGCGAGCCGGGAAAGGCGGCACGAATCCATTCAGGCTTGCGCGGCATGTCGGCCGGTTCGGTCGCGACGATCCTCACGGGGATGCGAGCCATTTTTTCGGCGGCGGAGAGCCGGGTTCCGGCGGCCATCGGCGTGTTGCGGATATTCGTGTTCGCCATGGCTTACCCGCGGTAGTAGCGTTGCGCGACGAACGGGGTTCTCGCGACTTCCATCGGAACCGGTTTGCCGCGGACGATCGCATGCAGTGCCGTGCCCGGTGTCGCGAATTCGGCCGCGACATGGCCGATGGCCACCGGGCCGCCGTACGTCGGACCGAAGCCGCCGCTCGTCACCGTGCCGATCGAGCGCCCGTCGGCGTCGACGATGTCGGCGCCCTCGCGCACCGGCACCCGGTCTTTCACGACGAAGCCGACGCGTCTTCTTTTCACGCCCTCGGCGATCTGCCGCGCGACGACATCCGCGCCGGGATAGCCGCCGGCGCGTGCACCGCCAGGGCGTCGCACTTTCGAGAGGGCCCACAGCAGCCCGCCTTCGATCGGCGTGGTGCCGGTGTCGATGTCGTGGCCGTACAGGCACAGGCCGGCTTCGAGACGCAGCGAATCGCGCGCGCCGAGACCGATCGGCTCGACGGCAGGGTCGGCCAGCAGCAGGCGTGCGAGCGCTTCCGCCCGATCGGCCGGCACGGAGATCTCGTAGCCGTCCTCGCCGGTGTAGCCGGAGCGGCTGACCATGCACGCCGCGCCGGCCAGCTCGACACGCGTGCTTTGCATGAAGACCAGTTCGGCCAGGCGGGGCGCCAGGCGCGCCAGAATCGACGCGGCGGCCGGCCCTTGCAGGGCGAGCAGCGCGCGGTCGGCCAGCTCGACGACGTTACAGCGGTGGCCGATCCGTTCCCTCAGATGGCGGAGGTCGCGGTCCTTGCACGCGGCGTTGACGACCGCGATCAGCTCGGCGTCGCCGAGGCGGGTGATCATCAGGTCGTCGAGAATGCCGCCTTGCTCGTTCGTGAACAACGCGTAGCGCTGCATGCCCGGCGGGAGGTCGATCACGTCGACCGGCACCAGCGTTTCGAGCGCGGCGGCGGCATCCGGGCCCGACAGCAGCACCTGTCCCATGTGCGAGACATCGAACAGCCCGGCCTGCTCGCGCGTGTGAAGATGCTCTTTGAGTATGCCGAGCGGGTACTGGACGGGCATTTCGTACCCGGCGAACGGAACCATCTTCGCGCCGAGCTCGACGTGAAGGTCGTGAAGTGGAGTACGAGAAAGTGGGATCGTCATCGTTGTTCCGGATCAACAGGATTTTAGGAGATCGCGCGCGGCACAGCTTCGGAGTACGGAATGAACGACTGGAACGATCCCGTATCCGGAGGCGTGTCCCGTTCTCCGGAGCGACGTCGAAGTCGCTCCCGAAGAACGGTCGGGCAACGGCCCGAGCGGCCGTTACTTGCCGTATACCGGGAATGCGCCGCACAGTTCGGCGACGTGTCGCCGAACGCGGTCGATGACCGACGGGTTCTCGATATCGGCCAGGATGTCGCAGATCCAGCCGGCCACCGCGCGCGCTTCCGCTTCCCTGAAACCGCGGCTCGTCACGGCAGGCGTGCCGATGCGAATGCCGCTGGTGACGAACGGGCTCTGCGGGTCGTCGGGCACCGCGTTCTTGTTCACGGTGATGTGCGCGCGGCCCAGCGCCGCATCGGCCGCCTTGCCGGTCAGCCCCTGGCGGATCAGGCTGACGAGGAACAGGTGATTGTCCGTTCCGCCGGAGACGATGTCGAAGCCGCGTTTGACGAACGTATCGGCCATGGCCCGGGCGTTGGCGACCACCTGCTGCTGATGGATCCGGAACCCGGGCGACAGCGCTTCCTTGAACGCAACGGCCTTGGCGGCGATGACATGCATCAGCGGGCCGCCCTGGATGCCGGGGAACACGACGGAATTGAGCTTCTTCTCGATCTCCGGGTTCGTCCGGGCGAGAATCAGGCCCCCGCGCGGGCCGCGCAACGTCTTGTGGGTCGTCGTGGTGACCACGTCCGCGTGCGGCAGCGGATTCGGGTACGCGCCGGCCGCCACCAGGCCCGCGACGTGAGCCATGTCGACGAACAGGTATGCGCCGATGGCGTCGGCGATCTGCCGGAAGCGCGCCCAGTCCGCCACGCGGGAATAGGCGGAGAAGCCGGCCGTGATCAGTTTCGGCCGGTGCGCGGTCGCCAGCGCCTCGACCTGGTCGTAATCGATCTCGCCGGTTTTCGCGTTCAGGCCGTACTGCACCGCACGATAGAGCTTGCCCGAGAAATTCACATGCGCGCCATGCGTCAGGTGACCGCCGTGCGCGAGGCTCATGCCGAGTATCGTGTCGTGCGGCTCGAGCAGTGCCATGTAGACGGCGGCATTGGCCTGGCTGCCGGAATGAGGCTGCACGTTCGCGTAGCCGGCACCGAACAGCGCCTTTGCGCGATCGATCGCCAGCTGTTCGACAACGTCGACGAATTCACAGCCGCCGTAGTAGCGCTTGCCCGGATAGCCCTCGGCATACTTGTTGGTCAGCACCGAGCCTTGCGCCTGCAGCACGCGCCGGCTCGTGTAGTTTTCCGAAGCGATGAGCTCGATATGGTCTTCCTGGCGAATGCGCTCGCGTTCCATCGCCGTCCACAGTTCGTCATCGAAGCCTTCGATCCGCATGTCTTTGCTGAACATTTTTCCTTCTCCTGGTATCGGTGCGGCGCGCACGTCGGGTGCGCGGCCGCTCAAGCAGGGTTGAGTGTCGTTACGAGTGGGTCGGCCGGCGCGTCACGATCGATACGCTTCCATCGGCGGACACGAACACACGAGGTTGCGGTCGCCGTAGACGTTGTCGACCCGCGAAACCGGCGGCCAGTACTTGCCGCCTGCCGTCGCCGCGACGCCGAGCGGATAGACGGCCTGTTCGCGCGAATACGCGTGAGGCCAGTCGCCCACGAGTTCGGCCGCCGTGTGCGGCGCGTGCTTGAGCGGATTGTCTTCGGCATCCAGCGTGCCCGCTTCCACGGCTGCGATTTCGGCGCGGATCGCGATCATCGCGTCGATGAACCGGTCGAGTTCGGCCTTCGATTCCGATTCGGTCGGCTCGATCATCAGCGTGCCGGCGACCGGGAAGCTCATCGTCGGCGCGTGGAAGCCGAAATCGATCAGGCGCTTGGCGACGTCGTCGACGCTGATGCCGCTGCTGTCCTTCAACGGCCGCAGGTCGATGATGCATTCGTGCGCGACGCGGCCGTTCGGCCCCGTATAGAGAATCGGGTAGTGTGGCGAGAGGCGCGCGGCGATGTAGTTGGCGTTGAGGATCGCCACCTCGGTTGCACGCTGCAACCCGCGTGACCCCATCAACGTGATGTAGGTCCACGTGATCGGCAGGATGCTCGCGCTGCCGAGCGGCGCCGCGGACACCGCACCGATCCCCGGCACGCTGCCCTCCCGATGCCCGGGCAGGAACGGCGCGAGATGCGTCTTGACGCCGATCGGGCCGACGCCGGGGCCGCCGCCGCCGTGCGGGATGCAGAAGGTCTTGTGCAGGTTCAGGTGGGACACGTCGCCGCCGAACGCGCCCGGCCGGGCGAGGCCGACCAGCGCGTTCATGTTGGCGCCGTCGATGTAGACCTGGCCGCCGTGCGCATGGACGATGTCGCAGGCGTCGCGTACGCGGGCCTCGAACACGCCGTGGGTCGACGGATAGGTGATCATGATCGCGGCCAGCCGGCTGTCGTACCGGGCGGCCTTGGCGGCGAGGTCGTCGATGTCGACGTTGCCGTCGTCGTCGCAATCGACGACGACGACCTGCATGCCGGCCATCTGTGCGGATGCCGGGTTCGTGCCGTGCGCCGACGACGGAATCAGGCAGATGTCGCGCCGTGCCTCGCCGCGGCTCGCGTGATACGCGCGGATCGCGAGCAGGCCCGCGTATTCGCCTTGCGAGCCCGCATTCGGCTGCAGCGACACCGCGTCGTATCCGGTGATCGTGCACAGCATTGCCTCGAGTTCCCGCGCCAGCACGCGATAGCCGTCGGCCTGTTCGGCCGGTGCGAACGGATGCAGCCGGGCGAACGCCGGCCACGTGATCGGCATCATTTCCACGGTGGCGTTCAGCTTCATCGTGCAGCTGCCGAGCGGGATCATCGTGCGGTCGAGCGCGAGATCCTGGTCGGCGAGCCGGCGCAGGTAGCGCAGCATTTGCGTTTCCGAATGGTGGCTGTTGAACGCCGGGTGCGCGAGGAAGGCGCTCCGGCGCAGCAGCGGGGCAGGCAACGCATCGGCGGTGGCGGCGTCGACGGCCGCGAAGTCGGGAACGGCGCGCCCTTCGGAGAAGATCGACCAGAGCATGACGATATCGTCGGACGTGGTCGTCTCGTCGAGCGAGACGCCGATCCGGCGCGCGTCGATGGCGCGCAGGTTGACCCGGCGGGCCCGTGCCGCCGCGTGCACGGCATCGGTGCGAATGCCGCTGTCGACGGCGATGGTGTCGAAGCAGTATTCGGTTGGCACGGCATGGCCGAGCCGGCGCAGGCCCGCGGCCAGGATCGCGGTGAGGCGGTGGATGCGGCGCGCGATCGCGGTCAGCCCGTGCGGGCCGTGATAGGCCGCGTAGAAGCCGGCGATATTGGCGAGCAGTACTTGCGCGGTGCAGATGTTGCTGGTGGCCTTCTCGCGCCGGATGTGCTGTTCGCGCGTCTGCATCGCGAGGCGCAGCGCCGGGCGGCCGTGCGCGTCGATCGACATGCCGACCAGTCGTCCCGGCATCGTGCGCCTGAACGTGTCGCGCGTCGCGAAATAACCGGCGTGCGGGCCGCCGTAACCCAGCGGCACGCCGAAGCGCTGCGTGGTGCCGACCGCCACGTCGGCGCCGAATTCGCCCGGCGGCGCGAGCAGGGTCAGCGCGAGCAGGTCGGCGGCGACCACGGCCAGCGCGCCGTTCGCATGCAGGGTGCCGACCACGTCGCGGTAATCGTGGATGTCGCCGAAGGTGCCCGGATATTGCAGCAGCGCGGCGAAACAGCCGGTGGCGGACAGATCGCGGCGCGGATCTCCGACGACGATCTCGATGCCGAGCGGCTCCGCGCGCGTGCGAACGATCTCGATCGTCTGCGGATGGCAATCGTGCGCGACGAAGAAGATCCGGCTGTCCGACCGGGCGAGGCGCCGGCAGAACGTCATCGCCTCGGCGGCCGCGGTGCCTTCGTCGAGCATCGACGCGTTGGCGATCTCGAGGCCGGTCAGGTCGGCGATCATGGTCTGGAAGTTGAGCAGCGCCTCCAGGCGGCCTTGCGAGATTTCCGGCTGGTACGGCGTGTAGGCCGTGTACCAGGCCGGGTTTTCCAGCACGTTGCGCTGAATGACCGGCGGCGTGTGGGTGTCGTGGTATCCCATGCCGATGAACGAGCGGAACACCTGGTTGCGGCCTGCCAGTGCAGCCAGCCGGTCCAGCGCATCGGCTTCGGTGCAGCCGGGAGGCAGGGCGAGCGGCGCATCGCTGCGGATCGCCGCGGGGACGACCTGCTTCAACAGCTCGTCGACGGAGTCCACGCCGAGCACGGCCAGCATCGCGGCCTGTTCGTCGGCATCGGGGCCGATGTGGCGGCGGACGAACGACTCGCGCTGCGCGACGGAATCGAATGCGTTCATGGCCGTCTCCATCATTCGCCGATATAGGCGCGATACGCGGCGGCGTCCATCAACCCGGTCAGCTGCTCCGGGCTGTCGATGCGCATCCTGAAGAACCAGCCGTCGCATTCCGCCGAATCGTTGACGAGGCTCGGCGTGTCGCCCAGGGCGGCGTTCGCTTCCAGCACGGTGCCGGACACCGGCATCTTGACCTCGCCGGCGGCCTTGACCGATTCGACGGTGGCGGCCTCGTCGTACTGGGCAAAGGCGTCGCCTTCATTTGGCAGTGCGATATAAACCAGATCGCCCAGCTGCGATTGCGCGTGGTCGGTAATGCCGACGGTGGCGCTGCCGTCGTCTTCGACGCGCAGCCATTCATGGGATTCGGTGTATCGGACCTCGCTCATATGCTCTCTTCCTGACAGGGTTGCGTTGAGTGATGCGGCACACGCAAGCCGGAAGTGCACGGGCGGGAGGATGATCGACGAGTCGGCATCCGGACGAGACCGGGGCATTCCAGGCTGCGTGCCTGATGCCCCCTCTGTCCGTTTGCCTGAGAGATTGCGCGCCCCGGCGGGGCGCTTCTCCTTCGGCGAGGCTTGGTCGACGACCAGAGGCCTACTCTCCAGAGCGCTAATCGATGCGTCAGTCCTTTTGCCTGAGAGTTTCTGGGGCGATTCCCCTTCGGCGCCGCCGGACGGCGGTCTCTCCTGACACATCCCGATAGCTGGCGACAATCTAGTCGCACGCCCGCGGCGGTGTCAACACCCCGTTCGACCGCCCATGAGGCGAGGCAGATGCCGCGGCACGGCGCAGGCGCGCCGAAAACGACGCGCGGCATGGCGGAGCAAGGCCGCGCCGCGATCGCGGCCGGTCGATACTTCGGTGGAGACCGAAATGAATATCCGATATCGACTATCTGTCCGCCGGCGGGGGGCGGTTGCCCGACTGGGCCATCAGGTCGTCGAGGAACGCGCGAAGCACGGTCGGCTGCGCGGCGCCGCGGCGCGTGATCGACGAGAACGGCCACGCGGACGTGAGCTGTTCCGCGGCGAGCTGGCGCATCTGGCCGGCGTCGACCCACTGTCTCGCGTAGTGCCGCGGCAGAAAGCCGATATACGCGCCCGTCAGGATCAGGATCGCCTGTGCCTCGACATTGTCGACGGTCGCGGCCGCGCTGCCGCTCTCGAGCAATTGCAGGTCGCGCTGCTGCAGGAACGCGCGCGCGACCACCTGGCTTTGCCGGACGCGCTCGATCAGTGCGTCGCCGGTGGCGTCGGTCGAGAACAGCGGATGGTAGCGGCTGCAGTAGAGGCCGTCGGGCTCCTCGTACAGCTGCGTGTAGGACAGGCCGGCGACGGTGAGCGGGAAGTGGCCGATCGCGAGGTGCAGCCGCCCGTCGAGCACGCGCTCCTCGAGCTCGGCCGGCGTGCCGATGTAGATGTCGAGCTGGACGTCGTGACCGCGCGAGACGAACCGGCGCAGCGCGAGCGGCAGGATGCTGTCGGTGTCGGTGACCGTGTTGTCGATGATGCCGAGATGAAGCCGGCCCGAGATGCGCTGCTTGAGCGCATGTGTGTCCATGCAGAACGCTTCCACCGCGAGCGCGAGGCGCTGCGCGGATTCGTAGGTTGCGACGCCGTGTTCCGTCAGACGAAAGCCGCTGCGGCCGCGTTCGCACAATTTGACGCCGAGGCGCGTTTCGAGGCTCGTCATCTGCTCGCTGATGGTCGACTGGCTCACGTTCAGCGCGGCCTGCGCGGCGGAGAAACCGCCGCATTTCACGATGGTCATGAAAATCCTGAGCAGTTTCAGGTCGATGTCCTGCAGCTGTTTCACGTTCCGTTCTCCTCCGTCCGTCACATCGGAATATCCGATATGGACATCTGATGCCTGCTATTTTTCCGGAAAAAATTTTTGCCCATAGTGACCGCAAAGGCAAGCGCATGGACGGCCGTGCGCCGAAGACGAATCCGCATACAGATGGAGACGGAGACAATGCAGAACAACAGCTATGAAAAGGGCAGGCTCAACCTGCCGTTCGTCGGTCACTGCACCTTTGCGAAGGCGCCGGTGTGTCTCGACTGGGAGAACATAGACGCGGACGTCGCGATCCTGGGTGCGCCCAACGACATGGGCACCCAGTGGCGCTCGGGCGCGCGCTTCGGCCCGCGCGGCATTCGCGAGGCGTCGACGCTGTTCTCGTTCGGGCACGCGGGCGCGTACGATCACGAAGACGACTTGCTCTACCTGACCGAGGACCAGGTTCGCATGGTGGACGTCGGCGATGCGGACATCGTGCACACCGACATGGCCACGAGCAACGCGAACATCGAACTGGCCGTGCGCAAGATTCTCGCCGGCGGGGCGATGCCGGTAGTGCTCGGCGGCGATCATTCGGTGCATGCGCCGGTGATCAAGGCGTTCGAAGGCCGCGGGCCGATTCACATCGTGCATTTCGATGCGCACCTCGACTTCGTCGACGAACGCCACGGCGTGCGATACGGACACGGCAACCCGTTGCGCCGGGCCTCCGAGATGGACCATATCGCCGGCATGACGCAGCTCGGCATCCGCAACGTCTCGTCATCCAACCGCAGCGACTATGACGCGGCCCGTGCCGCGGGTTCCAACATCCTGTCCGTGCGCGATGTCCGGCGCCTCGGCACCGACGGCGTGCTCGAGCAGATTCCGCAGCGCGGCGCCTACTACATCACGATCGACATCGACGGCTTCGATCCGTCGATCGCGCCGGGAACCGGCACGCCGAGTCACGGCGGTTTCCAGTACTACGAAGTGCTCGAGATCATCCAGGCGCTCGCGAAGCGCAGCCACGGAAGCATCGTCGGCATGGACCTGGTGGAAGTGGCGCCGGCTTACGATCCGACCGGCACGACGTCGATCCTGGCCGCGCAACTGCTGATGAACAGCATCGGTTTCATTTTCCACGCGCGCAGCCTGGCCCGCGCCCGCTGAGACATTCATATCAGGAATCGGGCGCGACGTCTCGCGGGACGCCCGAAGTCACTACCGTACGGCCCGGGGGACCTCGCCGAGAGGCGCCGGGCAGGCTATCAAGGAAGATCAACATGGATGCCGTAGTCGCGCAATATCTCGATCGTCACGATGTTTCCCAGGCGACCCGCAACTTTCTCGCCAGGCCGATGAAGATGTTCATCGGCGGCGCGTGGGTGGACGGCAGCGACGGCCAGTTCAGCGCCGTCACCGAGCCGTCGACCGAGGGCGTCATCACGCAGATTCCGTTCGCGACGCCGGCCGATCTCGACCGTGCCGTCGCCGCCGCCCGACACCAGTTCGATCACGGCGAATGGCGCCGCCTCAAGCCGCTGGAGCGCGAGCGGCTGCTGCACCGGCTGGCCGACCTGATCGAGGCGCACGCGGACGAACTCGCGGAGATCGAGTCGATCGACATGGGCAAGTCCGTCGCGCAGGCCCGCGCGATCGACATCCAGGGCACGGTCGACACGTTCCGCTATTTCGCCGGCTGGGCATCCAAGCTGCACGGCCGCACGGTCGAGCCGTCGCTGCCGGGCAACTATCTGGCTTATACGCGCAAGGAGCCGATCGGTGTCGTGGGCGCGATCGTGCCGTGGAACTATCCGCTGCAGACCATGGCCTGGAAGCTGGCGGCCGCGCTGGCGGTCGGCTGCACGACGGTCGTGAAGCCGGCCGAACTCACGTCGCTGTCGACGCTGCGCTTTGCCGAACTGGTGCAGGAAGCCGGCATTCCGGACGGGGTGGTCAACATCGTGACCGGTCGCGGCAGCGTGATCGGCGCCGCGATGGCGAGCCACCCGGGCATCGACAAGCTGACCTTCACGGGTTCGACGCCGGTCGGGCGCGACGTCGGGCAGAACGCGGTGCGGCACATCAAGCGCGTGACGCTCGAACTCGGCGGGAAGTCCCCGGTCATCGTGCTGGATGACGCCGATATCGACGCCGCCGCGCAGGCCGTGGCCAACGGCGTGTTCTTCAACTCCGGCCAGGTGTGCGACGCGGGCACGCGGGCCTACATCCACCGCGACATCCATGACCGTTTCCTCGCGGCGCTCGCCGACTACACGGCGACGTTGAAGATCGCCCCCGGGCTGGATCGCGATTGCTTCATCAGCCCGCTCGTGTCGGCCAGGCAAAAGGACACGGTCCTGTCGTACATCGAATCCGGCATCCGGGAAGGCGCCGAATGCTACTACGGCGGCCGCGCCCATGTGGGCCCGGGGCACTTCGTCGAACCGACGATCTTCGCGCATTGCCGTCCCGACATGCGGATCGTCCGCGAGGAAATCTTCGGCCCGGTGCTCGTGACCGCGCCGTTCGACACGCTCGACGAGGCCGTGGCGCTCGCGAACGATTCGTCGTTCGGCCTGGCCGCCGCGATCTACTCGAACGACCTGGGCCGCGTGCACGGCCTGATTCCGCGGTTGCAGGCGGGCACGGTCTATGTGAATGCGCACAGCACCATCGATCCGGCGCTGCCGTTCGGCGGGTTCAAGACGTCCGGGTTCGGCAAGGACCTCGGGCCGGAGCAGCTCGACTATCTGATGGAGACCAAGTCAGTCTGCATCACGCTTCCCTGACCGGTTGCACGTGATGTGCCGCCTGCCGCCGGCATGCACGGCAAAAGCCTGCAGCCGGCCGAAGGCGGCCTGATTCCGATGCGAAATCTTCTCGACCCGTTCGTCCGGACCGGTCCGGGGAATTCGCTCTGCTTAGCCCTTTGCGATCATGGGGTACGACATGCAGGCAGAAACAAACGTATTGAAGGCGCCGCGCGGCGACCACGGTGCCATCGAGGCGCACTCGATCGACTTCGTCCCGGAAAGCGAGCGTACCGACCGGCTGGCCAGCCAGGGGCCGTTCTGGTTCGTCGGGAACTTCACGTTCTTCACGATGACGATCGGCTTCGTCGGGCCGAGCGTCGGTCTCGATTCGTTCTGGACCACCGTCTCGGGCACGCTCGGCATCATGTTCGGCACGCTGTTCATGGCGTTCCACGGCTCGCAGGGACCGCATCTCGGCTTGCCGCAGATGATCCAGTCGCGCGCGCAGTTCGGTTATCGCGGCGTCGTGCTCGTGCTGCTCGCGACGTTGTTCGTCTTCGCGGGCTTCAACATCGTCAACCTGGTATTGATGATGCAGGGCCTCAGGACGCTGTTCCATTGGGATCCGCTGCAGGTCGCGCTGGTCGTGACGGTGCCGGCCACGATCCTCGCGATCCTCGGACACGACTGGATGCACCGGACGTTCAAATGGTCGTTGTATCTTTCGCTGCCGCTTTACGGCCTCGTGACGCTGGCGGTGCTGGCCGGCTGGATCCATGACGCGCCGGCGGCGGCCGGTGCGCCGGTCGCGAAGCTGGGCTTCAACTGGACCGGCTTCATCGCGCAGTTCGCGGCGGCGGCCAGCTACAACATCGCGTATGCGCCGTACGTGTCGGACTATTCGCGCTACCTGCCGAAGAACACGCCGAGCGGCAGGCTGATCGCCGCGGTGTTCGTCGGGGCATCGCTGTCCGGCGCGTGGATGATCGCGGTGGGCGGATGGCTCGGTGCACACCTGCATGCGACCGATGTGCTCGTCGCGCTCCACGGCGTGGGTGCCGGAATCGCGCCGCAGCTGGGCACGGCGGTCGTGGCCATCACGATCGTCGCGTTCCTGCCGGTGATCGCGATGAACATCTACAGCGCGAAGCTGACGGCCATCACCAGCGTGGACTCGTTCCGGAAGGTGGAGCCGACCGCGAAGGCACGGATCGCGGCGATCGTCTTCGTCGTGCTGCTGCAGTTCGGCGTGGCGATGCGCATCTACGCGTCCGGTTCCGGCCTGTCGGTGCTCAACATCTATCTGGTGGTGATGCTGTATTTCCTGGTGCCGTGGACGGCAGTCAACCTGACCGACTACTTCTTCGTGCGCAAGGGGCGTTACGCGGTACCGCATTTCTTTCGCCCGCGCGACAGCCTGTACGGGAACTGGGGCGGACGCGGCCTGCTTTCGTACCTGATCGGGTTCGTGTCGATGGTGCCGTTCTTCTGCATCTTCGACGGCGACCGCGAGGTCTATGTCGGCCCGCTCGCGAAGGCGATGGGCAGTGTCGACCTGGCCTGGCTGGTGGGGCTGATCGTCTCGGCGCTCGCGTACTACGTGCTGTGCCGGTCGCTCGACCTGCGGCGCGAGGAAGCGGAAATCGCGCACATCGAAGCGCACATGCCGGAGTTCACCACCGGCGAGAAAAAGCGCGGCTGACCCGGCACGCCAGGATCATTCATCGAGCAGGATAATCAAGATGACTAAATACTACGACTACATCATTGTGGGCGCGGGGTCGGCGGGATGCGTGCTGGCGAACCGCCTGACCGAGGATTCGAGCGTCAGCGTGCTGGTTCTGGAGTACGGCGGAAGCGATCGCAGCGTGATCATCCAGATGCCGAGCGCGTTCTCGATGCCGATGAACACGAAGCGGTTCAACTGGCACTACGAGACGGCGCCGGAACGGAACCTGGACGGACGCCGCCTACATTGCCCGCGCGGCAAGGTGCTCGGCGGCTCGTCGTCGATCAACGGCCTGGTCTACATTCGCGGGCATGCGTGCGATTTCGACGAATGGGAATCGCTCGGCGCGCGCGACTGGGGATACCGCAACTGCCTGCCGTATTTCCGCAAGGCCGAGAGCTACAAGTTCGGCGGCGACGAATATCGCGGCGCGGACGGCCCGCTGAGCACCAACAACGGCAACAACATGCAGAACCCGCTGTACGGCGCATGGGTCGAAGCGGGGGCCGAGGCCGGCTACATCAAGACCGACGACTGCAACGGCTACATGCAGGAAGGGTTCGGCGCGATGCACATGACGGTCAAGAACGGCGTTCGGTGGTCGACCGCGAACGCGTACCTGCGCCCGGCGATGCAGCGACCCAACCTGACCGTTCTCACCCATGCGATGACGCGCCGGATCGTGATGGAAGGCAAGCGCGCGGTCGGCGTGGTCTACGAGCAGGGCGGCGTCCAGCACACGGTACGCTGCACGCGCGAAGTGCTGGTGTCGTCGGGGCCGATCGGCTCGCCGCATCTGCTGCAGCGCTCGGGGATCGGGCCGGCCGACGTGTTGAACAAGGCAGGGATCGAGGTCGTGCACGACCTGCCGGGCGTCGGCGAGAATCTTCAGGATCACTCGGAAATCTACATTCAATACGAGTGCAAGGAGCCGGTGTCGCTCAACGGCAAGATGGGGCTGCTCGGCAAGGCGATGATCGGCCTGCGCTGGCTGCTGTTCAAGGACGGGTTGGGTGCCAGCAACCATTTCGAGGCAGGCGGGTTCATCCGTTCCGAAGCAGGGCTGCGCTGGCCCGACATCCAGTTCCACTTCCTGCCGGCGGCGATGCGTTACGACGGCGACAAGCCGTACAAGGGGCACGGCTTCATGGTGCTCACGGGGCCGAACAAGCCCAAGAGCCGCGGGCACGTTCGGGTTCGCTCCGCCGATCCGTACGAGCATCCGGAGATCCGGTTCAACTATCTCGACCGCGAGGAAGATCGCGAGGGGTTCCGTCGCTGCGTGCGCCTCACGCGCGAGATCGTCGGGCAGCCGGCCATGGATCGCTTTCGCGGCGTGGAGCTGGCACCCGGCCCGGACGTGACGACGGACGACGAGATCGATGCGTTCGTGCGTGCCAACATGGAAAGCACGATGCATCCGTGCGGCTCGTGCCGGATGGGCGAGGACGCGATGGCCGTGGTGGATTCGGAATTGCGCGTGCGCGGCGTTCAGGGCCTGCGCGTCATCGATTCGTCGGTGTTTCCGACCGAGCCGAACGGGAACCTGAACGCGCCGACCATCATGCTGGCCGAGCGGGCGGCCGATCTGGTGCGCGGGCGGAAGACGCTCGCGCCGTCCGATGCGTCGGTCGGTTTCGTCGAGAACTGGGAAGCGCAGCAGCGCACGGGCGTTCCCAAGCGCAAGGTGGCCGCTTAAGCGCGGCGCACGGCGGCGCGCGTTCGGCGGTCACGTCACCGATCGCGCGCCGCCTCCGGCGACACCGCGCCGCACGCGCGGATCACGAGCTGCACGACCTCTTCGGTCGTCTCGGAAAAAGCCTTTTGCGTGAGCGCACGCTTGCCGCTCAGCGCGCGGATCTGCGCATCGAAATCCGCATAGTGCTGGGTGGTCGCCCAGATCAGGTACATCAACGCGTGCGGATCGATCGGCGCGAGCAGGCCGCGCGCGATCCAGCCTTCGATCACCTTCACGCGCGTGTCGAACCACGGCTTCACGCGCTCCGACAGGATGTCCTGCATGTGCGCGGCGCCGTGGATGATCTCGTTCGCCCATACCTTCGAGCCGAGCGGGCGCCGTCGCGACAGATCCATCTTCGCGCGCACGTAGCTGGCGATCGCTTCGACCGGATCGTCGCCGGTCTCGAACGATCCGGCCGCGCGGTGCCAGTCTTCGAACAGGTCGTCGAGCACACGGCGGTACAGCGCAAGCTTCGTCGGGAAGTAGTAATGCAGGTTCGCCTTCGGCAGGCCCGCGCGCTCCGCGATCATCGCGGTGCTCGCGCCGTCGAGCCCGCGCTCCGCGAACACGGCTTCCGCGCAGGCCAGCAGATGCGCTTCGTTGGACTCGCGGATGTGTGCCTTGCGTCGCCGCAAAGGCGTGCCCGTTTCGTCGTCGCCGATGGTGTCGGCGGCCGCCTGGTCATGTCTCATCGTTGCCCTCGCGCGGCATGCATGCCGCGTTGGGCTTCATTCTAGCCGCTGGTTCGCATCGAACGCACGCGCGAACACATCGGTGCGCGCGCGGTGCTGCGATGCGGTGGCACGTTTCTCGCTCGATCGATTCACGCAAGAAAGACATTGCGCTGCGCATTTTGATCGTCTAAAACCTGTCCAATCGGACAGGATTCGACGAGCGGCGGAACGTAGTGCCAACCCTGACGCCGTTTGATCGGACGAATCGCGCGAACGATGCGCATCTGCACCTCGCAGGTGCGGGTTTGCCCCGACGGCTGCAATGCGCGCACCGGCATCGGCCGGGATGACGGCATGACCGACCCCACAGGAGCGATACGAATGGACACGGTATCGGAAACAGTGAAGCGGGCAGGATTCGACACGTCGATCAAGGTCGACGGCAGGCGGTTGTGGGACAGCCTGATGGAGGTCGCGAAGATCGGCGCGACGCCGAAAGGCGGCGTCTGCCGCCTCGCGCTGACCGATCTCGACAAGGCCGGCCGCGACCTGATCGTCGGCTGGGCGAAAGCCGCCGGCTGCGCGGTGACGGTCGATGCGATGGGCAACGTGTTCATGCGCCGCGCGGGCCGCGTGGCCGACGCGGCGCCGGTCGTCACCGGGTCGCACGCGGACTCGCAGCCGACGGGCGGCCGCTTCGACGGCATCTACGGCGTGCTCGGCGGTCTCGAAGTGATTCGCACGCTGAACGATCGCGGCATCGAGACCGAACACCCGGTCGAGGTCGTGATCTGGACCAACGAGGAAGGCTCGCGCTTCGCGCCGGCGATGGTGGCGTCGGGCGTGTTCGCCGGCGTGTTTACGCTCGAGTACGGGCTGTCGCGCAAGGACGTCGACGGCAAGACGATCGGCGAGGAACTCGCGCGCATCGGCTACGCGGGCGACGTGCCGTGCGGCGGCCGCAAGCTGCACGCGGCGTTCGAGCTGCATATCGAGCAGGGGCCGATTCTCGAGGCCGAGTGCAAGACGATCGGCGTCGTGACGGACGCGCAGGGGCAGCGCTGGTACGAGATCACGTTCACCGGCCAGGAAGCGCACGCGGGGCCGACGCCGATGCCACGCCGCCGCGACGCGCTGCTCGGGGCGTCGCGCGTGGTGGACCTCGTCAACCGGATCGGCCTCGATCACGCGCCGTTCGGCTGCGCGACGGTCGGGATGATGCAGGTTCACCCGAACTCGCGCAACGTGATTCCGGGCCGCGTGTTCTTCACCGTCGATTTCCGTCATCCGGACGACGCCGTGCTCGCGAAGATGGACGCCGCGCTGCGCGACGGCGTCGCGCGCATCGCGGGCGAGATCGGGCTCGAAACCGAGCTCGAGCAGATTTTCTACTACGAGCCGGTCGCGTTCGATCCGGCCTGCGTAGCGGCCGTGCGCGACGCGGCCGAGCGCTTCGGCTACTCGCATCGCGACATCGTGTCGGGTGCGGGGCACGACGCGTGCTACCTGGCGCAGGTGGCGCCGACGTCGATGGTGTTCGTACCCTGCGTCGACGGCATCAGCCACAACGAGATCGAGGACGCGACGCCTGCGTGGATCGAGGCCGGCGCGAACGTGCTGCTGCACGCGATGCTGTCGCGTGCCTGCGAGCCGGCTTCATGACGGACGGGATATAGCGCGGCCGGCAAGCTGCGCACTGCGTGATATTGGCATTCCAAAGCATGACCGCCCCGACTGTGCATTCGCAGCCGGCGGGGACGGCTTTGTCTCCACCCAGTCGAAGGAACGCGTATGACCACCCAGCCAACCGGCGATATCGCCGCGCATCGCCTGTCGTCCACGCAACTCTCGTGCGAATTCGCCGATATCGCGCCGCTGCTCGATCCGACAGCCGCCGCGGCCGCCGCCAGCCGCTGCCACTACTGCTACGACGCGCCGTGCGTGCAGGCCTGCCCGACGCAGATCGACATCCCGGGCTTCATCCGCAAGATCGGCAACGGCAACCTGAAGGGCGCCGCGACCGACATCCTGTCCGCGAATCCGCTCGGCGGGATGTGCGCACGCGTGTGCCCGACCGAGATCCTGTGCGAAGGCGCGTGCGTGCGCAATCACCAGGATGCGCAGCCGGTCGCGATCGGCGCGCTGCAGCGCCACGCGACCGACTGGGCGATGGCGAGCGGCGCGGTGCGCTTCACGCGTGCGCCCGATACGGGGCGGCACGTCGCGGTGGTCGGCGCGGGGCCGGCCGGGCTCGCGTGCGCGCACCGGCTCGCGCTCGCCGGGCATCGCGTCACGCTGTTCGATGCGCGACCGAAGGCGGGCGGCCTGAACGAATACGGGATCGCCGCGTACAAGACCGTCGACGATTTCGCGCAGCGCGAAGTCGAGTGGTTGCTGTCGGTCGGCGGCATCGCGCTGGAGACGGGCGTCGCGCTCGGCCGCGACGTGACGCTCGACGCGCTGCGCGAGCGGCACGACGCGGTGTTTCTCGCGATGGGCCTCGGCGGCGTGCGCACGCTCGCGATCGACGGCGAGCAATTGACCGGCGTGATGAACGCGGTCGACTTCATCGAGCAGGTGCGCCAGGCCGACCCGCTGGAGAACGTGCCGGTCGGGCGGCGCGTGGTCGTGATCGGCGGCGGCAATACGGCGATCGACGCGTCCGTGCAGAGCCGCAAGCTCGGCGCGCAGCGCGTGACGATGGTGTACCGGCGCGGCGTGGACGCGATGAGCGCGACCTGGGCCGAACGTGAGTTCGCGCAGAAGTGCGGCGTCACGCTCGTCACGCACGCAAAACCGGTGCGCATCGCGGGCGCGAACGGGCACGTGACGGGCGTCGAATTCGAGGCCGCGTCGGGTGAGCGCTTCACCGTCGATGCGGACATGGTGCTGAAGGCGATCGGCCAGACGCTGGTGCCGGACGGTGTCGCGGCCACGCTGCTGACCGAGGACGGGTCGCGCATCGCGGTCGACGCGGACGGGCGTACGGCCTTGCCCGACGTGTGGGCCGGCGGCGATTGCGCGGCGACGGGCGGCATCGACCTGACGGTGCAGGCCGTGCAGGACGGCAAGCGCGCGGCGGCCGCGATCGACGCGGCGCTCGCGCAGCGCGACGCCCGGGCCGCGTGAGCGCGCGATACGCACCTGCACCGCGGACCTCGCGCGCACCACGATAAACGCTCTCACCGACACGGAGCCGAACATGGCCGACCTTCGCTGCACCATCGCAGGCATCACTTCGCCGAATCCGTTCTGGCTGGCCTCCGCGCCGCCGACCGACAAGGCATACAACGTCAACCGCGCATTCGAGGCGGGCTGGGGCGGCGTCGTATGGAAGACGCTCGGGCTCGATCCGCACGTCGTCAACGTCAGCTCGCGCTACGGCGCGGTGCAGTGGAACGGCCAGCGGATCGCGGGGCTGAACAACATCGAGCTGATCACCGACCGGCCGCTCGACGTGAACCTGAAGGAGATCGCGCAGGTGAAGCGCGACTGGCCCGACCGCGCGCTGATCGTGTCGCTGATGGTGCCGTGCAACGAGCGCGACTGGAAATGGATCCTGCCGCTCGTCGAGGATACGGGCGCCGATGCGGTCGAGCTGAACTTCGGCTGCCCGCACGGGATGAGCGAGCGCGGGATGGGCGCGGCGGTCGGCCAGGTGCCGGAATACGTCGAGATGGTCACGCGCTGGGTCAAGGAAGGCACGAAGCTGCCGTGTCTCGTGAAGCTCACGCCGAACATCAGCGACATCCGGATGGGCTCGCGCGCCGCGTACAAGGGCGGCGCGGACGGCGTGTCGCTGATCAACACGATCAACTCGATCGTCGCGGTGGATCTCGACCAGATGGCGCCGATGCCGACCGTCGACGGCAAGGGCACGCACGGCGGCTATTGCGGCCCGGCGGTCAAGCCGATCGCGCTGAACATGGTCGCCGAGATCGCGCGCGACCCGGAGACGCCGAACCTGCCGATCTCCGGCATCGGCGGGATTTCGTCGTGGCGCGACGCGGCCGAGTTCATGGTGCTCGGCGCCGGTAGCGTGCAGGTGTGCACCGCCGCGATGCATTACGGATTCCGGATCGTGTCGGATCTCGTCGACGGGCTGTCGAACTGGATGGACGAGAAGGGCTACGCGACGCTCGACGACATACGCGGCCGCGCGGTACCGAACGTCACCGACTGGAAATACCTGAACCTGAAGTACGACATCAAGGCGCGCATCGACCAGGACCGCTGCATCCAGTGCGGGCTGTGCCATATCGCATGCGAGGACACGTCGCACCAGGCGATCACCGCCGTGAAGGACGGCGTGCGGCATTTCGAAGTGGTGGACGCGGCGTGCGTCGGGTGCAATCTTTGCATGCATGTGTGTCCGGTCGAGCAATGCATCACGATGGAGCGGGTCGATGCGGGCGACTACGCGAACTGGACCACGCATCCGAACAACCCGGCGCGGGCTGATGCGGGTGCGAGCCCGGCGGAACCCGCAAAACACGAGAAGCACGCGAAGGCGGCCTGACCGACGTCCGGCGGCGCGGTATCGCCCGCGCTGCCGCTTGTGTCCTGTTCTGCCGGCATCGCACGATGCCGGCGTCGACGTTTACGTGGAGCGCATTCGATGAAACCAGCAGCGATTCCCGCCGAACCCGACAGCGCCGCGGCGCCGGCCGGCAGCCTGTACAACGACGACCTCGCGCCGACGACGGCGGCGCAGCGCACGTGGCGCTGGTATCACTTCGCGGCGCTGTGGGTCGGGATGGTGATGAACATCGCGTCGTACATGCTCGCGGCCGGGCTGATCCAGGAAGGCATGTCGCCGTGGCAGGCGGTGCTGACGGTGCTGCTCGGCAACCTGATCGTGCTCGTGCCGATGCTGTTGATCGGTCATGCGGGCGCGAAGCACGGGATTCCGTACGCGGTGCTCGTGCGGGCGTCGTTCGGCACGCAGGGCGCGAAGCTGCCCGCGCTGTTGCGCGCGATCGTCGCGTGCGGCTGGTACGGCATCCAGACCTGGCTCGGCGGCAGCGCGATCTACACGCTGCTGAACATCCTGACCGGCAACGCGCTGCACGGCGCCGCGCTGCCGCTCGTCGGCATCTCGCTCGGGCAACTCGCGTGCTTCCTCGTGTTCTGGGCGCTGCAGCTGTACTTCATCCTGCACGGCACCGATTCGATCCGCTGGCTCGAAAGCTGGTCCGCGCCGATCAAGGTCGTGATGTGCGTCGCGCTCGTGTGGTGGGCGACGTCGCAGGCGGGCGGCGTCGGCTCGATGCTGTCGGCGCCGTCGCAGTTCGTCGCGGGCGGCAAGAAGGCCGGGCTGTTCTGGGCGACGTTCTGGCCGGGCCTGACCGCGATGGTCGGCTTCTGGGCGACGCTCGCGTTGAACATTCCCGACTTCACGCGCTTCGCGCATTCGCAGCGCGACCAGATGATCGGGCAGTCGATCGGGTTGCCGCTGCCGATGGCGCTGCTGTCGGTGGTGTCGGTCGTCGTGACGTCGGCCACCGTCGTGATCTACGGCAACGCGATCTGGGATCCGATCGACCTGACGAGCCGGATGACCGGCATCGGCGTGGGCATCGCGCTCGTGATCCTCACGCTCGACACGATGTGCTGCAACCTCGCGGCGAACCTCGTCGGCCCCGCATACGATTTCTCGAGCCTGTGGCCGAAGGCGATCTCGTATCGCGCCGGCGGCATGATCACCGCGACGATCGCGATCGTGATGATGCCGTGGAAGATCCTCGCGACGACGGACGGCTACATCTTCACCTGGCTCGTCGGCTATTCGGCGCTGCTCGGGCCGGTCGCGGGCATCCTGATGGTCGACTACTTCCTGATTCGCGGCACGCGGCTCGACACGCGCGCGCTGTTCGACGAGCGCGGCGACTTCAGCTATGCGCGCGGCTGGAACCCGGCCGCACTGGCGGCGCTCGCCATCGGCGTGCTGCCGAACCTGCCCGGCTTCCTGCACACCGCATTCCCGGCGTCGTTTCCGAACGTGCCGGCGTTCTTCAACACGCTTTACACGTATGCGTGGTTCGTCGGCCTCGTGCTGGCGTCCGGCGTGTACGGCACCTGGATGAAGTGGCGTGCGGCGCAGCGCGCGCAGATCGCGAACGCGTGAGGCGCGAACGCATGCGGCACCCGACAGTCAACGAGGAGGCAACGACATGGCAATCCTGATTCGCGGCGGCACCGTGGTCGATGCGGACCGCACTTATCGCGCGGACGTACTGTGTGCCGACCCGCAGGACGGCGGCACGATCCTGCAGATCGCCGAGACGATCGACGCGCCGGCCGGCGCGACGGTGGTCGACGCGCACGACCAGTACGTGATGCCGGGCGGCATCGATCCGCATACGCACATGGAACTGCCGTTCATGGGCACGACGGCGAGCGACGATTTCTATTCGGGTACGGCCGCGGGGCTGTCGGGCGGCACGACGAGCATCATCGACTTCGTGATCCCGAGCCCGAAGCAGCCGCTGATGGACGCGTTTCACGAATGGCGCGGCTGGGCCGAGAAGGCGGCGGCCGACTACGGCTTCCACGTGGCCGTCACGTGGTGGGACGAATCGGTGCACCGCGACATGGGCACGCTCGTGCGCGAGCACGGCGTGTCGAGCTTCAAGCACTTCATGGCGTACAAGAACGCGATCATGGCCGACGACGAGGTGCTCGTGAACAGCTTCTCGCGTTCGCTCGAACTCGGCGCGCTGCCGACCGTGCACGCGGAGAACGGCGAGCTCGTGTTCCAGTTGCAGAAGGCGCTGCTCGCGCGCGGGATGACGGGGCCGGAGGCGCATCCGCTGTCGCGCCCGCCGGAGGTCGAAGGCGAGGCCGCGAACCGTGCGATCCGCATCGCGCAGGTGCTCGGCGTGCCGGTGTATATCGTGCACGTGTCGTCGAAGGACGCGGTCGATGCGATCACGCGCGCGCGCAGCGAGGGGCTGCGCGTGTTCGGCGAGGTGCTGCCCGGCCATCTGGTGATCGACGAGGCCGTGTATCGCGACCCGGACTGGACGCGTGCGGCCGCGCACGTGATGAGCCCGCCGTTCCGCTCGGCCGCGCATCGCGAAGCGCTGTGGCGCGGGCTGCAGGCCGGGCAGCTGCATACGACGGCGACCGATCACTGCGTGTTCTGCGCGTCGCAGAAGGCGATGGGCCGCGAGGACTTCACGAAGATCCCGAACGGCTGCGGCGGCGTCGAGGACCGCATGTCGGTGCTGTGGCATCACGGCGTGAATCAAGGCCGCATCACGCCGAACGAGTTCGTGCGGATCACGTCGACGAACGCCGCGCAGATCTTCAACCTGTATCCGCGCAAGGGGGCGGTGCAGGTCGGCGCCGATGCCGACCTGGTCGTATGGGACCCGGCCGCGACGAAGACGATCTCGGTGAAGACCCATCACCAGCAGGTCGACTTCAACGTGTTCGAAGGGATGACGGTGCAGGGCGTCGCGACCCACACGCTCACGCGCGGCGCGCTCGCGTGGGCCGACGGCGAGCTGCGTGCCGTGCGCGGTGCGGGCCGTTACCTGAAGCGGCCGCCCGCGGCCGGCTACTACGAGGCCGCGCGCATCGCGAACCGGCTGCGCGAGCCGCATCCGGTCGAGCGCGCCGGCTGAACGCGCACGAAACCGGCTCGAGGCCGGTTCGCAACGGGTTCGAAACGGGCTCGAAACGGGCTCGAAACGGGCTCGAAACGGGCACGCGCGCTGCGCAGTCAGCGCGCGTCGCCCGTGTTTGCCTCGCGGATCGGAATCACGGTCCGCGCGCCGCACTGGCGCAGCAGGTCGCGCAGTTCGTTGATGACCGGAAACACCTCGTGGTTCCAGTCGGCGCCTTGCCGGTCGTGCGCTTCCTGCTCGCGCTCGACGATCCAGCGATCCTCGCGGAAGATCCGCTCGGTGAACCAGACCAGCAGCGGCCACGCGAGATCGAGCGCGAACGGAATGCCCGGCTTGTGGATCGACAGCAGTCCGAACGTGCGGTTGGTGCGCTGTTGCGCGTCGAGCGGCACGTAGACGATCCACAGGTCCATCACGAGCGTGCCTTCGCTCGAGCGGATCTGCAGCGTCTGGTACGGGTAGCCCGTGCGCACCGTCATCACGCTCTTGTCGGCCTGGTCGGTCGGTTTCTTGCTGGCGCCGAACACGAGCGCCTCGCCGACCGGCTGCTTGCCTTCCATGCGTGCGAACGTGTAGTCGACCTCGACCCAGTCGTCGCCGCGCCGGCGGCCGACGCTGCGTGCGCGCATCTGTCCCATCTGCTTGCGATGCAGGAACTGATGGTTCATGTCCATCAGGTTCTCGTGCATGAACGAGTAGTGGCACTTGACCTCGCGACCGAAGCGGCGCGTCTTGTACGCGGGATCGTCCGCCGATTCCAGCGCGGGGAACGGGCGTTCGTCCGCGAGCGTCGCGTCGCCGGGGAACACGAAGATCAGCCCGTGCGCCTCGCGGCACGGATACGCGCGCACGCCGTTGGGCAGGCGCTCGCGGCCGAGGTACGGCACGTCGACACAGCGGCCGCTGTCGCACGCGTAGGTCCAGCCGTGGTAGCAGCAGCGCAGCGTTTCGCCGCTCACGACGCCCGCATGCAGCGGCACCTGGCGGTGCGCGCAACGATCTTCGAGCGCGTAGACGGCGCCGGATTCGGTGCGCACGAGCACGATCGGATCGCCGGCGAAGCGCACGCCGAGCGTCTTGCCGCGCTTGAGTTCGCGCGACCACGCGAGCGGATACCAGTGATCGGGATGGATGGGCACGCGGCGCAGGTCGCGCACGACCGAGCCACTGGACGGTTCTTCGAGAGCACTGCTGTCAGACAAAGGCACTGCGCGCATGCGTGACGCCTCCTGGCTGGCTGGAGAGTTCCGAGCGCCGCGCGGTGCGCGGCGGGGGACTGATCTGGAGAAGTCTACGCGAAGTTTGCCCGCGAAGCTGACCCGATGCGGGTTTGCCCGGCCCGGACAGCATGCGTTTCGTTGATGCAGCGCAAACGCGGCCGGCGGCGCGGGCCGGCCGGGTCAGCGCGCACACCGGCCGCCGCGGCGCCGGCGGTCCCTCACAGGCCGGCGTCGCGCCACAGCACCGCGTCGGCGCGGTACAGCGCCGGAAAGCGCTGCTTCAGCCCGGCGACCTTCGGCAGGTCGTTGAACGCGATGTACGGCGCGTCGGGATGCAGCTCGAGGTAGTTCTGGTGATACGCCTCCGCCGGATAGAAGCCCTTGTACGGCTCGACGCGCGTGACGACGGGCGCCGGGAACGTGTGCGCGGTGCCCAGCTGCGCGATGTAGGCGGTCGCGACCGCGCGCTGCTGCGCGGTGGTCGGGAAGATCGCGGAGCGGTATTGCGGCCCTTCGTCGGGCCCCTGACGGTTGAGTTCGGTCGGGTCGTGCGCGACCGAGAAGAACACCTGCAGCAACCGGCCGTAGGTGACCTGCGTCGGGTCGTAGACGATGCGCACCGATTCCGCATGGCCCGTCAGCCCGCTGCCGACCAGCGCGTAGTGCGCGGTTTCGGAGGCGCCGCCCGCGTAGCCGGCCGTGACCTGCTTCACGCCCTTCACGTGCTCGAACACGCCCTGCACGCCCCAGAAGCAGCCGCCGGCGAGCACGGCCGTTTCCTCATGGGAGGCGCCCGGGGTTTCGTCGAGCGTCGGCGCGGGCACGGTGCGCATCGGTTCCGCGGAACTGACGACGCGCTGGTAGCCGAACACGGCGGCGGCCGCGATGGCGATCGCGCCGATGCGGCGCAGCATGGCCGCCCGCCGCCGCGGTGCGGAATCGCGAGTGGATGTCGGAATCATGAGTTGCTCCTTCGAAATGCGGGACGGAATGAGGTGGACGCGAGGTGGACGGGAGGCGGCGCGCGTGACGGCGTCCGCCGCTGCGTGCGCGTTCAGCCGAACGTAAACGCATAGGCATCGACGCCGGGATCGAGAAACTCGATCGAGAACGTGCGGTCGGCGATCGCGCCCGTCTGCCGGACGAGCTGGTACAGGCGCTGGCCGGTGACGGTGCCGTAGCCCTGCGCATCGACGTCCGTGCCGTGTGCCGCGCCGGGCGCCGCGCCGTCGAGCGTCACGCGAAAGCGCACCGGCCTGCCGTTCGCGCCCGGGCCGAGCACGAGGTGCAGGTCGCGCGCATGGAAGCGGTAGACGATCCGGCCGGCCGGCGCGGCGAGCGTCGCGCGCTCGGCGCCGACCTGCCAGGTGCCGGCGAGGCCCCAGTCGTTCAGGTCGGGGTGTGCGGGCGCGTCGTAACGGTGTGCCGCGTCGCGCACGACGCCGCCCGGCGACGTGAAGTCGTCCGCGCGCGCATAGCCGACGTAGGTTTCGGGCGAGCGGACGTCCGCGCTGTCGGCCGCCGCGAGCGCGCCCTTCGCGGGGGCGCCGGCGAGCCCGAGCGGCACGTTCAGCGCTTCCGGGTGGCCGGCTTCGGCGAGCAGCGACTGGATCGCGCGTTCCGACTGCGCGTATTCGCCTTCGCCGAAGTGGTGGTGGCGGATCCGCCCTTGCGCGTCGACGAAGTAGTGCGCGGGCCAGTATTCGTTGCCGAACGCGCGCCAGATCGCATAGCCGTTGTCGATCGCGACCGGGTAGTCGATGCCCAGGTCGTGCACGGCCTTCTTCACGTTGCCGATGTCGCGCTCGAACGCGAACTCCGGTGCGTGCACGCCGATCACGACGAGGCCGTACGGCGCGTACTTGCGCGCCCAGGCGGCCGTGTACGGCAGCGTGCGCAGGCAGTTGATGCACGAATATGTCCAGAAATCGACGAGCACGACCTTGCCGCGCAGGCCGGCCGCGCTCAGCGGCGGCGAATTCAGCCACTGCACGGCGCCGTCGAGCGACGGCAGCGTGCCTTCGACGGGCAGCGCGGCCGATGCCTGCGGCGCCGGCGTCGTGCCGGCGGTGCGCATCATCGCGGCGCCGGCCGCCGGTGCATCACCGGACGTCGCGGCCATCATCGCGCCGCCGGGCGCGGCACCGTTGCCGCTGGCGGTATCGCTGGTCGCGGACGTCGCCGCCGGCGCGCCATGCGAGCGGCCGCCGAGCCGGTCGACGAGCTTCGTCTCGAGGCCGCCCGTCGTGACGGTCGACAACTGCGCGAGCGCCCCCGTGTCGAGGCCGAGCGCGATCGCGCCGACGCCGGCCAGCAGCGCCGCGCCGATCCCGCGCTTGATCCATTCGCCGGCGCCGAGCGAGCGCTTCATCGCGGCGAACACCTTGCCGCCGATCACGAGCGCGACGCCGAGCGACGTCGCCGCGCCGGCCGCATACGCAACCAGCAGCAGCGTCGTGCCGACGCTCGCGCCGCGCAGCGCGGCGCCGGTCAGCACGAGCCCGAGGATCGGACCCGCGCACGGCGCCCACAGCAGGCCGGTTGCGACGCCGAGCAGCAGCGACGACGCGGGGCCGGCCGGGCGGCCGTCGCGCTGCGCGAACCCGGTGAGGCGGTTGCCGGCCGCGACGAGCGGGCGCGTCAGGTGCTCGGCGAAGCGCGGCAGCAGCAGCGTCAGGCCGAACACCGCGAGCAGCACGATGGCGAGCCAGCGGCCGGCCTGGTTGGCCTGCGCGACCCAGCCGCCGCCGACGGCGGCGAGCGTCGCGACGACGGCGAACGTGAGCGCCATGCCGATCAGCAGCGGCAGGCCGGTACGCACGAACGGCTGGTCGGCGCGCGCGAACACGAACGGCAGCACGGGCAGGATGCACGGGCTCAGGATCGTGAGCATGCCGCCGAGATAGGCGAGGACGATGAGCAGCATGGAGCGGTCTCCGGTCGTTCAGGAAGGCGGCGGCCCGTCAGGCGGCGGCCGGGTGGAAGGCGAGCGCGAGCCCGTTCATGCAGTAGCGCAGGCCGGTAGGCGGCGGGCCGTCGTCGAACACGTGGCCGAGATGGCCGCCGCAGCGGCGGCAGTGCACTTCGGTGCGCGACATCCCGTACGACGGATCGAGCGCGGTCGCGACCGCGTGGTCGAGCGGCTTCCAGAAGCTCGGCCAGCCGGTGTGGCTGTCGAACTTGGTGTCCGACGAGAACAGCGCGAGGTCGCAGCCGGCGCACGCGAACGTGCCGTGGCGGTGCTCGCCGTTCAGCGGGCTGCTGTACGGCGGCTCGGTACCGGCGTCGCGCAGCACCGTGTATTGGGCGGCCGTGAGGCGGCGGTGCCATTCGGCGTCGCTGCGGGTGATCTCGAACGGGGCGGCCGTCGGTCCGGCGGCGGGCGGCGCGGCGAACGCGCGGCCGACCAGCGCACGACGGGCCGTGGACGACAGCGCCGCGAGTGCCGCAAGGCCGGTCGCGCCGGCGAACAGCAGATGTCTGCGGGTGGGCATGATGGGCTCCTGGAAGCAGGTCCTGAAAACATGCGCACAGAGTAGGTGGCGGGCGGTGTCGAAGTCCTCACGGAAAGTTAAATGAATCGTGATGATTGTCCGGGTGTTCCGGCCGGGTCCGACGAAATCCGTCTTAGCCCCGTCGGACAAGGGTTTGTGGGGAATCGGTGGTCCGCCCGATTCCGCCGAAATCCCGCACGAGCCGCAACTTTTTAGTGTCTTTTTAGGCAGTATGACTTCGCGTGAGGTAGAGGGCTGGCCTGCGGTGGGGAAGCAAACGCGGGTTAGCATTGCTGCCAGAGCCGCACGGTGTGGACGGTGCCACACCCGGCACTTTCCCGCACGGAGGCCAGCATGGAACACGATAGCACGCTGTACGTCGGTCTGGATGTTCACAAGGACTCGATCACGGTCGCGTACGCGCTCGGCTCGAACGAGGTGGAACTGCTTGGCAGAATCGGGACGACGCAGACGGACATCGATCGGCTGTGCAAACGTCTGCAATCCAAAGCACACTGTATACGCGTCGTCTATGAAGCGGGCCCGTGCGGATATGGGCTCTACCGTCAGCTCGCGAAAAAGGGATTTGACTGCATGGTGTGCGCACCGTCACTGATTCCTCGAAAACCTGGCGAGCGCGTCAAGACCGACCGACGCGACGCAGTCAAGTTGGCGCGGTTGCTTCGTACCGGCGACCTGTCAGCAGTGTACGTGCCTACCATAGACGATGAAGCGTTTCGCGATCTGGCACGTGCGTGGGTGAGCGCCAAAGACGATATGAAGCGTGCGCGGCAACGGCTAAAGGCCTTCCTGCTGTCGCATGGCGTGCGCTATACGGGCCGGGCCGACTGGGGGCCTGCGCACCGGCGCTGGCTGAGCGCATTTTCGTTCGACAACCTTTGGCAGCAACTGGCGCTTGACGAGCTTCGACGCGCAATCGAGGACCGGCTCGCGCAGTGTGATCGGCTCGAGGTTGCGCTGCGCGAGGCGGTGGCCAACTGGCGTTTTTATCCTGCTGTACTGGGCTTACAGGCCATGCGCGGTGTGCAGTTCACCACGGCAGTGGGCATGCTCGCCGAATTGGGCGATCTTTCACGCTTCGCGCACCCGCGCCAGTTGATGGCCTGGCTTGGCGTTACTCCGTCAGAACATTCCTCCGGCAACAAACGTCGCCAGGGCAGCATCACCAAAACGGGTAACGGCTATGCAAGAAAGTTGTTAGTCGAGGCCGCCTGGAGCTACCGGCACCCGGCACGTGTGAGCCCCGAGATCCAGCGGCGACATGAGGGTCTTCCCAAGCCCATCATAGATCGCGCCTGGGACGCGCAGATACGACTGTGCCGGCGTTATCGCAAGCTCGTCGCTCACGGAAAGGAAAAGAACATCGCTGTGGTCGCGGTCGCCCGCGAGCTCGGTGGGTTCATCTGGGACATCAGCCGGTTGGCGATGTCGCTCGCCGTACCGCGCGAGGTGCACGTGGCGTAATGCAGCGCCTGAGTCCCCTTGACCTCACTTTAACCATTGGAGGAAGAGTTTCCTGAAGGCGGCGTAGCCCGGCACGCGAGTAACCCGCGAGAACACTACGCAACGGAGAACATCCGACTTGCGAATTTAGATGGCGGCAGGCTCGTTGGGCGGACCTCTGTAATGCGGTAATCAACCCGCGAATATCAGTGTGATCCACCGTCGAGTTTTACTGCTACGTCGCCCTCAGGAAATTCGTGTGACGTGTACTCGAGAAGCTGAAAACCGATCCCCATTGACACGCGAAGTCATATCAGTGTTCGCGCCGGGACGCGTGGAATCAAATTTGAGGGGCCGGAGCGGGAAGCCTTGCAGATATTGGCTCACGGCGCGGGCACGATTCAAAGTTAAATGAATCGTGATATATCGATCGCCGTCACCACCCGGGGTCGTTACGCCGAAGCGCATCACGCAATCTCATCCGCGCTTGGCGCATTTCGGCAGATCGAGAATCCGCCGATCGTCCCGTTGAAAATACGGAGGATCGGCCGGATACCGCGAGGTAGCGGACCGCGCCGCGGCCTTGCCCGGTCGCGTCATCATGTTCTTTACATTATCCTTCTGTCTCCGACCGCCCGCCCGATCCGATGAAGCGTCCGCCGTTTTCCACTCAACTCATCATGCTCTGGGCGCTCGTCGCGGCGCTCTGCGCGACGCTTGTCGCGGTGGTCTGGATCATGGCCAGTTCCGCCGAAGGGCAACAGATCGCCGACGCGCGGGCCGCGGGCGAAGCGTCCTGCGAAGCGGTCGCCTCGCGTTACGACGCTTCTTCCGCCTCGCCCGGCGCCGGATCCGGACCGGAACTGATGCACGCGATCCTCGACATCGTTCTGGCCCGCGCACCGGACATGGAGGGCGGATTCTGGAGATCCGGCGCGGCACCTGCCGAGGGCGGTTTTCTCGCGTACTCGTTTCCCACCTATCAGGGCAGCGGCATCAAGCGCGACGTTCCGGAAGCGGAAATGCCGCTGATCCTCCGGACGCTGCGCGCCGCGGTCGCGACGCACGCCACGACCGCGAACGTTGTCGAAGGCGCGCAGGATGCCGTGATTGCGGCGGCATGTCCGGTACGCGCCGGATCGGGGCTGTTCGTGTGGATGCTGACGCGTGCGCGCCCGCCGCTGGGCCGTCACGGGGAACTGCTGGCAACGGGCCTCGCCGCCGTGCTCGCCGTGATTCTCGCGATCGCGGCGGCGCTGGTCGTCGCGCTGCGCCGATGGAAGCGCAATCTGGCACGGATCGAGAGCGGGCTCGGGCGGGACGGTCGCGAGCATCCCCTTCCGTACGTCGGCGAACCCGATCTCGACCGGGTCATCGATGCGTTCAACGAGCGGGCGCGCCGCGCCGACCGGTTGCAGCAGCAGGCCGTCGAACTCCGTACGCGCCTCGCGCAGGCCGAGCGCTTCGGCATGCTGGGCAAGCTGGCCGCGCAGGTCGCGCACGAGATTCGCAATCCGATGGGCGCAATGCGGCTGAAGGCGGAAAACGCGCTGGCCGGCGATGGCGGGCGGCAGCAGGATGCATTGCGCGTGATCCTGGCGCAGATCGAGCGCATCGATGCGCAACTGTCAGGCCTGCTCGCGCTGACGCAGCCGGTGCGCGCGCATGCGACACGGGTCGACGTCGATGCGTGGCTCGTACACGCGATGGACGCGCACCGCGAGCTTGCCCAGCGGCAAGCGATCGACTTGACGTTGTCGCTCGAGGGTCACGTCGAACGACTTGCGCAGCCGGCGGATTTTCCCGCATTCGATCCCGACCAGATGCGGCGGGCGCTCGACAATCTGGTGCTCAACGCGCTGCGCCATGCCGGCGACGGCGGCGCGGTCACGCTCGCCGCCGCGCGTCGTGCCGTTGCCGGGCGTGACTGGCTGAGGATCACCGTGTCGGACAGCGGACCCGGGGTTCCCGCCGCGCATCGCGAGCGGATTTTCGAGCCGTTCGTGACGGGGCGTGCGGACGGCACCGGCCTTGGCCTTGCCGTCGTCCGCGAAGTCGCCGCCGCGCACGGCGGGCGGGCGTGGCTTGACGATGTACCGCGCGGTGCATCATTCGTTATTGAAATCCCATGGCAACCCTCCTGATAGTCGACGACGACGCGGCATTTCGCGACGGCCTGGCCGAGACGCTGGCCGATCTCGGTCATCGGGTCGTCGAAGCCGCAACCGGGCGGGCGGCGTTGAGCACGCTGCGCGACGGCGGCCGCATCGATTGCATCTTTCTGGATTTTCGCCTGCCGGACCTGGACGGGCTCGCCGTCCTCGCGCAGTTGCGCGGCGATCCGGCACTGGCCGCCATTCCGGTCGTGATGCTGACGGCCCATGCGACCAGCGACAACACGATCGACGCAATGCGGCTCGGTGCGTTCGATCACCTGACGAAACCGATCGGGCGCCGCGACATCGCGCAACTGCTCGCGCGCATCGTTTCCGCGAACCAGCCGCCGGCGGCTGCCGAGCCGCACGGCGGCGGGTTCGCGCACGAACCCGCATCGAACCGCCCGCGGCTGCTGGGCGTGAGCGCGGCGATGCGCGACGTGCAAAAGCAGATCGGCCGCGCGGCGACGAGCGACGCGACCGTGCTCGTCACCGGCGAGACGGGTACGGGCAAGGAGGTGGCGGCCCGCGTGCTGCATGCCGCGTCGATGCGGCATGCCGGACCGTTCGTCGCGGTCAACTGCGCGGCGATCCCGGCCGATCTGCTCGAAAGCGAGTTGTTCGGGCATCGCCGCGGGGCGTTCACGGGCGCGCACGCGGATCGCGCCGGGCGGCTCGTCGAGGCCGACGGGGGCACGCTGTTCCTCGACGAGATCGGCGACATGCCCGCAGCCATGCAGGCCAAGCTGCTGCGCGCGCTGCAGGAGCGCCAGGTGACCCCGCTCGGTGCGGATCGCCCGACCGGCATCGACATTCGGGTGGTGGCCGCGACGCACCGCGATCTCGCGGCGGCCGTCGCGAACGGCACGTTTCGCGAAGACCTGTTTTATCGGCTGAACGTCATTCCGCTGCACCTGCCGCCGCTCGCGGAGCGCGTGGCCGACGTCCTGCCGCTTGCCGCGCATTTCCTGGCGTGCGCGGCAGGCGCGCGCCCGTTGCACCTGACGAACGACTCCCAGCGCGCATTGCTCGATCATCGCTGGCCGGGCAACGTTCGGGAATTGCGCAACGTGATGGAGCGGGCCGCCGCGCTGGCGCCCGGGCCGGCCATCGGCGCGACCGATCTCGGGCTCGGCGACTTACAGAAGCTTCAGTCCGGCAGCGACGCGCTCGCGCTGCCGGCCGGGCTGTTCGACATGCCGCTGCCCGATGCGCTGGCGGCGGTCGAGCGCGCCGCGATTTTGCGCGCGCTCGAGCGCGCGAATGGCAATCGCGCGGAGGCGGCGCGACAGCTCGGCATCGGCCGTCAGTCGCTCTATGCGCGCATCGCGCATCTGGGTATCGAACGGGGTATCGAGCGCGACGACTAATGGTGCCGTCGAGGCTGTCGGCATTGCCGACAACCGGTGGGGAAACGTGTCGCGAAACCCGACACGTTCCGGGCGGTGCGTCGTCCGATGCCCCGCCTGGCGGGCGCGCGCATGCTGGCACGCGGGTTGCAGATAACGATGCATCGCAACCCTTTGCCGGAGCCCGTCATGATGTCGCATCCTTTCGCCAGCCGCTCGCGGCCGCCGCGCCGCACGGCCATTCACCGTACCTGCCGTGGACTGTGCGCCGTCGCGTTGATTGCCGCTGCGACGGCGAGCGCGGCGCAGATGCCGCCCCCGCCGGGTGCCGATGCGCCACCCCCGCCCCCGCCCAGGGCCGGCGTCGTGCCGCCTCCGCCGCCCTTGGCTGCCGTTCCCGGCAACGACATCGCACCGGATGCACTCGTGTCCGGCACGCTTTCGCGCCTGACGATCAACCCGGAAGGTGCGGTCGACGGCTTCGTGCTGACCGACGGGACGCTCGTTGGCGTGCCGCCGCATCTCGGCACGCAGCTGATCGCGCTCGTGCGGCCGGGCGAGCGCGTAACGGTGGCCGGCGAACGTCGCTTCGGCGACGACATCCAAGCGCGCGTCGTGCGCAATGATCGCACCGGCGCGTCGCTGTCCGACCAGCCGCCTGCGCCTGTCGCGCCGGTGCCGCCCGCGCTGCGCGGCGTCAATCTCGCCCGGCTCGGCGTGTCCGGCGTCGTGCGCCGCGTGACGCGCGCGCCGCGCGGCGAGCCGGACGGCGTCATGCTCGACAACGGCGCGATCGTCAAGCTGACGGTGCCGGCCGCCCAGCAGTTCGGCGGGCTGCTCGTGCCCGGTGCGCGCGTTGCGGCGGTCGGCTACGGCACGCGCAATGCCTATGGCGAAGCGCTGCAGGCCACGGCGTTCGGTTCGCCGGGCCATGTCGTGAATCTCTATGACGACGTCGCGCGCTGATCGCGCGACCGCCTTCCCGCAATTCATTAAGGAATCCTGCCATGCACTGGATCGATCCCGCCTGCCTGCCCGAAACGCGCGGCCGCGTCACTCAGTTCCTGCTCAACCCCCAAGGGGAAATCGACGGCCTGATCCTGAACGGCGACTTTCAGATTCACGTGCCGCCGCATCTGGGCCGCGAGCTGGTCCGCCATGTCGAGGTGGGTGACCGCATCCGCGTGCGCGGCGTCAAGGCGCGCGATGCCCGGATGATCGCGGCCGTGCAACTGACCGGGCGCGACGGTGTCGACCTCGTCGACAACGGGCCCGCGCACGCCGCACCGCGGCTGTCGCACGCCGCCCGCAAGACGATGGAGATGAGTGGCGAAGTCGCGTTCACGCTATACGGCCCGAAAGGCGAGTTGAACGGCGCGTTGCTGACGAACGGTGTCGCGCTACGTATGCCGCCGCATGCGGCAGCGGAATTGAGCGACTATCTGCGTGCCGGAGTCCATGTCATGGCGTGGGGGCATGGCGTCGTCACGCCGTACGGTGCCGTGCTCGAGGTGAACGAGATCGGCGAACTCGTCGACGCGGACGACGAATGAACGCGCGTCGATCATGAGACCGGCGCGCGCGCTCGAGGCGCTCAATTTCTTTCTGGCCGACGTGCAGGCCGGCATCGGCCCGTTCGTCGGCGTCATCCTGCTGTCGCGCGGCTGGAGTGCCGATGCGATCGGCTCGGTCATGGCGCTGGCCGGGTTTGCCGCGATGGCCGCGACGCCATTCGCCGGGGCGCTCGTCGATGCGCTGCGCGCGAAGCGCGCGCTGATCGTCGCGGCGACGGCCGCGACGACGCTGGCATCGCTGGCGCTGATGGTTGCCGACGACTATCCGGTGGTGGCGGTGTCGCAGATCCTGGTCGCAGTCAGCGGCGCGGTGCTGGCGCCGGCCGTCGCGGGCGTGACGCTCGGTATCGCCCGCCCGCAGGGCTTCGACCGGCAGTTCGGCCGCAACCAGATGGCGAGCCACGCGGGCAACGTCGCCGGCGCGGCGCTCGCCGGGTGGCTCGGCTGGCATGCGGGATTCGACGCGGTGTTCGCGCTCGTCGCGGTCTTCACGATCCTCGCGATCGCGAGTACGTTGGCGATTCCCGGGCGGGCTATCGACCACGCGTGCGCGCGTGGCCTCGACGCGGAACCTGCGGCGCCGCGAACGAATGGCGCGTATCGGGATGCGTGCGGAGATGCGTGTGCGGGAACGGCGACGTCGCGCGTCGGCGGCTTGCGCACGCTGGCCGCGAACCGGCCGCTGGTCGTGCTCGGCGCGTCGCTCTCGCTGTTCCATCTCGGCAACGCCGCGATGCTGCCGCTCTACGGGATGGGCGTGGTCGCCACCCATCGCAGCAACGCGACCGTGTTCACCGCGCAGACCATCGTCATCGCGCAGCTCGTGATGGTCGCGGCGGCGTGGCTCGCGCCCCGGCTGATTCGCGCGCAGGGTTACTGGCGCGTGCTGCTGCTTTCCTATCTGGTGTTGCCGGTGCGCGGCGTGCTTGCCGCGATGCTGATGAGCGAGGCGGGCGTCTGGCCGGTGCAAGTGCTCGACGGTATCGGTGCCGGCCTGCAAAGCGTCGTCGTGCCGGCGCTCGTCGTGCGCCTGCTGCACGGTTCCGGCCGCGTGAACGTCGGGCAGGGCGCCGTCGCGACCGCGCAGGGTATCGGCGCGGCGCTCAGTCCGGCGCTGGGCGGCGTGCTCGCGCAGCACTTCGGTTATCCGACCGCATTCGTCGTGCTGGGCGCCGTGTCGACGGGCTCGCTCGTGCTCTGGCTCGGCCATGCGCGCTCGCTGAGCGGCGTGTGCGGCAAGCCGGGCGATCTGTCGGCCACGTCGTCATGAACGTGCTTTCCCTCGTCATGCCATTCCCGGCCTGCCCGTGAATTCCGTTTCGCTTGCCTGGCTGATTTCCGCGTCACCACGGCGGGGGGCGTCATGCGTCCGGGCGGCTGGCCCGGCGCGCATTCCGATCGATTCCAGGCCCGGCATTCTGTCGATGCGTGCGGTGCGATGGCCTGACGGCGCATCGCACCCGGACGCGGTGCCAGAAGCGGCATGGCATGGCGCTTCTAGCCCGTGTGCGAGATCGCATCAGAACAAATGCTGGATGCCCGCATAGACACCCGTCTGGCTATGCCCGGGTGTCGGATTGTCGTTGTAGCCGCCGCCGGCGATCGGGCCGCCGGCACCCGCCGCGTTCGACTCCAGACCAAAGTTCGCGTTCTTGCTGTTGCGAACGGTAGCAATCTGCATGTCGAAGAGCGTGCGCTTCGAGATATTGTATGTGCCGCCCACCGTATAGATGTTGGCGTTGCCGCCGCCGTGGTTTGCGTTGACGTGATAGACGGCACCGGTCAAGGCCGCAGCCGGTGTCGCCTGCCACGTGACGCCGCCCCAGACCTGCTGCGTCGACGTAATCCCGTTGTTGGCGGTCGGCGCGCCGTTCGCGTGCGAGGCCTGATAGGCCGCCTGCAGCTTGAACTGGCCGAGGAATACGTTCACGCCCGCGAAGTACTCCCGGGAATAGTTGAACACGTCCGAGAACTTGCCGTTGACGTCGCGCGCCTCGTCGTAGATGCCGCGCACCTGGAAGTACGGATTCGTGTAGGTCAGTTGCAGGCCGTCGGCACGACCTTGTGCGGTCGTGCCGTTACCATTCCAGCTGGTGGCGTTCGACAGCGAATACTGGCCGTACACGTCGAAACCGAAGAAGCTCGGCGACTGGTACGAAATGTTGTTGCTCGTCTTGTTCCAGTTGCGCCCGCGCACGAGCGAACCGGACGACCAGGACGTCTGACCGAGCGGATCGAAGTCCCACAACCCGTTCGAAATCGAGAGCTCGCGGCCGAGCAGCAGCGTGCCGTAAGCGTCGTTGGAAAAACCGACCGTTGCCCAGCGATCCCAGATGGAGCCGGTGCCGCCGAGGTTGCCGTTCATCGCATTGAACGAGCCTTCGAGGTGGAAGACCGCCTTGTTTCCACCGCCGAGATCCTCGGAGCCCTTCAAGCCCCACAGGCTGGTGCCCCAGTCGCCGCTTTCGGCACGCCAGCGGCTCGTCGTGCCGCCGTTGCCGTTGGCAATGCCGCTCAGGTACTCGATGCCGGCGTCGAGGCGGCCGTAGAGCGTGACACTGCTTTGTGCGTGGGCGACGATGCCTGCGGACATCAACGTGGCGGCGAGTATTGCTTTTTTCATAATTGGCTCCAAACCTGTCAGAAAGAAAACGTGTGACTGCGGCACAACAGACCCGGTCAGTTTTTTTATTGAATAAATTAAGGAAAACGAAATTATCTGTCGTGAAAAACGGATCGCGTATCAACAGGGAAAGTGAAATGTTCTTCGCTTGCGGCATGTCCAGCCGGGCAAACTGGACGAAAAGGTCTCCTTGGTCGGTATTGATGTGGGACGAAACTACGGGCGAGTCACGTAGTACAACTAATTCATATATGAAATGCCGGACGGTCTGACGCTCATGAAGCCGGGCTTGCCCGGCGCTCCTTGCGGACGATCTGCAGCGCGATCGGTCCGATCCACGATGCACGCCTAACGTGCGGCGAGCACCTCGAATCGGTAGGCGATTTCAGTTGGCGTGTCAGGATTCAATGCAAGTGCCGTCCGGACCCCGCGGGAATTGATCGGATTGGGCGCGAGCGATGCCGCACGGCCAAGCTCGAATGCGCTCGCGACCGGCTCGATGCCGACGCAGAGGTTGCGGCTGTTCCACGGCGCATACGCACGTCCGCGGTTGCTGATCCACAACAGCAGCGACGGCAGCGCATCGGCATCCCAGGTCAGGCGATAGCGTGCGCCGGCGACGGCGTCGGTCATCGTGACGGAACCGTCGATTCCGCAGAGCTGCAGGATTTCTTCCGTGGGCTGCGCGAGCGGTAGCTGGTCGAATGCACCGAAGCCGCCCTCGCCGAGCGGTACGCGCTCGAGTGATTCGAACGTCGCGCCGGCCAGCGCGCTCGATACGCGCGGTTCCGGACCTGCCGGGTGCACCATGCCGAAACGGTACGTGCCGGGCTCGATTCGAAATGCGCCGGTGAGCGTCGGCAGCGCGAGATTCGGATGCAGACCGATGGGGCAGCGAGCCGACTTGCGTGCTTCGATACGGAGAACGATGTCGAAGGCAGCGCAAGCCGGATCGGCGCGCACGATGCGAGTCAGTCGTGCGATCGACGAGGTCTCGGGGTATTCGATTTCAATTTCGATCTCGTGCGCGGTTTGCCTCACGAGTGACCACACGCCGGTACAGCCGTAGCCATGCTGAAGGTCGTCGCTGGTGTCGAGTGCGACGTCATCCGGGACGATCGGCGTTGCGGCGGCCTTCCGCCAGCCGGGGGGCAGTAGGTCGGGAGAGTAGGGAACACCGAATGGCACGCACGGGAATTCGCTTCGCATGACGCCCAGCAGCCCGGCGGGTTGCGGCTCGGCCTGGCCGAGCCACGGCGCTTCGTAAAACGGACGGATCGTGCGGCCGCCTTGCTGTAATGCAACGCCGCCGAGCATACCTCCTGCTGCATGGAGATCGAACGCGCCGTGCGCCCATTTGAGATGCCAGACTGTATCCATTGCTTCGTCAGGTGTAGTCGGAGAAAACGCTTCCACGATAGGAAGAGGCATGCCGGAGCGGATCAGTTCTCTTCCTCGCTCCAGCAGGTGCCGTATCTCGCCAGCAACGCGCTGGCCTGCGCAGGCCCCCAGTTTCCGGCCGAATAGGGTTTGGGCGCCGCTTTCAGGTCGAGAATCGGCGCGACCCAGCGCCATGCGGCTTCCTGTTCGTCGCGACGCACGAACAGCGCGAGCCGGCCGGCGATCACATCGAGCAACAGGCGCTGATACGCCTCCATCCGGTCTTGCCGAAAGAAGCGGTCGAACGCGAGATCGAGGTAGACGCCTTGCAAGGTCATGCCGAGCCCCGGCCGCTTCGCGAGCGTGCTCAGGCGAATCGATTCGTCCGGTTGCAGCTGGATCGTCAACCGGTTCGAGCCTGCCAGCAGCGCCGTCGGACCGAGCGTCGAATGCGGCGGGCGCTTGAACGTGACGACGATTTCAGCCACGCGTCGCGCCAGCCGCTTGCCGGTGCGCAGAAAGAACGGCACGCCGGCCCAGCGCCAGTTTTCGACCTCGGCCTTGAGCGCGACGAACGTCTCGGTCGGACTGTCGGCCCGGATCCCGGATTCGTCGAGGTAACCCGGTACCGACTCTCCGCGGACCACCCCCGCGCGATACTGTCCGCGCACGACGCTCTGATGCAAGGCTTCCTCGGTGAGCGGCTTGAGCGCGCGCAGCACGCGCAGCTTCTCGTCGCGCACGGCGTCGGCTTCCATCGACTGAGGCGGTTCCATGGCGACGATCGCAAGCAACTGCAGCAGATGGTTCTGCACCATGTCGCGCAGCGCGCCGGTCTGGTCGTAAAAGCCACCGCGCCCGCCGACGCCGAGTTCCTCGGCAACCGTGATCTGAATGTTGTCGATCCATTCGCGGCGCCACAGAGGCTCGAACATCACGTTGGCGAACCGCAGCGCGAACAGGTTCTGCACGGCTTCCTTGCCGAGGTAATGATCGATCCGGTAGATCTGCTCTTCGGAAAAAATCTGGCCGACCGCATCGTTGATCGCCGTCGACGACGCGAGATCGTAGCCCAACGGCTTTTCGAGCACGATTCGCGAGGTCGGCGGGGCGAGCCCTGCCTGCGCGAGTGCGCGGCAAATCGGCACGAACAGCGATGGCCCTGTCGCCAGATAGAAGATCTGGCGCGACGACGCCGGCGAGAGCGCGTCGGCCAGACGCGAGAACGTGCCGGCCTGGCTTGCGTCGAGCGCCACGTACGAGAGCCGTTCGCGGAAGCCGCGCCACGCGCTTTCATCGAACCGGGCCTGCGTCAGATGCGGTCGCACCGACACGTCGACCCAGTCGAGGTAGCCGGCGGTATCGAGTTCGTTCTGCGCAACCGCGATGATGCGTCCCGCGGGGGCGAGCAGGCCATCGCGGTGAGCGGAGTAGAGCGCCGGCAGGATCTTGCGCATCGCAAGATCGCCGGTGCCGCCGAACAGCACGAATTCGAACGGAGCCTGGGTATCGGAGAACGGGAGGTGCGCATTCATGGAGTTTCGCTCGTGGCTGCGTTGGCCGATTCGATCAGCGCATGTACTTCGGCCGCCGTCGGCGCATAGGCGCCGGCGTGCGACGCGACGAGCGCCGCACAGGCGGCGGCGAATCGAAGATGTTCCGTCGCGGGCGCGTCCGGGCGCGTCAGCAGGCTCGCCATCCAGCTGCCGACGCACGCGTCGCCGCAGCCGACCGTGTCGGCGACCGTGACCTTGAAGCCCGGCTGAACCAGCGTTTCATCACCGGCGAAGAGTTCCATGCCGGCCGCGCCGCGCGTGACGAGCACCGCTGCCTGCAGCGCCCACGCACGGATTTGCGCGAGTGCGGCTGCCTCGTCGAATTCCGGGAACAGACCGGCGAGATCCTCGTCGGACACCTTGATGTAGTCCGAGAGACCGATCATCGTGCGCAAGGTGTCGCGGTACGACGGGTCGGCCATCGGCGCACGAAAGTTGGGATCGAACGAAATCCGCTTGCCGGCGGCGCGCGCCGCGAGCGCAATGTCGATCAGACGCGAGACGAGGGGCTCGCGCACCAGGCCGAGACAGCCGAAATGAATGATTTCGGCGGCGTCGAGCCAGTCCGAAGGCAACGCGGCGGGATCGAACGCTAGGTCGGCGCTATTCTCGCCGATGAAGAAATATTTCGGCGGCCGCGTCTCGACCACCATCGCAAGCAGCGGCGGTCGGTCGACCTGCTGCGTGAAGCGCATGTCGAGGCCGGCTTCGGCGCTCTTTCGCATGAGCTCGTCGCCGAATATGTCGGCGCTCACGGCACCGGCAAAGCCGGTCGGCGTGCCGAGGCGCGCGCCGACGCGCGCGACGTTCCAGCATGCGCCGCCGGCAACGCTGTGCCAGCGGTTCGTGTCGTCTCGAATGAAATCGGTCAGGGCTTCGCCGAAGATGACCAGTCGCGGTAGCTTCATCATGGGATTCGGGAGATCAGGCCGCAGCGTGGCGCCGCGTCTTGAAGCGGTTGATCAGTTGGTTGGTCGAGCCGTCGTGCGAGTGAATCTGCGCGGGGGTGAGTAACTCGCCTTCGATCGCAACCGCGAGCTTTTTGCCGAGTTCGACGCCCCATTGATCGAACGAATTGATCCGCCATACCACGCCTTGCACGAATACCTTGTGTTCGTACAACGCGATCAGCGCGCCGAGGGATGCCGGATCGAGCGTGTCCAGGCAGATCGTGTTCGTGGGCCGGTCGCCTTCGAAATTGCGATGAGGTTCGGTCGTCGAGCGCGATCCGTTCATCAAGGCCTCCGACTGCGCGAAACAGTTTGCGACGAGGACGGCATGGTGATGATCGAACACGTGATGCGGCCGCATGCACACGATGAAGTCGGTCGGGATGATCGCGGTGCCCTGGTGCAGGAGCTGGAAGAACGCGTGTTGTCCGTTCGTACCGGGCTCGCCCCAGATGACCGGGCCGGTCGCGTAATCGACGCGCTCGCCGCCGAGCGTCACCGATTTGCCGTTGCTTTCCATGTCGAGCTGCTGCAGATACGCGGGCAACCGGTGCAGATAGTTGTCGTATGGCGCGATCAGCTGGCTCGTCGTACCGAGGAAGTTCTGATGCCAGATGCCGATCAGGGCGAGCAGGACGGGCAGGTTGCAGGCAAGCGGTGCTTGCGCGAAGTGACGGTCCATCGCGTGCGCGCCGTCGAGCAGTTGCTCGAACGCGTCCATGCCGGCCATGATCGCGATCGGCAACCCGATGGCGGACCACAACGAGTAGCGTCCGCCCACCCAGTCCCAGAACGCGAACATGTTGCCGGTATCGATGCCGAATTCCGCAACGGCCGTGGCATTCGTCGAAACGGCGACGAAGTGGCGGGCGATCGCCGCGTCCGGCGCGCCGCTGTCGAGCAGCCAGGCGCGGGCGGTATGGGCGTTCAGGAGCGTCTCGCGGGTCGTGAACGTCTTCGACGACACGATGAACAGCGTCGTCTCCGGGTTCACGCGCTTGAGCACTTCGGCGATGTCGGCTGCATCCACGTTCGACACGAAATGCATCGTCAACCGTTCGTGCGCGTAAGGCTTGAGCGCCTCGCACACCATCTTCGGCCCCAGGTCCGAGCCGCCGATGCCGATGTTGACGACGTCGGTGATCTGGCGGCCCGTGTGGCCGCGCCATTCACCGGAGCGAACCGCGTGGGAGAAGCGCCGCATCCGGGCCAGCACGTCGCTGACCTGCCGCGACACGTCGACGTCGTCGACGATACGCGGCGTACCCGAACGGTCGCGCAGCGCGACGTGCAACACCGCGCGGTTCTCCGTGCGGTTGATGCGCTCGCCGGCGAACATCGCGTCGCGATACGCATCGACGCCCGCCTCCTGGGCGAGGGCGATCAGCAGGGCGATGGTTTCGTCGTCGACGGGGTTCTTCGAGTAATCGACGAAAAGCCCGGCCGCCTCGAGGCTGAAGCGCGATGCGCGTGCCGGGTCGCGGTCGAATCGTGCGCGAATCGAGACGCCGGACAACGCGTCCCGATGGCTGGCGAGCGCGCGCCACGCGCGCGTTTGGGTGAGTGAGGTCATGGTCGTGTCAGGCCTGGGATGCGTTGGGACGGGTCAGTGCGAGCTCCAGCCTTTGTAAGCCTTCACGTTGTCG
>NZ_CAJPGY010000052.1:0-47276 GCF_905339915.1 Burkholderia sp. BCC1985
GGTCAAGGCGAAGCTGCGCGAGACGGGCGCACCGCTCGCGGGCGAGATGAGCGGCCACGTGTTCTTCAAGGATCGCTGGTACGGCTTCGACGACGGCCTCTACACGGGCGCGCGCCTGCTCGAGATCCTCGCGAAGACGGCCGATCCGAGCGCGCTGCTCAATGCGCTGCCGGACGCGATGAGCACGCCGGAGCTGCAGCTCAAGCTCGAGGAGGGCGAGAACTTCCGCCTGATCGAGAAGCTGCAGCAGGAAGCGAAGTTCGACGGCGCCGACGAAGTCGTGACGATCGACGGCCTGCGCGTCGAGTACCCGGACGGCTTCGGCCTCGCGCGTTCGTCGAACACGACGCCGGTGGTCGTGCTGCGCTTTGAAGCGGAGACCAAGGAAGGGCTCGAGCGCATCCAGGCGGACTTCCGCCGCGTGCTGACGGCCGCGAAGCCGGACGTCGAGCTGCCGTTCTGAACCCCGGCGGCCTGCGGGCCGCCCCCGGTGCGACGACGGTAGAAGGATCGTCGCGCCATTCCCGAAAAGCGGCGCACGCTGACGGCGTGCGGCCGCTTTTTGCCTGTGTGCCTCCCCGGGCGCGATAAAATCGCGTCTTTATGCCTGTCGCCGGCTGTCCGCCGGCGTTTTTTCAGCGTGCAAAAGATCCTGATCGTGCGCGTGTCGTCGCTGGGCGACGTCGTGCACAACATGCCGGTGATCGCCGATATCCGGCGTCGCCATCCCGACGCGCAGATCGACTGGCTCGTCGAGGAGAGCTTCGTCGACCTCGTGCGGCTCGTCGACGGCGTGCGCGACGTGCTGCCGTTCTCGTTGCGCCGCTGGCGCAAGAAGCCGTTCTCGGGCGCGACGTGGCGCGAGATCCGCGCGTTCCGCAAGCGCCTCGCGGCCGAGCAGTACGACCTCGTGATCGACTGCCAGGGGCTCATCAAGACAGCCTGGGTCGCGAGCTGGGCGCGCGGCCCGCTCGCCGGCCTCGGCAATCGCACCGACGGCGCCGGCTACGAATGGCCGGTGCGCTTCTTCTATCGCAAGCGCGTGCCGATCGCGCCGCGCACGCACGTGGTCGAGCGTTCGCGCCAGCTGGTCGCGGCCGCGCTGGGCGACCCGGCGCCGACGCCGGCCGATCCGGTCGACTTCGGCCTCGATACGCGTGCGGCGGCGCGCGCGGTCGCGACGCTCGGCCTGAACCTGCCGGTGCCGTACGTGGTGTTCGTGCATGCGACGTCGCGCGCCGACAAGCAGTGGCCGGATGCCGCTTGGATCGAGCTCGGCCAGGCGCTCGTGCGGCGCGGCGCGTCGCTCGTGCTGCCGTGGGGCAACGACGCGGAGCGCGCGACCAGCGAGCGGCTCGCTCAGTCGTTCGGCGCGGCGGCGATCGTGCCGCCGAAGCTGTCGCTGCCGGCCGTCGTCGGCCTGATCGACGGCGCGGCCGCGACGGTCGGGGTTGATACAGGTCTGGTTCACATCGCGGCCGCGCTGAAGCGTCCGACGGTCGAACTGTACAATTTCGCGACGGCCTGGCGCACCGGCGGATACTGGTCGCCGAACGTCGTCAATCTCGGCACGGCGGGGCAGCCGCCGTCGATCGCGCAGGTGAAGGCGGCACTCGCGGGCTTCGGCCTGCTGTGATGCCCGTCATGCCTGTCCTGCCTGCCTTGCCTGTCACGCACGCGAACCGATCATGAGCGAATCCCAGATCATCGAAGTCCCGTCCGCCGACTGGAGCGGACACAACCTGTCGACGCCGCGCGAGCAGCTGCTCGCCGCGGTCGAGGAAGGCAAGGTGCTGTATTTCCGGCACCTGCGCTTCGCGATCGAAGGCGGCGAGGAAGCGTTGCTCGATCCGGCGCTCGCCGACCCGAAACGCAAGAACATCAGCCTCGCGCCGAACGGCGGCGCGCTCGTCGGCGTGCTCGGCGACAGCGTCACGCAATCGGCCGTGCGCGCGCTGGTCGCGCGCTTCCAGCAGCAGGCCGGCACGCTCGTCGACGGCCTGTTTCCCGAATACCGCGGCAAGCTGCGCGTCGCGCCGACGAGCCTGCGGCTGATGCAGGTCGAGACGCGCCAGACATCCTGGCGCAAGGACGACAGCCGGCTGCACGTCGACGCGTTCCCGTCGCGGCCGAACTACGGCGAGCGGATCCTGCGCGTGTTCACGAACGTGAACCCGGCCGGCGTGCCGCGCGTGTGGCGTGTCGGCGAGCCGTTCGAGGACGTCGCGAAACGCTTCCTGCCGAAGATCCGGCCGCAGTTGCCGGGCTCGGCGTGGCTGTTGAACCTGCTGCACGTGACGAAGTCGCCGCGCAGCGCGTACGACCACCTGATGCTGAACCTGCACGACGGGATGAAGGCCGACCTCGACTACCAGAAGACTTGTCCACAGCAGACGATGCCGTTTCCGCCGGGCAGCGTGTGGATATGTTTCTCCGATCAGACTTCGCACGCTGTGATGTCCGGCCAGTTCATGCTCGAGCAGACCTTCTTCCTGCCGGTCGACGCGATGGTGCGTCGCGAATGCGCGCCGCTCGGGATTCTCGAGCGCCTGCAGGGCAGGGCGCTGGTTTGAGCGCGACTTTTCACCGACGCAATACGAGGGCTGCTGCATGCTGAGGGCGATCTATCGCGCGCTGTGGTGGCTCGTCGCGCCGATCGCGGTGATCCGGCTCCTCGTGCGCTCGCGCAAGGAGCGCGGCTATCGCGAGCACATCGGCGAGCGCTTCGGCCACGTCGCCGGCCGTTCGCCGGACGATCGCGCGCCGCTGATCTGGGTGCATGCGGTGTCGGTCGGCGAGACGCGCGCCGCGCAGCCGCTGATCGACGCGCTGATGTGCGCGCGGCCCGACGCGCGCATCCTGCTCACGCACATGACGCCGAGCGGCCGCGCGACCGGCGAGCAGATCTTCGGCGATCGCGTGCTGCGCTGCTATCTTCCGTACGACATGCCGGGCGCGGTGCGGCGCTTCCTGCGCGCCTGGCGGCCGACGCTCGGCCTCGTGATGGAAACCGAGGTGTGGCCGACGCTGATCGACGAGTGCCGCCGCGCGGACGTGCCGCTCGTGCTGACCAATGCGCGGATGTCCGCGCGCTCGCATCGGCGCGCGGCGAAGTTCGGCGCGGCGACGCGCGACGTGTTCGGCGGATTCTCGCGCGTGCTCGCGCAGAGCCCGGCCGACGCGGAGCGGCTGACGTCGCTCGGTGCACGCAACGTGGCGGTGCTCGGCAACCTGAAGTTCGACATGACGACGCCGCCGGAGCTGGCGGCGCGCGGCCACGCATGGCGCGACGCGATCGGCACGCGGCCAGTGTGGGTCGCGGCCAGCACGCGCGAGAACGAGGAGGCGCTGGTGCTGCAGGCGTTCGCCGCGATGAAGACGGCCGGTGCGCTGCTGATTCTCGTGCCGCGTCATCCGCAGCGCTTCGCCGAAGTGGAAGCGCTGGTCGCGCGCAATGGGCTCAAGTGCGTGCGGCGTTCGGTGTGGGCCGCCGACCGACCGGCCGCCGAACCGTTGCCGGCCGACGTGACGGTGCTGCTCGGCGATTCGATGGGGGAACTCGGCGCGTACTATGCGGCCGCCGACGTCGCGTTCATCGGCGGCAGCCTGCTGCCGCTCGGCGGGCAGAACCTGATCGAGGCGTGTGCGGTCGGCGTGCCGGTGCTGATCGGCCCGCACGTGTTCAACTTCACGCAGGCGACCGCCGATGCGGTCGCGGCCGGCGCGGCGATGCAGGTCGCGGATCCGCTCGATCTCGCGCACGTGCTCGATGCGCTGTTCGCCGACCACGCGCGGCGCGTCGCGATGGGCGCGGCCGGCGCCGCGTTCGCGTCGCGCCATCGCGGCGCGACCGCGCGCTCGGTGGACGTGCTCGCGGCGCTGCTGCCGCCCGTCGAGCGCGGCGGGCGTGCGATGCACGGCGCGGCCGACGCATCCGACGACTGAGCGGGCGGCGCAAGGCCGTCCCCCGGGCCGACGTGGCGGCGGCATGTCGCCGCCGCGTCGCTCACACCGTCAGCAATCCTTTCCTTTCGATGAACGCGACGACATCGGCGACGCCCTCGAGCGCTTTCAGGTTCGTCATCACGTAAGGCCGCTCGCCGCGCATCTTCTTCGTGTCGGACGCCATCACGTCGAGGTTCGCGCCGACGAGCGGCGCGAGATCCGTCTTGTTGATCACGAGCAGGTCGGACTTCGTGATGCCGGGCCCGCCCTTGCGCGGAATCTTCTCGCCGCCGGCCACGTCGATCACGTAGATCGTCAGGTCAGACAGCTCGGGGCTGAAGGTCGCCGCGAGATTGTCGCCGCCCGATTCGATGAACACGATGTCGGCGTCGGGGAAGCGCGACAGCATGCGGTCGACGGCCTCCAGGTTGATCGACGCATCCTCGCGGATCGCCGTGTGCGGGCAGCCACCCGTCTCGACGCCCATGATGCGTTCCTCGGGCAGCGCGCCCGCGACCGTCAGCAGGCGCTGGTCTTCCTTCGTATAGATGTCGTTCGTGATCGCGACGAGGTCGTAGCGCTCGCGCATCGCCTTGCACAGCATTTCGAGCAGCGTGGTCTTGCCGGAGCCGACCGGGCCGCCGATGCCGACGCGCAGCGGCGGCAGTTTCTTGGTGCGGCGGGCGGAGGAGGTTGCGGGTGCGTTCATGGCGTGGATCGGGTTCAGGAGCGGAACAACCGCGAATACTGGGTTTCGTGCCGCGCGGACAGGATGCCGAGCTGCGGCGCGAACGTGTTGATGGCGTCGGGCGGCGTCGCGAGCGCGCGGCGCACGGCCGCGTCGATCGCGCCGCGCAGCGCGACGATGATGCGCTGGCCGGCGAGCTGGCCAAGCGGCACCGCTTTCAGCGCGGCCGACGTCTGGTTCTCGACCCAGCCGAACGCGTATGCGGCGAGTGTGGCTTCGGCGCCGGCACCGTGTGCGGCGGCCGCGTATGCGAATGCGGTCGGCAGCGCGATCGGCGTGAGCGATGCGAGCGTCGCGCGGCGTGCGGCATCGCCCCATTCGAGCGACGCGCACAGTTGCGCGAGCGACCAGCCCATCTGCTCGGTCTCGCGGCGCAGCTCCGCCGATTCGCGGCTCGCGACGAACCATGCGTTCTCGCGCGCCAGCGCGTCGGCGTCGTGCGCGTGCCAGCGCGCGAGCTGGTGCGCGAGGAACGGCAGCTCGCCGTGTGCGAGCACGTCGGTCAGGCCGCTCGCGATCCAGTCGCGCGCGGTGTCGGCGTCGCGGATCAGGTTCGCGTCGAGCGCGGCTTCGAGTCCCTGCGAATAGCTGAACGCGCCGATCGGCAATGCGGGCGACGCGAGATGCAGCAGCGCGACGAGCTCAGTGGTGGTCATGACCGTGGTGGCCGTGCGAGCAGCCGGGACCATGCTGATGATCGTGATCGTGATCGTGATCGTGATCGTGATCGTGCGAGTGCGAGTGCGAGTGGCCGTGGTGTTCGCCGAAGACCTGCTGCGCGAGCGCGTAGTCCTCGGCGAACGTCGCATCGTGCCCGTGCTTGTGGCCGCCACCATATGCGCCGGCTTCCGGCTGGAACGGTGCGCTCGTTTCTTCGACCTGCGTGTCGAGCCGGTGCAGCATGTCAGCGAGCACCGGATCGGCTTCGAGCTTCAGGTAACCGTCGCCGATCTCGACCGGCGTGTGACGGTTGCCGAGGTGATACGCGGCGCGCATCAGCGTGAGCGGGTCGGCCGCGCGCACGAGCAGCACGGTCTCGGAGGCAGCTGCGACGCGCACGAGCGCGCCGTCGTCGGCGACGAGCACGTCGCCGTCGCGCAGCACGGTGCCGCGCGGCAGCAGGACCGCGACGTCCTCGCCGGTGTCGAGCGTGGCCGCGAGGCGGCTCTTGCAGCGGGCGTCATAGGCGAGCGTGAGCGTCGGCGCGCGCGCGACGAGCGACGCGGCGAGCTTCACGTTCGGGGCAATGCGTTTGTCGAGGGTGCGCATGGAACGGAAAACCGGAAATCAGAACAGGAAATAGCGCTGCGCCATCGGCAGCACCGTCGCCGGCTCGCAGGTGAGCAGCTGGCCGTCGGCGATCACGTCGTAGGTTTCGGGATCGACGCTGATCGACGGGCGCCATGCGTTGTGGATCATGTCGGCCTTCGTCACGTTGCGGCAGTTGCGCACGGGCACGACGCGCTTCGCGAGCCCGTAGCGTTCGGCGATGCCCGCGTCGGCCGCCATCTGCGACACGAAGGTCAGCGACGTGCGCGCGAGCGCACCGCCGCGCGTGGCGAACATCTCGCGGTAGTGGACCGGCTGCGGCGTCGGGATCGACGCGTTCGGGTCGCCCATCTGCGCCATCGCGATCATCCCGCCCTTCAGGATCATCGACGGCTTGATCCCGAAGAATGCGGGCTCCCACAACACGAGGTCGGCCCACTTGCCGGGTTCGATCGAACCGACTTCGTGCGCGATGCCGTGCGTGATCGCCGGGTTGATCGTGTACTTCGCGACGTAGCGTTTCGCGCGGAAGTTGTCGTTGCGCGCGCCGTCCTCGGGCAGCGCGCCGCGCTGCACCTTCATCTTGTGCGCGGTCTGCCAGGTGCGAATGATCACTTCGCCGACGCGGCCCATCGCCTGCGAGTCGGACGACAGCATCGACAGCGCGCCGAGATCGTGCAGGATATCTTCGGCCGCGATCGTCTCGCGGCGGATCCGCGATTCGGCGAACGCGAGATCCTCGGCGATCGACGGATCGAGGTGGTGACACACCATCAGCATGTCGAGATGCTCGTCGAGCGTGTTGATCGTGTACGGGCGCGTCGGGTTGGTCGACGACGGCAGCACGTTCGCTTCGCCGCACACCTTCAGGATGTCGGGCGCATGGCCGCCGCCCGCGCCTTCGGTGTGGTACGTGTGGATCGTGCGGCCCTTGAACGCGGCGACGGTCGATTCGACGAAGCCGCCTTCGTTCAGCGTGTCGGTGTGGATCGCGACCTGCGTGTCGGTATCGTCGGCGACCGACAGGCAGTTGTCGATCGCGGCGGGCGTCGTGCCCCAGTCTTCATGCAGCTTCAGGCCGATCGCGCCGGCCGCGATCTGCTCGACGAGCGGCTGCGGCAGGCTCGCGTTGCCCTTGCCGAGGAAGCCGAGGTTGATTGGCCAGCCGTCGGCGGCCTGCAGCATGCGCTCCATGTGCCACGGGCCCGGCGTGCAGGTCGTCGCGTTGGTGCCGGTCGCCGGCCCCGTGCCGCCGCCGAGCATCGTCGTGACGCCCGACGCGAGCGCTTCGTCGATCTGCTGCGGGCTGATGAAGTGGATGTGCGTGTCGATGCCGCCGGCCGTCACGATCAGCCCTTCGCCGGCGATCACTTCGGTCGCCGCGCCGATCGCGATCGTCACGCCGGGCTGGATGTCGGGATTGCCGGCCTTGCCGATCGCGGCGATGCGGCCGTGCTTGATCGCGATGTCGGCCTTCACGATGCCCCAGTGATCGAGGATCACCGCGTTCGTGATGATCGTGTCGGGCACGTCGGCGGCCACGCGCTGCGACTGGCCCATCCCGTCGCGAATCACCTTCCCGCCGCCGAATTTCACCTCCTCGCCGTAGGTCGTGAAGTCGCGTTCGATCTCGATCAGCAGTTCGGTATCGGCGAGCCGCACGCGGTCGCCCGTCGTCGGCCCGAACATTTCCGCGTACGCGCGGCGGCTCAAGCGTAGTGTCATGTGCTGTTCCTGAAGAGCGGGGCGCGGCTTACAGCGGCCCCATCACCTTGCCCTGAAAACCATAGACGGCGCGTTCGCCGGCCAGCTCGACGAGCTCGACGGTGCGCGCCTGGCCCGGCTCGAAGCGCACGGCCGTGCCGGCCGCGATGTTGAGCCGGAAGCCGCGCGCGGCCGCGCGATCGAACGACAGCGCGTCGTTGACTTCGAAGAAGTGGTAGTGCGAGCCGACCTGCACCGGGCGGTCGCCGGTGTTCGCGACGACGAGCGAGATCGTCGCGCGGCCCGCGTTCAGTTCGTGCTCGCCGTCGTCGGTGAGGATTTCGCCGGGGATCATGCGTGCTACCTCGGTCACGGAATCGGGTGGTGGACGGTGACGAGCTTGGTGCCGTCCGGGAAGGTCGCCTCGACCTGGATGTCGGGGATCATCTCCGGCACGCCATCCATCACGTCGTCGCGCGTGAGCAGCGTCGTGCCGTAGTGCATCACCTCGGCGACGGTCTTGCCGTCGCGCGCCGCTTCCATCAGCGCGGCGGTGATGAACGCGACCGCTTCCGGATAGTTGAGCTTCAGCCCGCGCGCGCGGCGGCGCTCGGCCAGCAGCGCTGCCGTGAAGATCAGCAGCTTGTCCTTTTCTCGGGGAGTCAGTTTCATGAAGGCAGTCGTTCAGGAAAACGTAATTTTTATCGGTGCGCGGAATGCCGGCCAGGGGCGCGGTTCATCGTAGCACCGCGCCGTTGTTACTGCGTCGTGTATCCGATATGTAAGCAGCAAGGTGCGTGCCATGTCGGTGCAGCGCGCGGCGATGCGCGATCGTGGTGCGCGATGCATGGATCGTGGGCAGCGCGGGCGGCGCTGCTGCGCCGAAACGGTGCGTGCCGGGCCGCGCGCTCAGGTCTGCCAGAGGCGCAGCGGTCGCGCGTCGGCGCCGTGCACGAGCGGGCGCAGGTGGAGCCAGCAGTCGGTGAAGTGACGCTGCAGCGCTTCCATCGACGTCGACACCGCGCGCACCAGCACGACGCCCGGCGTCACGCAGGTCGCGCCCGCACGCAGCGTGTCGTCGAACGGCATCCGCGCGGCAAGCGTTTCGGCGAGCGCGGCATCGCACGCGGCGCCGGCCGCCCACAGCGTGCCGTACACGGGAAAGCCGGCGAGGCCCTGCAGCGCGCCGCGCAGCGGATCGTGCGCGTCGAGCAGCGCGCGCTCGGTCCACAGCGGCCGGCCGTCGGCGTCGACGAGTGCCGAACCCGACACGATGCGGCCCGCCGACCACGTTTCGCCGGCCGCCTGCCGGCCGAGCTGCGTCGCGTCCCAGCCGATCGCGCTCGCGCCCGCGCCGAGCGTCACCGTGAAGTCCAGTGCGGCGTGGGCCGCGTCGAAGAACAGGTTGTTCTGCGGCAGCCAGTCGAGCTTCGCGTGCGCGCCGACCGTGATGCCGATGCGTTGCGTCGCGTCGAGGCCGTTCGACTTGTACCACTTGGTCGCGCCGGGCGTCGTCAGCACCGCGTGCGTGCCGTCGCCGAGCGCGATGTCGATGTCGAGCCGGTCGCCGCCCGCGACACCGCCCGGCGGGTGGACGATGACCGCGTGGCAGATCGCGTCGCCTTCCGGATACAGCGGCCGCTGCACGCGCAGCGGGCCGTCGTGCAGCCGATGGACGAGCGTCGTGCGCGCGCCGTGCCGTTCGAAGCCGAGTTCGAGACGGCCGCGCCATGACTTGGCGACGGCGGGGCGGGACAGCGGGGCGTGGGAATCGAGGGCGGACATCGGCGGGAAGCAGGGAACGGGCGCGGTGATCGAGGATGCTACCGCAACACTATACGCTTGGGTGTTCGGGTTGCCGAACGTGGCGAAGGGGAGCGGCGACGGCGCCGGCCATCGCGTGACATGCGTCGACCGTCGGCGCCACGCGTGGGCGCAATCATGCGCTGCGTGGCGCGCTACACCGCGATCAGCTCGCGCACGCCGTTCGTCTCCATGTCCCGCGCATCGCCGCCGGCGATGACCTCGCCGCGGCTCATCACCCAGTAATGGTCCGCGATCGAGCGCGCGAAGTCGTAATACTGTTCGACGAGCAGCACGGTCATCTTCGATTCGTCGACGAGCTGGCGCAGCGTGCGGCCGATGTCCTGGATGATCGACGGCTGGATGCCCTCGGTCGGCTCGTCGAGGATCAGCAACTGCGGCTCGCTCATCAGCGCGCGGCCGATCGCGAGCTGCTGCTGCTGGCCGCCCGACAGGTCGCCGCCGCGCCGGGCGCGCATGTCCTTCAGCACCGGGAACAGGTCGTAGATGCGGTCGGGCACTTTCGATGGCGCCTTGCGGCTTGCCGCGCCGACGAGCAGGTTCTCCTCGACGGTGAGCCGCGGAAAGATGTCGCGGCCCTGCGGCACGTACGCGAGCCCGGCCGCGACGCGCGCATACGGCGGCAGTGCGCCGAGCGCGGTGCCGCGCCACGACACGCTGCCGCTCTTCGCGGCGACGACGCCCATCAGGCAGCGCAGCAGCGTGCTCTTGCCGACGCCGTTGCGGCCGAGCAGCACGGTGAGCTTGCCGTCGTCGGCGGCCAGCGTCACGTTGCGCAGGATGTGGCTGCCGCCGTAGTACTGGTTCAGTGCATCGATCTTCAGCATTGCGTCACCGTCCGAGGTAAGACTCGATCACCGCGTCGTCGCGCTTGACCTGGTCGAGCGTGCCTTGCGCGAGCACCGCGCCTTCGGCCATCACCGTCACGCGGCCCGTGTCGCCCGCGAGCGCCGCGACGAACTCCATGTCGTGCTCGACGACCATCATCGAGCAGGTGCCGCGCAGCGTGTTCAGCAGTTTCGCGAGTTCCATCGTCTCGTGGTCGGTCATCCCGGCCGCCGGCTCGTCGAGCAGCAGCAGGGCGGGGCGCTGCATCAGCAGCATGCCGATCTCGAGCCGCTGCTTCTGCCCGTGCGACAGCTCGCCGGCCGCGCGGTACGCGTCGCTTTCGAGGCCGATCAGCGCGAGCGTCTCCTCGATCTTCGCCTGCGCCGTGCGGTCGAGCCGCGCGCGCAGCGACGCGAGCCAGCCCTTGTCGGTCTGCATCGCCAGTTCGAGGTTTTCCCACACCGGATGCTGTTCGAACACGGTCGGCTTCTGGAACTTGCGGCCGATCCCCGCGCGCGCGATCCCGGGTTCGTTCATTCGCGCGAGGTCGATGGTCTGGCCGAGAAACACCTTGCCCGCATCGGGCCGCGTCTTGCCGGTGATCACGTCCATCATCGTCGTCTTGCCCGCGCCGTTCGGGCCGATCACGCAGCGCAGCTCGCCCGCGTCGATCGCGAGCGACAGCTTGTTCAGCGCGCGAAAGCCGTCGAAGCTCACCTCGATGTCCTCGAGGTAGAGGATCGTGCCGTGCGACGTGTCGATGCCGGGCGGCGCCACGCGGCCCATCGATGCGCTGCCGCTGACGGCCAGCAGCTCGTCCTCGGGCGGCGGCGTGAACTGGTAGAGGGCGGTGCCATTCATCCGCGTTTCCCCTTTGCGAGCAGCGTGTCGACGAGGCCCATGATGCCGCGCGGCAGCAGGAGCGGCACGAGCACGAAGATCAGGCCGAGAAAGAACAGCCAGTATTCGGCGAAGTACGCGGTAAAGAGGCTCTTCGCGCCGTTCACCGCGAACGCGCCGACGATCGGCCCGATCAGCGTACCGCGCCCGCCCACCGCGACCCAGATCGCCATTTCGATCGAGTTGCCGGGCGACATCTCGCCGGGGTTGATGATGCCGACCTGCGGCACGTACAACGCGCCCGCGATCCCGCACAGCATGGCCGACAGCGTCCACACGAACAGCTTGTACGCTAGCGGGCTGTAGCCGAGGAACATCAGCCGCGTCTCGCCGTCGCGCACCGCGGTGACCACCCGCCCGAGCTTGCTGGTGACGATTGCGCGCGCAACGATGAACGCGAGCACGAGCGTCGCGAAGGTCAGCAGCAACAGCACCGTGCGCGTGCCGGGCGACGTGATCGGAAACCCGGCGATGCGCTTGAAGTCGGTGAAGCCGTTGTTGCCGCCGAAGCCCGTCTCGTTGCGAAAGAACAGCAGCATCGCCGCGAACGTCAGCGCCTGCGTGATGATCGACAGGTACACGCCCTTCACGCGCGAGCGGAACGTGAAGAAGCCGAACACCCACGCGAGCACGGCCGGCACGAGCACGACCAGCGCGAGCGCCCACGCGAGATGCTGCGTGCCGCTCCAGTACCACGGCAGTTGATGCCAGTCGAGAAACACCATGAAGTCGGGCAGGTCGCTGCCGTACTTGCCGTCGCGGCCGATCTCGCGCATCAGGTACATGCCGATCGCATAACCGCCGAGCGCGAAGAAGAGGCCGTGGCCGAGGCTGAGAATGCCGCAGTAGCCCCACACGAGATCGAGCGCGAGCGCGGCGATCGCGTAGCACATCAGCTTGCCGGCGAGTGTCATCGCATACGCGGACAGATGGAACGCGCTCGACTCGGGCGCGACCAGCGCGGCGAGCGGCACGCCGATGCCGATCGCGACGCACAGCGCGACGAGCGCGAGCCATGCGCGACGCGACAGCTGCGCGGGGCGGGGCGGCAGGCCGAGCGCGAATTTTTCTTCCGCACGCGCGGCGGCAGCGGGCTTCGGCGCGTCGGCGATCGGCTTCGACAACGAATCGGTGATTGAAGTCATGTCAGGCCTCCGCGCTGCGTCCCTTCGGGGCGAACATGCCCTGCGGACGTTTCTGGATGAACAGCACGATCATCACGAGCACCGCGATCTTCGCGAGCACGGCGCCCCAGAACGGCTCGATTGCCTTGCTGACGAGGCCGAGCCCGAAGCCGCCGAGCACGGTGCCGGCGATCTGGCCGACCCCGCCGAGCACGACCGCCATGAACGAATCGATGATGTAGTTCTGCCCGAGGTCGGGGCCCACGTTGCCGATCTGCGACAGCGCGCAGCCGCCGAGGCCCGCGATGCCCGCGCCGAACGCGAACGCATACGCGTCGACGCGCGCGGTCTTCACGCCGACGCACGCGGCCATCCGCCGGTTCTGCGTGACCGCGCGCACGAACAGGCCGAGCCGCGTCTTCGTCAGCACGCCCCACGCGACGCACACGACCGCGAGCGCGAACGCGAGGATCGCGAGCCGGTTGTACGGCAGGATCAGGTTCTGCATCACGGTGACGCCGCCGCTCATCCACGACGGGTTCACGACCTGCACGTTCTGCGCGCCGAACAGCATGCGCGTCGCCTGGATCAGGATCAGGCTCACGCCGAAGGTCGCGAGCAGCGTCTCGAGCGGGCGGCCGTACAGGTGCCGCAGCACGAGCCGCTCCAGCACGACGCCGACCAGTGCGGCCGCCGCGAACGAGACGGGCACCGCGACGAGCGGATACCAGTCGAACGCGGCCGGCGCGTAGCGCTGGATCAGCGTCTGCACGACATAGGTTGCGTACGCACCGATCATCAGGAATTCACCGTGCGCCATGTTGATCACGCCGATCAGCCCGTACGTGATCGCGAGGCCGAGCGCCGCGAGCAGCAGCACGCTGCCGAGCGACAGGCCCGCGAACACGGTGCCGGCGATTTCGCCGCGGCGCTGCAGCGCGTGCAATGCGTCGAGGCCTTGCTGCGCGGCGTCGCGCACGCGCGCGTCGGGTTCCGTGTAGCTGCCGTCGGCATTCTTCGCGACGAGCGGGCGCAACTGCTCGATCATGTCGAGGTCGCGGCGCGCGGCCACCACCTGCACGGCTTCCAGACGCTTCGCCGGATCGGCGTCGTGCAGCGCGGCGATGGCCCACAGTGCGTCGAGGCGGCGCTTCAGCGCGGGATCGGTTTCCTTCGCGCGCGCGCGATCGATCATCGGCTTGAGCGCCGGGTCGGGCGACTTCAGCAGCGCATCGATCGCGTCGCGGCGCGCGGCCACGTCGGGCGACGCGAGTGCGAGGCCCGACAGCGCGCCGGCGATCTTCGTGCGCAGCAGGTTGTTCAGCATCACGGGCTGCGCGTCGCCGGCCTGCGTCGCGGCTTGCGTGAGCGCGTCGTGCGCGGTGTCGCCGGTCTGGATCAGCAGGCGGCCGTCGCCGGTCGCGAGCGCGTCGCCGCTCGACAGCGCATTGAGCAACGCGACGGCGCGCGGGTCGGCATCGGCGGCGAGACGGTCGACCGCGGCCGTCTTCGCGTCGAAGTCGTCGCCGGCGAGCGCGGCGGTATCGGCGGCCGTCAGGGCGAACGCGGCGCGCGGCAGTGCGCCCGCCAGCGCGGCACAGGCGACGACCGCGACGGCGGCGCGGCGAAAGCGTGTAGGCATCGGGAGATCCTGTCGGGCGTGGGAAAGCGGGTTCGTGCGGCGGTGCGCGTGCGATGCGTTACGGTGAGTATCGGCATTCGCGCACCGACCTGCAAGCGGAGCGCCACGCCGGTGCGCCGCGCCCCGCATCGCATCAGGCCAGCGCCGCGCGCTGCCGGCGCAGGAACGCCGGGATCGAGCTGACGATGTCCGGCTTGCCCTGGTTGCCTGCGATGAACGGGCTCCACGGCTGCGCGCGCACCGCGGTCTTCGTCTTCCACACGACGTTGAATTGCCCGTCGCCGCGGATCTCGCCGATCATCACCGGCTTGTGCAGGTGATGGTTGCCGTCCATCGTGAGCGTGAAGCCCGAGGGGCCGGCAACCGTCTGGCCGATCATCGCGACGCGCACCTTGTCGACGTCGGTGCTCTTCGCCTTTTCGACGGCCTGCTTCCACATGTGGATGCCCACGTAGGTCGCCTCCATCGGATCGTTCGTCACGCGCTTCGCGCCACCCGGCAGGTTGTTCGCCTTTACCCACGCGGCGAACTGGTCCTTGAACTTCGTGTTGGTCGGGTTCTTCACCGACATGAAGTAGTTCCACGCGGCGAGATGGCCGACGAGCGGCTTCGTGTCGATCCCGCGCAGCTCTTCCTCGCCGACCGAGAACGCGACCACCGGCACGTCGGTCGCCTTGATCCCCTGGTTGCCGAGTTCCTTGTAGAACGGCACGTTCGAATCGCCGTTGATCGTCGAGACCACGGTCGTCTTGCCGCCCTGGGCGAAGTTCTTGATGTTCGCGACGATCGTCTGGTAATCGCTGTGGCCGAACGGCGTGTAGACCTCCTGAATGTCGGCGTCCTTCACGCCCTTCGATTTCAGGAACGCGCGCAGGATCTTGTTGGTCGTGCGCGGATACACGTAGTCGGTGCCGAGCAGGAAGAAGCGCTTCGCGCCGCCGCCTTCCGCGCTCATCAGGTACTCGACGGCGGGGATCGCCTGCTGGTTCGGCGCGGCGCCCGTGTAGAACACGTTGCGCGACATTTCCTCGCCTTCGTATTGCACCGGGTAGTAGAGCAGGCCGTTCAGTTCCTCGAACACCGGCAGCACCGACTTGCGCGACACCGACGTCCAGCAGCCGAACACGCACGCGACCTTGTCCTGCGTGAGCAGCTGGCGCGCCTTCTCCGCGAACAGCGGCCAGTTCGATGCGGGATCGACGACCACCGGCTCGAGCTTGCGGCCCATCACGCCGCCGTTCTTGTTGATCTCGGCGATCGTCATCAGCGCCGTGTCCTTCAGCGACGTTTCGGAGATCGCCATCGTGCCCGACAGCGAATGCAGGATGCCGACCTTGATCGGGCCCGTGCCCGCATCGGCCGCGTGAGCGAACGGACTCTTGCCTGCCAGCGCGAGTGCACCGGCCATCGAACCGAACTTCAACAGACTGCGACGTTTCATCGGGATCCCCTTGTCATGTTGGATGTGCGTGCGCCGTGGCGGCGCCGGCATCGGAGTAACGCAAGGCATGTGCCAGTCGCGCCGATGCACGCCAGGCGTGCCTGTGCGGGGCGGCGCGGGGCGCCGGCGCGGTGCGCATGACGCGTCGTGCAGCATGCGCGATCCGTTGCGGTGCGCTCGCGCGGGCGCAAATGGTGCACGGCGGGGCCCGGGTTCGAGCGCGTGCGCCGCACGTCGAAGGAGGTGCGGCGCGGGATCGATGCGCACGCATCCGGCCGTGTCGTGTCGGCGTCGCGTGCACACGGCTTGGTCATGAAGTGCCAGGGGAAGGGCGAGGCGCTCCGCTCGACGGGTGCGTTGCCCGGGTTCTCGCCGCCTCGCGTCATCGAGCGGACGCGGATGGCCGGCGTGCGGAAACAAACGAAAGAGGATGGAACGGTGCAGCAGAAACGCAAACGGGCGCGCGATGCGCGCCCGTTCGGCGGGACTGGAGCGATCGGCTATTACTCGCCGGTCGCCGTGGCGGCGCGCGATGCGCCGCCGGGAAGGTCAGTAACGCGGTACGGACGGATCGACGTCACGCGACCACGCGTCGATGCCGCCCTGCAGGTTGTACAGCTTCGTGAAGCCGCGCGATTCGAGGAACATCGCGACTTGCGCGCTGCGCATCCCGTGATGGCACACGCAGACGATTTCCGCTTCGTCGTCGAGCTCCTCGCTGCGCGCGGGGATCTGCTGCATCGGGATCGACACGCTGCCGGCGATCTGCGCGGTCGAGATTTCCCACGGCTCGCGCACGTCGAGCACGACCGGCGCGGGGCGCGCCGGATCGCGAAGCCATTCCGCAAGCATCGCGGGCGTCAGGATCTGCATGGGGCCGCCGCTCAGAACTTGAAACGCGACGGTTCGATCGCGTTGACGAGGTGGTCGACGTAGGTTTCGAATACGTCGGCGACGCGGTACTGCTTCTCGTCGATGCGCGTGATGACCTGCGCCTTCATCACCGGACGGCCGCCGACGAACGCCGACAGGCGGCCGCCGATCTTCAGCTGTTCGAGCATCTGCTGCGGCACGACCGGCAGGCCGCCCGCGACGCAGATCACGTCGTACGGCGCCTTGTCGGGCCAGCCGAGCGAGCCGTCGCCGAGCGCGACTTCCGCGTTCGTCACGCCGTCGTTGCGCAGGTTGTCGGCCGCGAACTTCGCGATGGCCGGATCGATCTCGACGGCCGTCACGTGCTGCGCGCGATGCGCGAACAGCGCGGCCAGGTAGCCCGAACCCGCGCCGATCACGAGCACGTTCTCGTGCTTCTTGACCGCCAGTTCCTGCAGCACGCGCGCTTCGACGCGCGGGAACAGCATCTTGCTGCGGCCGCCGGGCAGCGGCAGCTCGAGGTCGGCGAACGCGAGATCGCGGTGTTCGGGCGACACGTAGTGTTCACGCTTGACGATCGACAGCAGGCCCAGGACGTCCAGATCCAGCACGTCCCACGGCCGGATCTGTTGTTCGATCATGTTGAAACGCGCGTTTTCGATATTCATGGTGTGGTCACGCAGCCAGGTCGGCCATCAGCGGGGATAGAGAAACTTCGTGATTGTACCAAACGGGGCGGCGGCGAAGCCTTCAGACGGCCTGCAACAGACCTTTACGCCTTGCTCTTCTTGATCTGCGCCTCGAACGCGAGGTCGAGCTTGCTCGCCTTGCGCGGCTTTTTGGGGCCGAATTCGTCGACGAACCTGACGAATTCGTCGAGCGGCAGCGGCTCGCTGCGTTTCTCGGCGGTGCCGCCGGAGCGGTCGACCAGGTAGAACAGGCCGCCCGCCATCGCGACGGCGGCGAACTGCGGGTTGCCGGAACGGGTCTTCAGGCGTTCGACCGCGTGGGTTGCTTTGGTGGTGCGCATCGTGCGGGTTCTTGCAGGGGCGTGGAGCCCCTTACTTTATCAAACCGGCCGCCCGCATGCGGCCGTGCGGTGTCAGACGGTGCGCGAGTAGCGCTGATGCGGCGTCTGGCCGAGGTACGCGTCGAACGCCATCGCGATGTTGCGCACGACCATCCGGCCGGCCGGATGGATCGTCAGGCGGTCGCCGGCGACGGTCAGCAGGCCGTCCTGCTCGAACCCGCGCAGCGCGTCGAGCTCGCGCGCGAAGTGATCGGCGAAGCGGATCCCGTGCGCCGCCTCGATATGCGAGAACGGCAGTTCGAGGTTGCACATCAGCTGCGTGATCACGTCGCGGCGCAGCCGGTCGTCGGGCGTGAGCCGCACGCCGCGCGCGATCGGCAGCCGGCCCGCGTCGAGCGCGGTGCCATAGGCCGGCAGGTCCTTCGCGTTCTGTGCGTAGACGTCGCCGACCTTGCCGATCGACGACACGCCGAAGCCGACCAGGTCCGTATCCGCGCGCGTGCTGTAGCCCTGGAAATTGCGTTGCAGCGTGCCGTTGCGTTGCGCGCGCACGAGTTCGTCGGACGGCCGCGCGAAGTGATCCATCCCGATGTACACGTAGCCGGCCTGCGTCAGCATGTCGATCGCGAGGCCGAGCAGTGCGATGCGCGTTGCGGGCGGCGGCAGCGTCGCGTCGTCGATCTGCCGCTGCATCTTGAACAGGTGCGGCATGTGCGCGTAGCCGAATACCGACAGGCGGTCCGGCGCGAGCTCGATGATCGTCTCGAGCGTGCGCGCGAACACGGCGACCGTCTGGTGCGGCAGCCCGTAGATCAGGTCGACGCTGACCGATTGGAAGCCCGTCGTGCGCGCGGCCGACAGCAGGTCGGCCGTCATCGCGAGCGGCTGGACCCGGTTAATCGCCTGCTGCACGACCGGATCGAAATCCTGCACGCCGAGGCTCAACCGGTTGAAGCCGATGTTGCGCAGGTGGACGAGCGTCGCGGGCGTGACCGTGCGCGGGTCGATCTCGATCGAGAACTCGGCGTCGGCGTCCGGCGCGAGCGCGAAATGTTCGCGGGTGGCCGCCATCAGCTCGGCGGTTTCGTCGTCGGACAGGAAGGTCGGCGTGCCGCCGCCCCAGTGAAGCTGCGTGACCGGGCGCGCGGGATCGAACAGCGCGGCCTGCAGCGCCAGTTCGCGCTTCAGTTGCTCGAGATACGGGCGCGCGCGGCGGCGGTTGTTGGTCGCGATCTTGTTGCAGCCGCAATAGAAGCAGGCCGTGTTGCAGAACGGGATGTGGAAGTACAGCGACAGGTCGCTCGCCGACGCGCCGGGATCGCCCGCGGCGCGCACGTAGTCGGCCGGGTCGAATTCGTCGCGGAACTGCAGCGCGGTGGGGTAGGACGTATAGCGCGGCCCGTTCGCGCCGTACTTCGCGAGCAAATCGGGACGGAACAGTGTGTCGGCAGAACCGGAACTCATGATGGTCTCGCGCTTTTTGGATGCTCTGGAGTATATGAACGCGCGTTTCGGCTGCATTGTGTAATAACGTCGCAGCCGGCGGTGGCACAATGCGCGGTGGCCTGCCGCACGCTGCGTCCGGTTGCCGCACCGTTTTTTGTTGTTCGTGAGAGAGTCGAGTGTCCGTCGAAATGCCTGTCCGTCCGGCGCCCGCCGAGGTCCCGCCGCCGCATGCGTGCCGCGAGGGGTGCGGCGCATGCTGCATCGCGCCGTCGATTTCCTCGCCGATTCCGGGGATGCCCGACGGCAAGCCGGCCGGCGTGCGCTGCGTGCAGCTCGGCGACGACCTGCGCTGCCGGATCTTCGGCCGGCCCGAGCGGCCCGCGTGCTGTTCCGGGCTGCAGCCGTCCGCCGAAATGTGCGGTGCGTCGCGCGACGACGCGCTCGCGTGGCTGACGCGCCTCGAGATCGCGACGCAGCCGTCGCCCGGTGCGGCCCGCTGACGCGCAGCCCGCGCTGTCCTCGCCGTCGTTTGCCGGCACGCGCATGGAACCGGCGACGCGCGTCGAAGCACTAACTTGGGTCCCCGGCGCCACATGGGGCGGAGCCGATAACCGGACTGCCGCTTCGCCCGATACAGGAGATTGTTCAGCATGACCGCATCTTGCACGCCCGGCCGGCGCCGCTTCCTCGCCGCTTGCGCCGGCGCCATCGGCGTGTCGGTATCGCTCGCCGCCTGTGCGTCGACGTTTCCGTTCATTCCCGATCACTACACGTTCTCGCGCGGCGACGTGCAGAAGGCCGTCGCGCGCAAGTTTCCGTACCAGAAGACGGTCGCGCAGGTCGTCGACGTGTCGCTGGCGAATCCGGCCGTCAACCTGCTGCCCGACCAGAACCGCGTCGCGGTGCAGCTCGATGCGCATTTCGCGAGTCCGTTCCTGAGCGAACCGGTGAGCGGCAAGTTCACCGTGTCGGGCCAACTGGCCTACGACGCGCCGAGCCGCTCGGTCGTGCTGAAGGCGCCGGCCGTCGACAGCCTCGTGCTCGACGGCAACGCGCAGATGTACGCGCAACAGGTCGGCGCGGCCGCCGGCCTGCTCGCGACGCAGGTGCTGACCAACTATCCGATCTATACGTTCAAGCCCGAGCAACTGCAATTTGCCGGCGTGAACTACGAACCCGGTACAATTACGATTCTTACAAACGGCATACGCGTGGCGATCGTCGAAAAGTGACGGCGCACCGCGCGCGGCCGGGCGGGCCGCGGCGGTGACGCGGCCCTTTCTTTCGACTACTTCGGAGTTGGGCCACGGATGGACTGGATCCTGATCTGCAAGGCATTGATCCTCGGCGTCGTCGAGGGGCTGACGGAATTCCTCCCGGTGTCGAGCACCGGCCACCTGATCGTCGCGGGCAGCTTCCTGAATTTCAACGATGCGCACGCGAAGACCTTCGACGTCGTGATCCAGTTCGGCGCGATTCTCGCGGTCTGCTGGGAATACCGGCAGCGGATCGTGTCCATCGTGTCCGGGCTGCCGAGCCGGCCCGACGCGCAGCGCTTCACGCTGAACGTCGTGATCGCGACCATTCCCGCGATCGCACTCGGCCTGCTGTTCGAGAAGAAGATCAAGGCCGTGCTGTTCTCGCCGGTGCCGGTCGCATTCGCGCTCGTCGTCGGCGGCGCGATCATCCTGTGGGCCGAGGCGCGGCAGCGCGAACGCAGCGAGCCGCCGCGCGTGCAGTCGGTCGATGCGCTCACGCCGCTCGATGCGCTGAAGGTCGGCCTCGCGCAATGCTTCGCGCTGGTGCCGGGCATGTCGCGCTCCGGCTCGACGATCATCGGCGGGATGCTGTTCGGCCTCGACCGGCGCGTCGCGACCGAATTCTCGTTCTTCCTCGCGATTCCGATCATCTTCGGCGCGACGCTCTATGAAACCGTCAAGGACTGGCAGGCATTCACGGTCGACTCGCTCGGCCTGTTCGCGCTCGGGCTGGTTGCCGCGTTCGTCAGCGCGTTCGTGTGCGTGCGCTGGCTGCTGCGCTTCGTCGCGACGCACGACTTCACCGTGTTCGCGTGGTACCGGATCGCGTTCGGCCTGTTCGTGCTGCTGGTGGGCTACAGCGGGTGGCTGAACTGGGCGTGATGCCGGTGCGGGGGCGAGGGCGCTTCCAATGACAAACGGCCCGATCGGCAGCAGATGCCGGTCGGGCCGTTTGTCATTGCGCGGCGCGCAGCGTGCGTCGTGCCGCTGCGCGTCGTGTTCAGCCGGCGCGCTTGCGGAACACCAGGTCCCACACGCCGTGGCCGAGCCGCAGCCCGCGTCGTTCGAACTTCGTGACGGGGCGGTAGTCGGGGCGCGGCGCGTAGTCGGCGGCCGTGTTTTCGAGCGTCGGTTCGGCGCCGAGCACTTCCAGCATCTGTTCCGCGTAGTTCTGCCAGTCGGTCGCGCAATGCAGGTACGCACCCGGTTTCAGGCGCGATGCGAGGTGCGCGACGAGCGGCGGCTGGATCAGCCGGCGCTTGTGGTGACGCGCCTTGTGCCACGGATCCGGGAAGAAAATGTGCACGCCGTCGAGGCTTTCCGGCGCGAGCATGTGCTCGAGCACTTCGACCGCGTCGTGCTGGATGATGCGGATGTTCGGCAGGTCCTGCTCGCCGATCAGCTTCAGCAGCGCGCCGACGCCCGGCTCGTGCACCTCGACGCCGAGGAAGTCGTCGCCCGGGCGATGCGCGGCGATTTCCGCGGTCGACGCGCCCATCCCGAAGCCGATTTCCAGGATGCGCGGCGCGCGGCGGCCGAACACGGCGTCCCAGTCGGGGATTTCAGCGGCGTACGGCACGACGAAGCGCGGGCCCAGATCGTCGAGCGCGCGGCGCTGGCCGGTCGACACGCGGCCGGCGCGCGTCACGAAGCTGCGGATGCGGCGTCGGTGCAGCGGATTGACTTCGTCGGCGCCGTCGGCGGCTTCGTCGGGAAGGGCGGCGGCGTCCGGCGGCAGGCCGGCTTCGTTCGGATCGTCGTGCATCATCGGTGACAGAGAAAGGCTTGGTTCGGGCGCGGGCCCGTTACGCGCAGCGGTGCTGCCGGATGGACAGGCAGATGGTACAAAAAAGCCGCCTTCGACGAGGCGGCTCTTGCGCAGGCTGCCGAGCAGCCGAAGGTGGAGCGGGCGATGGGAATCGAACCCACGTCATCAGCTTGGGAAGCTGAGGTAATGGCCATTATACGACGCCCGCAGAACGCGTAATTCTACAGGGTTTGGCGCGGATGTTGCAAGCAAGGCGTTTTGAGGCGTTTTGGCCGCCGGCCTTGAAACCGGCATGGCCCGGTGGCGGTGCGATTGATCGCCCGTAATGAGCGTCAAGGATCGGTCTGCAGCGGTCCGTCAACGCAAGGCCGTCCGGAAAATGCGCTGGCGGCGCGCCCGCATGCGGGCCCGTGTCGAAAATGGACGAGTCGGTGTCGGACCCATACAAGCTGCGGCGCAGCTTTCGAACTAACGTGACAGACCTCTTACCCGATCGTTAGTCTGGAGCTGACATGTCCGATTTCATCACCGTTCTGCGCAAAACCTGCCCGACCCCGGTCCTCGACGCGACCAAGTGGAAGCGCATCGGCGGCGATCCGCACACCGTGAACCTCAACGCCTACGTGTCCAAGGACGGCAGCAAGATCATGGGCACCTGGATCTGCACGCCGGGCAAGTTCGAGGTGAACTACGAGAAATGGGAGTACTGCCACTTCCTCGACGGCTACTGCATCATCACGCCCGAAGGCGAGGAGCCTGTGCACCTGAAGGCCGGCGACGTGTTCGTGATCGAACCCGGCATGAAAGGAACGTGGGAAGTGGTGGAGACGGTGCGCAAGTACTTCGTCTTCGCGTGAGCGTGTGGATCGGCTCTGGTTGCGCCAACGCGCTGGTCGCACCGACGCGTTGAGCCGCACCTTCAGCCGATACCGACGAACAGCGGAATCAGCCGGGGATCGCCAGCAGCGGACTCCGGCCCAATGAAATAAAACGCGTTCCGGTTCGGAAACAGCTCGCCGAGCGTGGTCGCACGCTCGGCCGGTTCCACTATCGCGCGGATCGTGCCGGGTGACGCGCTGTTCACCCGCCTGTTCACCGGCAGCGACATGTTTCGCATGCGATGCCGATCGGCGCGGCGGTGCCGCGGTACAAGCGCAAATCGCGGGGGCGCCATTGGATCTCGGCGCGCGTTGCCGAGTGCGCGCATGGCCGACGCGCAAGTGCACGTGTCACGCGCCTCGCGCATGACGGAGCACGCGTTCACACACCGATGCGGTACGGCGCGATTCGGACGCTGTCGATCGAGTCGCATGAGTTCACCGCGTCGCGACGATCGCGAGCCTGCAGGGCATCGCGCAAGCGCCTATGATGCAGCGATCCGCCCGTCACGCCGGCTGCCGCGCGTGCATGGCCCGCGAACGCCGAACGTTTTCCCGGAACCCCGACCATGCGCATCACCGACATCCGCGAGCAGGCGATCCCGGTTTCCCGCTATGCCGATCCGGCGATTCCGTCGGGCGGCCTGACGACGAGCGTCGTCGCGATCGTCACCGATGTCGTGCGCGATGGCCGGCCGGTCACGGGCTATGGCTACGCGTCGGTCGGCCGCCATGCGCAAGGCGGGCTGATTCGTGAACGGTTCGCGCCGCGTCTGCTGGCCGCCGCGCACGCCATCGCCGACGACGCCGACACGAATCTCGATCCGTTTCGCGCATGGCGCGCGATGATGGCGGGCGAGAAGCCCGGCGGGCACGGCGAACGCTGCGTCGCGGTCGGCGTGCTCGACATGGCGATCTGGGATGCCGCCGCGAAGATCGCGGGCCTGCCGCTCCATCGCTTCGTCGCCGACCGGCTCGCGCGCGACGCGGCGCCCCGCGTGCGCGTCTACGCGGGCGGCGGCTACCGTTATCCGCACGACGATCTCGCGCACCTGTCGGACGAGATGCGCCGCATCGCCGATCTCGGCTACACGCACGCGAAGATCAAGATCGGCGGCCCGGATATCGACCAGGACATACGCCGCATCGAAGCCGCCGCGGCCTGCCTTGCCGACAGCTCGCATCTCGCGGTCGACGCGATGAACGCGTACGACGCGACGAGCGGCCCCGCTGCCGCCGCGCGGCTGGCCCCGTTCGAACTCTGGTGGTTCGAGGATCTGTGCGACCCGCTCGACCTGCCGCTTCATGCGGACCTGACTGCGCAATACGCGCCGCCGGTCGCGGCCGGCGAGGCGTTGTTCTCGCTCGCGGAAGCGAAGCTGCTCGAGCGCTACGGCGGCCTGCGCCCGGACCGCGACGTCCTCGTGTTCGATCCGGTGCATTGCTATGGCCTGCCGGGCTACCTGCAGATCGTCGACCATTTCGTGTCGAATGGTTGGCGGCGCGATGCGTTCTGGCCGCATGGCGGTCATCTGTTCTCGCTGCACGTCGTGTCGGCGCTCGGGCTCGGCGGCGCGGAAGTCAGCCCGTTCGCGTTCCATCCGTTCAGCGGGCTGGCGGACGGCGCAACGGTCGACGCCGGCTACACGCCCGTGCCGCAGGCGCCGGGCATCGGTTTCGAGCTGCATGCCGATGCCTGTCGCGCGTTTCGCTCGGTCGCGGGCCGCTGACCGGCGCCGCCGGTGTCGGCGCGCGTCGATCGCGAAGCGGGCCGTGCATGCTTTGGCGGGCCGGCTTGGCGTCGATGCCGCCGTCAGCCGATCGCGTGCACGCCGACCAGCAGCAATGCGCCGACGACGATCAGCAGCAACGCATGAATGCGCGTGCCCATCACGCACACGGTCGACCCGACCGCGATCGCCCGCGCGGCCCAGCCGCCGTCGAGCGCGCGCAGCAGCACCCAGACCGACGCGAGGATCATGCCGGCCGCGACCGGGCGCAGGCCGGCTTCGAGTGCGATCTGCCAGCGTGCGCCCTGGTGCCGCCGCCACAGATGCGCGACGCCGTAGATCAGGAACGCGGTCGGCCCGAACAGCGCGAGCGTCGCGATCACCGCGCCCCAGAAGCCCGCCACCTGCCAGCCGATCAGCGTCGCGAGCAGCGAGCCGGGGCCGGGCGCCATCCGCGCGATCGCGAAGTCGTTCACGAACTGCGTGGCCGTCATCCAGTGATGCACGTCGACGACCTGCCGCTGGATGTCGGCGATGATCGCCTGTCCGCCGCCGATCGTCGCGATCGACAGCGGTGCGAATACGCCGAGCAGGGCGGCATAGCGTGACGGGGTCGTCATCGTTCGGCGCTCCTGGCCGCGACGGCGCCCGCACGGCGGTATTCGAGCGCGACGCTCAGCGTGCCGCCGATCAGCACGGTCCAGACGAGCGGCCAGTGCAGCACCGCCACCGACACGAACGTGAGCGTCGTCACCGCGAACGGCAGCGCGCGGCGCGGCAGCCGGCGCACCGCGGTGATCGCCATCGAGATCGACAGCCCGATTGCCGCAGCGGCCGCGCCCGCGAGTGCGACATGCGTGAGTGGAAAGCGCGTGAGCGTCGAGAACGCGACGCCGAACAGCACGATCAGCACGGCCGGCGGCGCGATGATGCCGGTGAAGCCGGCCACCGCGCCGCGCCATCCGGCCAGCCGGTAGCCGATCCAGATCGCGAGATTCTTCACGTTGACGCCCGGCAGCGCCTGCGACAGCGCGAGGCCGTTGAGGAACGCCTCTTCGTCGAGCCAGCGCCGCTCGTGCACGAAGTCGCGCATCATGCGCCCGCTCAGCCCGCCGCCGAAGCTGGTGAGGCCGATTTGCGCGAACGCGATGAACAGGGCGAGGACGCCGGGGGGCGGGGCAGCGCCGTCGGGCGGCGCGGGTGCGATCGGGGTGGCGGGCGAAGACATCGGACGGACCAGGCGCGGCGGGTGGGCAGTCGCCCATGGTAGCAAGCGGTGCCTGTCAGCACGCTGACATCGGGCCGGCGAGGATGCTTGCGCAACGACGTCGGCGCGCCCGCCGAAACCGGCGCGCGGCTAGGCCCGCACGACCGTCACGCCCGCGGCCTCGATCGGCTCGGTCAGCGCCGCATCGGTTTCCCGTTCGACCACGATGGCCTGTGCGAGCGCGAGCTCGCCGATCACGAACTGCGACGCCGCACGCAGCTTGGATTGCGACGCCAGCACGATCGTCTCGCCGGCTCGCGCGGCCAGCGCGCGCTTGATTGCCGCTTCCTCGAAGTCGCCGGTGCTGAGCCCCGCGACCGGATGAACGCCCGTGACGCCCATGAAATACAGGTCGGCGTGGATGCGCGCGATGCCTTCCATCGCCGCGGCACCCACCGCGACGATCGAATGCTTGTACAACCGTCCGCCGATCAGGATCACGTCGATCGACGGATGCGCGGCCAGCGCGACGGCGACGCTCGGGCTGTGCGTGACGATCGTCGCGCGCAGGTCGGGCGGCAACTGGCTGACGAGCAAGGCCGACGTCGTGCCGCCGTCGACGATCACGACCTGTCCGGGCGCGATCATCTGCGCGGCCCGGCGTGCGATACGCCGCTTTTCCGCCGTGTCGAGCGTCTCGCGCTGCGCGAACGGCGCGACGGCCGGCGACGCCGGCAGCGCGCCGCCGTGCACGCGTTGCAGCAGCCCTTCGGCCGCCAGCTCGCGCAGGTCGCGGCGCACGGTGTCCTCGGACACGCCGAATTGCGCGCTCAGTTCGACAGCCAGCACCTGGCCGTCGCGGGCGAGCGCGTCGAGGATCGCTTTCTTGCGTTGGGTCGTCAGCATCGTGTTTGCACGAAATTTCTTGAAATTGCACGAATATGCACGTTACCATGAGAGCCATCACTTGTCGAATGGGAGGCCGCCATGGCCGCAACGCGGGACCGCGTCCGCATCGTCGATACGACGGTGCTGTCCGATGACTGGTATGTGCTGAAGAAAGTCACGTTCGATTTCCTGCGCCGCGACGGCACGTGGCAGCGCCTTAGCCGCGAAACCTACGATCGCGGCAACGGCGCGACCATCCTGCTGCGCAACGCGGCGACGGGCGACGTGCTGCTCACGCGGCAGTTCCGGATGCCGGCGTTCGTCAACGGACACGACGGGATGCTGCTCGAAGCCGCCGCGGGCCTGCTCGACGACGCGACGCCCGACGCACGCATCCGTGCCGAGGCCGAAGAGGAAACCGGCTATCGCGTGCGCGGCGTGCGCAAGGTGTTCGAGGCGTTCATGAGCCCGGGCTCGGTGACGGAGAAGCTGCATTTCTTCGTCGGCGAATACGATGCGTCGCTGCGCACGGGCGATGGCGGCGGGATCGCGGAGGAGGGCGAGGATCTCGAGGTCGTCGAGATGCCGCTGCACGCGGCGCTGGATGCCGTCGAGCGCGGCGAGATCGTCGACGCGAAGACGATCATGCTGCTGCAGTACGTCGCGCTGCGTGAACCAGCGGGCGGGCGCGCAACGACGGGATGAGGCCGCGGCGCGGCACTCGAACGGGCGTATGATCGCGCGACGCCATTCGTACACCGTTCGACGCTACCGCTGCGCCATCATGCCGATTTCCGATTCGCCCGACTCCACCGGTTCCGCCGATTCCAACGCCGCTGCCGCGCCACTGCCGGCGCATCTGGTCGCGTCCGCCGTCGAGGCGCTCGCGCGGGCCGATGCGCTGCTCGTGACGGCCGGCGCCGGCATCGGCGTCGATTCGGGGCTGCCCGATTTCCGCGGCACGGACGGCTTCTGGCGCGCGTATCCGGCGCTGCGCCAAGCGCGTATCGAATTCCACGAGATCGCGTCGCCGCAGGCGTTCCGCGCGCATCCGCAGCTTGCGTGGGGCTTCTATGGGCACCGTCTCGAACTCTACCGTCGGACGGTGCCGCACGCGGGCTTCGCGATCCTGCGGCGCTGGATGGACGCGATGCCGAATGGCGGCTTCGTGCTGACGAGCAATGTCGACGGCCAGTTCCAGAAGGCCGGCTTCGATCCGGCGCGTGTCGTCGAGATTCACGGTTCGATTCATTCGATGCAATGCCTGCGACCCTGCTCGGACGACACGTGGGACGCCGCGCCGTTTACGCCCGACGTCGATGCGGCCGCGTGCCGGCTGGTCGGCGAGCTGCCGCGCTGCCCGCGGTGCGGCGGCCTCGCGCGGCCGAACATCCTGATGTTCGGCGACCACGGCTGGCTCGGCGAGCGCTACGACGCGCAGGAGCGGGCGCTGCACGACTGGATCGCGCAGGCAGGACGGGTGAGCGTCGTCGAGATCGGCGCGGGCACCGCGATTCCGACCGTGCGGCTGCTGAGCGAACGGCTCGGCGCCGACGTGATCCGCATCAACGCACGCGAAGCCCATGCGCGCCGCGCGGACGTGATCGGGCTGAAGGGCGGCGCGCTCGCGACGCTCGCCGCGCTCGACCGCGCGTGGCACGGCGTTTGAACGCCGCACCCCGGCACGGCCTGCGTTCGCCCGTTGCGGTTGGCCGACGAGCGCCTGCACGAGCGCCGGGGCTTGTCGCATGGCTCGGCGATTGAACGCCGCACCCCGGCACGGCCTGCGTTCACCCGTTACGGCTGGCCGACGAGCGCCTGCACGAGTGCCGGTGCTTGCGGCGAACCGAGGCCGGTCACGTAGTCGTAGCCGCCCGCGGCGTTGCAGATGCTGCCGCAGCTGCCGTTGGACCCGGTCGTGACGTCGTGATAGTCGCTGCCGTAGGCGTTTTTCCCGACCGTATAGAGCGTGTTGTAGGTACCGCTCAACGGGCTTTTGCCGGCCGCCGCGCGCAGCGAATTCGCGATCGCGACGAGTGCCGACCATTGCGGCGCGCCCGCGCTGGTGCCGCCGACCTGGAACCAGCCCGCCTGCCCCTGGTAGGTGACCGAGTCGTACACCGCGAAACCGCTGGACGGGTTCGCGTCGTAGCTGACGTCGGGCACGCCGCGCTTGCCGGCGACCGGCGCCGGCCAGGCGGTCTGGCCGGCCGGTTCGCCCTCGACGGAACTCACGCCGCCGCCGCTGCCGCTCCACGCGGCCTCGCCGACGTAGGCGCCGGACGCGTCGGTGGACAACGTCGTGCCGCCCACCGCCACCACGTACGGCGACGCCGCCGGGTACTCGGTGCCGGTGCCGCTGTCGCCGGACGACGCGACGAACGTGACACCCGATACGTTGAAGTGGCTGTCGAAGCCGGTTTCGCTGTTGAACTCGTTGCCGCCGAAGCTCATCGACACGACCGACGCGCCGCGCTTGACCGCGACGTCGACCGCGGCCATCAGGTCGTTGAAGCTGGCCGACGCGGCCTCGACGAGCACGATTCTCGCCTTCGGCGCGATCGCATGCACCCATTCGACGTCGAGCGATATCTCGAGCGCCCAGCCCGAATCGGCCCTGGGCCGCGCGCCGCGTGCATATACCTTGGTGAAGCAACCGTTCGCCGTGGTGCAGGCCGGCAACGAGAACGCGTTGCTGAACACGCCGAGATCGGACTCGATCCTCGGGTCGTCGTACGCGTCGACGATCGCAACGACCATCCCGTCGCCCTGGTTGGCGATCGTGTCGAATCCGTACGCGTGCCGGGTGAGCGCCGGCGTGAGGCCGGCCACCGTGGCCGTGCTTGCGCGCGGTTTCGTATGGAACGGCGGACGGGCGAATCCCTTGGGTGCACGGGCGCCCTCGACGTAGGGCGGCGGCCCGTTGTCCCCGGCGAGCGCGACGCTCGACGCGAGCAGCGACGCGCACAGCGCCGGTATCAACATGGAAGACAGGCGGATATTGTTCATTCTTCGAATCTCCATGTCGATGGAGTAGGGGGCGAAACAATTCTACGAAATCGGCTGCGTAAATTGCATCGGATATCGAACGAATACGGGAATATCTGATGAGGGTAAATACGTGAAATACCAATGGAATGCGGCGTTCAAGCGCTGGCGTGCCGCCCGATGAAGCTGATCTTTCCGGTATTAAAAATCTGATAAATAATCGACGCCGGTTTGATTTGTAATGTCCGGCGTAATCGATTGGAAAAAATCGATTGCGGCACGGATGCCGGAATAACGAAATGCGTGATGCCGGTGCGACGCGATCCGGGCCCCGTCCGCCGGTCCTCCGGCATTGCCGTCGCGGCGCGATTGCGCATACAGTTCGGCGTAGACCGCATCCGGCGATGCGGGCTCGTCAGCGAGGAGTTCCCTTGTTCTATTCGATGGTCGCGATCTTCGTCGGCGCCGGACTCGGCGCATTGCTGCGCTGGTTCCTGAGCCTTGCGCTCAACGCGTTCTTTCCCGCAGTGCCGCTCGGCACGCTCGCCGCGAACCTGATCGGCGGCTACGTGATCGGCGTTGCCGCCGTCGTTTTTACCACCCGCGTCGGGCTGCCGCCCGAGTGGCGGCTGTTCGTGATCACCGGCTTCCTCGGCGGCCTCACGACGTTCTCGACCTATTCGGTCGAAGTGATGACGCACGCGGTGCAGGGCGAATTCGGATGGGCGTTCGCGGTGGCTGCCCTACACTTGACTGGATCGTTCACGCTGACGGCGCTCGGCATGTGGACCGCGCGCGCGTGGTTCGCGGCGGCCTGAGCGCGCCGGCACCGGGAGGACGCGATGGACAGGGTCTTCTTGCGCTTCTACGTGCACGAGCAGCACCGGCTGCACTGGAAGCCGCTGTGGGAGTGGTTGCTGGAGGAGGGAAACCGGATGGGGGTCGCGGGCGGTTCGGCGTTTCGCGCGATGGCAGGCTTCGGCCGGCATCGGGTGCTGCACGAGGACCGCTTTTTCGAACTGCAGGGTTCGCTCGCGGTCGAGGTCGAGTTCATCGTCACCGAGGACGAGGCGCAGCGGCTGCTCGAGCGCGTGTCGCGCGAGAAAGTGCGCGTGTGCTACGCGATGATTCCGGCGAATTTCGGCGTGATCGACACGCTCGAGGCGCCGCCGGCGCAGGGGCCGGCAGCGTAGCGCGACACGTCGGATCAGATGCCGAAGATCGTGAGCGACACGGCGGCGCGCGTGACGATCATCAGCAGCACCTGCACGATCACGAACAGCAGGATCGGCGACAGGTCGATGCCGCCGAGGTTCGGGATCACGCGGCGCAGCGGGTTCAGGAACGGTGCGGTGAGCTGGTAGAGGATCGGCATCGCCGGCGAGCGCGGATTGAGCCACGACAGCAGCGCCATCAGGATCGTCATCCAGATCACGAGATTGAGCGCCCACTTCACGACGGTGAGCAGCGCGACCACGACGAGCGTCGCGATCACCGAGGCCGGGTCGAAGCCGGCCATCACGACCATCAGCACCACATAGACGAGCGCGGTGAGCAGCGCTGCGACGACGCTTGCCCAGTCGATGCCGCGCACGCCCGCGATCACGCGGCGCAGCGGCAGCACGAGCCAGTTGGTCGCCTGCAGCACGGCCTGCGTGACGGGGTTGTACGGCGGCACGCGGACGGCCTGCATCCAGACGCGCAGGATCAGCGCGGCGCCGAACAGCGTGAAGACGGTATTGAGCAGAAAACGGGCGATCTCGCCGAACATCGTTGGCATCCTTTTTATACAGTCGAGTAGCGTGCGGCCGCCAACGCCGGATGGCGGCGCATCGGCCGACACCTTATCACGCCTCGTCCCGCGGCGGGGAGGGGTGCCCGGTCGTGCGCGCGAGCGACGTTTCGACGGCCTGCGCGAGCGCCGGCAGCGCGGCCGGCGGCGCGGCGCGCTTCGCCGCGAGCGCGACCGCGCGGCGGGTCATCAGCGCGTACAGCGTCGCGTGATCGCCGCCGCGCGCCTCGAGCAGCGCGAGCTGACGCTCGACGATGCCGGTGTCGCCGCGCGATACCGGGCCCGCGAGTGCGTTCGCGAGGCCCTTGTCGCGCGCGGTCTCGATCGTGCCGGCGAGCATCGGCAGCAGCGCGCGCAGCGCCGCTTCCTCGTCGAAGCCGAGGCCGCGCCACAGCTCGACCGCCTCCGACAGCCCGCACAGCGCGAAGCTCGCCGCGTAATGGGCGGCCGCGTGATAGAGCATCCGGCCGCCGGCCGGAATCGACAGCGGATGGCAGCCGAGTGCGTCAGCAAGCCGCAGCAGCGTCGCGTGCAGCGCGCCGTCGGCTTCGAGCGTGACCGAGCAGCCGTCGATGCGGGCGAGATCGGCGTCGGTGCCGCCGAACAGGTAGAGCGGATGGAAGCCGCCCGTGGCCGCGCCTTGCCGCTTGGCCGGATCGAGCAGCTCGACCGCCGACGCGCCGCTGCAGTGGACGAGCGCCTGGCTCGCCGCGCGCGCCGCGTCGAACCGCAGCGCCGCGGCGGTCGACGCGAGATGGTCGTCGGGCACGGTGAGGAAGATCAGGTCGGCGGCGTCGACGACCTGCTGCGGCGTGTCGACCGCGCGGCAGCCGTCGATGCGCGCGGCGAGTGCCGTGGCCGATTCCGCCGTGCGGCTCGCGATCGCGACGACCGGAAAGCCGGCCGCCGCGAAACGCAGGGCGAGGCAGCGCGCCAGGCGGCCGGCGCCGATGAAGCCGAGGCGGGGCGTGTCGGGAAGGGACATGGTGGGTGACGAAGCGGAAACGGAGCAGCCGCCAGTATCGCAGGAATGACGGGGCGGCCGCGCAAGGGCGGCGCCGGGCGAGAACGACCTGGACGTCGGCGTGCGACACGGGGTAGCGGTAAATTCGCGCGGCCGTTTTCGCCGCCCGCGACGATCACGTGATTCGGCCCCGAATCACGCGGGGGCCAGATCCCCGTTGAATTGTCGGAGTCTTGTCTCAAATTTGTAATCGTTCATTACCGAAGCGTGCCCGACGTGCTTGCCGGATCCGGTAAGACTGACCGGACAATGTGTCGCGCTTTCACTGGTCGGACGGAATCACGCGACCGGCAAGCGATGTCGAGGATCCGCAAGGCCACGCCGCACGGTGTTTGCAGCCGGGTGGAATTGCAATTTGCAACAAATGCGCGATACGCGCGCGGCGGGTTTTCGCTACATTGCATCCATGCGACGTGCATGCCCGCCGTTGCCGACAGGGGCGCACAAATTACCGCTCCAGCAGGAGAATCGAAGTGAAAAAGCTCATTCCGTTCATCGCCGCCGCCGCGCTGGGCCTGGGTGCCGCGAGCGCCGCGCAGGCCCACGTGTCGATCGGGGTCGGCATCGGGGTTCCGATCGCACCTGCGTATCCCGTGTATGCGGCGCCGCCGCCCGTGTACTACGCACCGCCGCCCCCGCCCGTGTATTACGCGCCGGCGCCGGCCTACTATGCACCGCCCCCCGTGGTCGTCGGCGGCTACTACGGCCGTCCGTACTGGCGTCACGGTTACGGCGGCTGGGGCCACCACGGCTACTGGCGTCGTTGACGCATTCCGCGCGGCGGCCTGACCGCGCGCGGCAAAACGGCGCAACGTCCCGCGTGGGGCGTTGCGCCGTTTTTCATTGGGCGCGCGATCCTGTGCGCGCCGGTTACGCCACGGCGTGCGCAATCAGGTCGCGATAGCCGCCGACGATCACGCTGTACGAGAAATACGCGAACAGCAGCGCCGACGCGACGTGGCACGCGCGCATCAGCCCCGCGCCCGCGCGCTTGCGGCCCTGGCTCGCGAGCGTGCACATGAAGAGCGTCCACGCGAGGCCGCCGAGGAAGAAGCCGGACAGGAACACCGACGCCGTGGCCGGCGTGGTCGCGCCGGCTTTCGCGATCAGCGCGCCGCCGACCGCCGCGAACCACAGGATCGCGCTCGGCGACGACATCGCGAGCAGCATCCCGCGCATGAAGCTGCGCCGCGCACTGGCACGCGGCTGCGGCGTGTCGTCCGCATCGCCGTCGTCGGTGCCGCCGGCCGGCGCGAGCGCTTCACGCGTCATTTTCCACGTGAGGAACAGCAGCACCGCACCGCCGCCGATCCAGACGATCCAGCGCACGGCCTCGAACTGCAGAAGCACGGCCATGCCCGCGAGCGCGAGCGCCGCATAGACGAGATCGCCGACGCACGAGCCGACGCCGAGCCAGAAGCCGGGCCGGAAGCCGTGCGACAGCGTCAGCGACAGCATCGCGACGTTGACGAGGCCGATGTCGAGACACAGCGACAGCGACAGGAAGAATCCGTCGGACAGCATCGAGGCGGGAGGAAAGCTCATCGTCGTTCTTGTCGGGTGCGTTCAACGCGCGGACTTACAGTCCGATCTCCTGCCAGAGGCGGTCGACGCGCGCCTTCACGGCGGCGTCCATCTCGATCGGGCGGCCCCATTCGCGGTTCGTCTCGCCAGGCCACTTGTTGGTCGCGTCGAGCCCCATCTTCGAGCCGAGGCCCGCGACGGGCGACGCGAAATCGAGATAGTCGATCGGCGTGCTGTCGACCATCACGGTGTCGCGCACGGGATCGACGCGCGTCGTGATCGCCCAGATCACCTCGTTCCAGTCGCGGATGTTCACGTCCTCGTCGACGACCACGATGAACTTCGTGTACATGAACTGCCGCAGGAAGCTCCACACGCCGAACATCACGCGCTTCGCATGGCCGGCGTAGCTCTTCTTCATCTGGACGATCGCCATCCGGTAGCTGCAGCCTTCCGGCGGCAGGTAGAAGTCGGTGATCTCGGTGAACTGCTTCTGCAGCAGCGGCACGAACACCTCGTTGAGCGCGACGCCGAGCACGGCCGGCTCGTCGGGCGGCTTGCCGGTATAGGTCGAGTGATAGATCGCGTCGCGGCGCATCGTGATGCGCTCGACGGTGAACACCGGGAACCACTCCTGTTCGTTGTAGTAGCCGGTGTGGTCGCCGTACGGGCCTTCGAGCGCGTGCTCATAAGCGGCCGACGCGTTGCCGGCCGGCCGCGGCGGTGCGCCGGCCGGGGCGGGGGCGGGCGCGCCTTCCTGCGGATAAATGAAACCTTCGAGCACGATCTCCGCGCGGGCGGGCACCTGCAGCGTGTCGACGCCGGGCGTCAGGCACTTCGCGAGCTCGGTGCGGCTGCCGCGCAGCAGGCCGGCGAACTGATACTCGGACAGCGAATCGGGCACCGGCGTCACCGCGCCGAGCGTCGTGGCTGGATCCGCGCCGAGCACGACCGCGACCGGATACGGCTTGCCGGGGTTCTTCAGCGCGAATTCGCGGAAGTCGAGCGCACCGCCGCGATGCGCGAGCCAGCGCATGATCAGCTTGTTGCGGCCGATCAGCTGCTGGCGATAGATGCCGAGGTTCTGGCGCGGCTTGTTCGGCCCGCGCGTGACCGTGAGGCCCCACGTGACGAGCGGTCCCGCGTCGCCGGGCCAGCAGGTCTGGATCGGCAGCTTGTGCAGGTCGACGTCGGCACCTTCCCAGACGATCTCCTGGCACGGCGGCGACGACACCGATTTCGGCGCCATGTCCCATACGGCCTTCGCGAGCGACAGCAGCTTGCCGGCGTCCTTCAGGCTCTTCGGCGGATCCGGCTCCTTCAGCGCGGACAGCAGCCGCCCGAGGTCGCGCAGCGAGCCGAGCGCGGCGTCGTCGCCGGCATCGACGCCCATCCCGAGCGCGACGCGGCGCGGTGTGCCGAACAGGTTGCCGAGCACCGGGAACGCATTGCCGGGCGGCGCGGCGAACAGCAGCGCCGGGCCGCCGGCGCGCAGCACGCGGTCGCACAGCTCGGTCATTTCGAGCACGGGCGACACGGGTTGCGTGACGCGCCGCAGTTCGCCGAGCGCCTCGAGGCGCTGGATGAAATCGCGTAAGTCTTTGTATTTCATGAACAAGGTCCGGGCCACCCGCAAGGCGGGCAGCGATGGGCGGGCGCAGCGGCCGGCTGCGGCCCCGAATCGACCGCCGATTTTACCCGGGCCGCCGCGCGCACGCCCGGGCGGAGAAAAAAGTGGACCGGGCGCAGAGCCCCTACGGCAGGGGGCTCGCGATCTGAAGGGCGGTTCAAAATTACTTTTTGTTATAATTTGGAGGTTTTATAGTGTTGACGATCTATAAAACCCTGCTAGAATCCGCTCACATTGGCTGCAGGGTAAAAGGCTTCGAGCCGCCAATCACCGATCTTTGACGCAGCGCGTCACCGTCCGCCGAAACCTGCACGGCGTATTCGACGGCCTTTGTCGTAGTCCCAGCCAGCGCCACCAGACGCTGGTTTTTTGCGTGGGTGCCACCGCGTATGCCCGCCTCGCCCAGTGTGCGAAGGTGCCGGCCGTCTTATACCGTGGCCTCGAACGGTACTTATACCGTTTCCCCGATGCCCGCACGTCCGACCAAGGCGTGCGGCGTCGTGATTCCGCGGCGCGTTTTCTGTCTCGCCATCGAGCCGAGCGAGCCGCACGAGTCATGTTCATGGGAGATGATCTGAATGAACGCTTGGTTATCGTGGCGTCCCAGTGAGCAGCATGCACAGATCGTGCGCAATATGCTGCGTCGCGGGACGCGTGTCAGTCACCATTTATTCAGCGTTGTCGGCTGTTTTGCCGTCGCGATCGCACTGGCCCTGTGGCTGCTGCCGACCGTGCGCGGGAACCTCGCCGCGAAGCTGATGCCGGTCGTATCCGCGGCCGTGCAGGCCGGTCCGGCCCGTCTGCTGACCGGCCATCCGCTGCCGAACTTCGCGCCCGCGGGCGCGCAGCCGCAGCAGGAAGACGCCCCCGAAACGGATGCGCTCGCCGTCGGTCTCGACGTGGCACCGGAAACCGCCGCGCAGAGCGATGCGTCCGATGCGGCCCGCAACGGCCCGTCACCTGTCGCGCTCGCGAAACTGATTCCGTCCCAGCGGGTCCCGGCCGATGCGCGCGACGACCGTGCGCTCGCGTCGAACCGCCAGCAGGCGCTCGTCGCCACCTACCTGTCGCGCCGTTACCGGGTCGCCCAGGAGCCGCTCGGCCAGCTCGTCAAGGCCGCGTTCCAGACCGGCCACGACGTCGGCCTCGATCCGCTGCTGCTGCTGTCCGTGATGGCGATCGAATCGGGCTTCAACCCGTACGCGGAAAGCGGCGTCGGCGCGCAAGGCCTGATGCAGGTCATGTCGAAGGTCCATTCCGACAAGTTCGAATATTTCGGCGGTACCGACACCGCGCTGCAGCCGCTCGCGAACCTGCAGGTCGGCGCGCTCGTGCTGAAGGACTGCATCGCCCGCGGCGGCTCGCTTGCGAACGGCCTGCGTCTGTACAACGGCTCGACCAACCCGGACGACACCGTGTACGGCTCGAAGGTCATGGCCGAGCGCGGCCGCTTGCGCGACGTCGCGCACGGCCGCAGCGTGCCGGTCAATGCGCCGCAGGCGCCGGCCCAGCCGTCGAAGCCGATCGTCACCGCGGCCGTGACGGCAGCGGCAGGCAGCACGAAGCGCGTGCACGCGACGCTCGACACCGCGCAGCCGATCGCCGCGAAGGCCGCCGCGGCGCCGAAGGGCGCGCCGCAGCAGGACGACGCGAGCGTCGACACCGCGAAGCAGGCGCACGGCGATCATTCGGAACTCGGCGCGTAAGTCACGCAACGCCCCGCGGTTCCGGCAGGACCCACGCAAAAAGGCACCCGTTCGGGTGCCTTTTCGTTTTGGCGCGGACGGTAGCGCCCGGCACGCCGGCCGGGAGGGCCGCTCGGACCTCAGTGCTGGCCGAACAGCGTCGCGAGCCGCTCGACGGCCTCTTCGAGGCGCGAATAGGCGGTCGCATAGGACAGCCGGATATAGTCGCGCGGCGCATGCACACCGAAATCCATGCCCGGCACCAGCACGACGCCCGCGTCGTGCAGCATCGCCTGCGTGAGCGCCGCGCTGTCGCCGGCCGCCGGATGGGCGACGCCGCCGCAATGCGCATAGACGTAGAACGCGCCGTCGGGCATCACGGGCACCGTGAAGCCGAGCCGTTCGAGCGCCGGCGCGATGAAGTCGCGGCGACGCTTGAATTCGAGGCGGCGCGCCTCGTAGATGTCGAGCGCCGCCGGTTCGAAGCACGCGAGCGCCGCGTGCTGCGCGAGCGTGGACGGGCAGATGAACAGGTTCTGCGACAGCTTTTCGAACGTGCTCACGAGCGCGGGCGGTACGACCAGCCAGCCGAGCCGCCAGCCGGTCATGCTGAAGTACTTCGAGAAGCTGTTGACGGTGACGACATCGTCGCCGTACGACAGCGCCGACACGGGCGCCGCGTCATAGCTGAGCCCCTGGTAGATCTCGTCGACGATCGTGAAGCCGCCGCGTGCGCGCACGGCTTCGACGATCCGCTTCAGTTCGTCCGGCTCGAGCGACGTGCCGGTCGGGTTCGACGGCGACGCGAGCAGCACGCCGCGCGTGCGGCTGCCCCAGCGCGTGCGGACGTCGTCCGCGGTGAGCTGGAAGCGCGCTTCCGGGCCGCTCGGCACGAGCACCGGGCGGCCTTCGGCCGCCGCGACGAAGTGTCGGTTGCACGGGTACGACGGGTCGGGCATCAGCACCTCGTCGTCGCGGCCGACGAGCGCGAGGCACGCGAGCAGCAGCGCGGCCGACGCGCCGGCCGTCACGACGATCCGCTCGGGGCTGATCGTGAGGCCGTACGCGCGCGCGTAGTGCGCGGCGATCGCTTCGCGCAGCGGCGCGATGCCGAGCGCGCTCGTGTACTGCGTGACGCCGCGGCGCAACGCGGCCGCCGCCGCCTCGACGACGGGCTCCGGTGCGGTGAAGTCCGGCTCGCCGATGCCCATGTGGATAACGTCGCGCCCGGAGGACTCGAGCCGCTGTGCCTCCTTCATCAGTTCCATCACGTAGAAGGGCTGGATCGCGTCGACGCGTGCGGCGAGCGTGACGAGCGAATCGGCGGTGGTATTCATCGGTCGGGCAGAGCGGGGAGGGGGAGGGAGAACGAAAAACGGGCGCTCGCGCGCCCGTCCACCTGCGGAATCAGCCGTTGCGGCGCGCCTGCGTTTCGGCGGGGCGCAGCTTCGCGGCGAGCTTGTCGAGCACGCCGTTGACGTACTTGTAGCCGTCGGAGCCGCCGAACGTCTTCGCGAGTTCGACTGCTTCGTTGATGATCACGCGGTACGGCGTTTCGACATGATGCGTGAGCTCGAACGTCGCGATCAGCAGCACGGCGCGTTCGACCGGCGACAGCTGGTCGACCGGACGGTCCAGCGACGGCGTGAGGGCTTCGACGAGCGTCGCATGCTCGCGAATCACGCCGTGCAGGATCGCATCGAGCAGTTCCTTGTCGGCCTTGTCGTAACCGAGCGCGCCGCGCAGTTGCGCGTCGATCTCGCCGGGGGCCGCGTTCGACAGCAGCCACTGATACAGGCCCTGCGTCGCCAGCTCGCGCGATTGTCGGCGGGCGCTCTTCTTCATGCGCGCTCCTCTTCGTCGTCTTCGTCTTCTTCTTCGTCCTCGTCGTCGCCGAGCTGGTCGAGTGCCATCGTCAGGTTGGCCATCTCGACCGCGACGCGTGCGGCGTCACGACCCTTTTCGGTCATGCGCGCGACGGCCTGCTCGTCGTTTTCGGTCGTCAGGACCGCGTTCGCGATCGGCAGGTTGAAGTCGAGGCCGATGCGGGTGATGCCCGCGCCGCTTTCGTTCGACACGAGTTCGAAATGGTACGTCTCGCCGCGGATCACCGCGCCGAGCGCGATCAGTGCGTCGAACTGGCCGCTTTCCGCGAGCTTCTGCAGCGCGAGCGGGATTTCCAGCGCGCCGGGCACCGACACGAGCAGCACGTCTTCACCGGAGACGCCGAGGCGCTCGAGTTCTTCGACGCACGCATCGGCGAGGCCGTTGCAGACGGGTTCGTTGAAGCGGGATTGCACGATGCCGATACGCAGGCCGTCGCCTTCGAGATTCGGTTGGTATTGTCCGATTTCCATGATCTGGTCCGTGGTGTGGATGAACGGTTATAGGGCGAAAGCGTCGTGGCGGGTTACGCGTGGGACGCCGGGCAGGACTTGGCTTCGCCGCCGGGCATCGGAATGAAGCCCGTGACTTCGAGGCCGTAGCCGGACATGCTGCCCAGCTTGCGCGGATTCGACAGCACCTGCATCCTGGCGACGCCGACATCGCGCAGGATCTGCGCGCCGATGCCGAACGTCTTGAAATCGACCGGCCGGCGCTTCAGCGCAGCGGCCTTTTCTTCCTCGTCGAACGCCTTGAAGACGTCGATCAGATGTTCCTTCGTGTCGCCGCAGTTGAGCAGCACGATCACGCCGAGGTCGCGTTCCGCGATGTCGCGCATCGCCGCGTCGAGCGTCCACGAGTGCGTCGAGACGCCCGTCTCGAGCAGGTCGAGGACCGACAGCGGCTCGTGCACGCGCACGGGCGTATCGACGTCGGGCGACGGCGTGCCGCGCACCAGCGCGATGTGCGGCGAGCCGCTCGGCTGGTCGCGGTACAGCACCGCGCGGAACGTGCCGTGCGCGGTCTGCATCGTGCGCTCGGCGATCCGCTCGATGATCGATTCGGTGCGGCTGCGGTACTGGATCAGGTCGGCGATCGTGCCGATCTTCAGGCCGTGCTCCTTCGCGAACTCGAGCAGGTCGGGCAGGCGCGCCATCGTGCCGTCGTCCTTGATGACCTCGCAGATCACCGCGGCCGGCGTGAGCCCGGCGAGCGCGGTGAAGTCGCAGCCGGCCTCGGTGTGGCCGGCGCGCACCAGCACGCCGCCCGGCTGCGCCATGATCGGGAACACGTGGCCGGGCTGCACGATGTGTTCGGGACGGACGTCGTGCGCGACCGCCGTGGCGATCGTGTGCGCGCGGTCGGCGGCCGAGATGCCGGTCGTCACGCCTTCGGCCGCTTCGATGCTGACCGTGAACGCGGTGCCGTACTGGGTGCCGTTGCGGTAGGTCATCAGCGGCAGGTGCAGCTGCTTGCAGCGTTCCTGCGTCAACGTCAGACAAATCAGGCCGCGGCCGTACTTGGCCATGAAGTTGATCGCTTCCGGCGTGACGAATTCGGCGGCGATCACGAGGTCGCCTTCGTTTTCGCGGTCTTCTTCGTCGACCAGGATCACCATCCGGCCGGCTTTCAACTCCGCGATGATGTCGAGCGTGGAGGCGAGCGTCATAAGGGGGCGAGAAAGAGGAAAGTGCGTATTTTACGCCAGCCGGACCGCGTTTCGGCTGGCACCGGCTGCGCGCGGCCGGCGAGCGCGCCGAAACGCGGTGCGACCGGCCTGCGAGGCGGGCCTGCCCGGGCCGCCGCGGCCCGCCCGATGTCAGGCAGCCGCAGGCTGGCCGGGACCCGGCCGTGCGTCACGCGTGGTCGTTGCGGCCGCCGAGGTAGTCGAGCTTGCCGAGTTCGACGCCGCTGTGACGCAGGATGTCGTACGCCGTCGTCACGTGGAAGAAGAAGTTGGGCAGCACGAAGTTCAGCAGGTACGACTGCCCGGTGAACTCGATCGGACCGACACGCATCTTGAGCACGACCTGGCGTGCTTCGCTGCCGTCGATCTGCGCGGCGTCGAAGCCTTTCAGATAGTCGATCGTCTTCTGGATGCGCGCATGCAGTTCGTCGAACGTCTGCTCGACGTCGGGGAAGCTCGGGATGTCGACGCCGGCGAGCCGCGCGGCGCAACCCTTGGCCGTGTCGGTCGCGATGTACACCTGGCGGACGAGCGGCAGCATGTCCGGATAGAGGCGTGCGCCGATGAACACCGACGGGTCGATCTGCTTCTCGGCCGCGTGCGCCTGCGCCTTGCCGAGGATGTGCTGCAGGTTGGTCAGGCCGCGGATCAGGACGGGCAGCGAAGCCTGGTACATCGAGATGGACATGGGGACGACTCCTGGAGGAAAAGGGGGCAGCCGGGACGCGGCGCACCGTGCGTCGCGGCGCCGAAAACGCTGCCGTTGCATCTTAGCGCGACGGGATGGCGCGTGCGCGTCGTTGGCCATCAGGCCAGGTGCCGCGCCGAGCCGCCAGCCGCCAATCCCTGCCCAGGGGCGGAACCGCCGGATCAGTCCTGATGCACGCCCTGTGATGCCGACATCATCCGCTCGACATACCGCGCGATCATGTCGATTTCGAGATTGACCTTGTCGCCGGCCTTCACGTGACGCAGCGTCGTGACATCGACCGTATGCGGGATCAGGTTGATCGAGAATTCGCAGCCGTCGGCGCGATCGTCGACCGTGTTGACGGTCAGGCTCACGCCGTTGACCGTGATCGAGCCCTTGTACGCCAGATAGCGGCCGAGCTCGCGCGGTGCGACGATGCGCAGCTCGTGCGACTCGCCGACCGGCGCGAAGCGCGTCACGGTACCGAGGCCGTCGACGTGGCCCGACACGATGTGCCCGCCGAGGCGGTCGTGCGCGCGCAGCGCCTTCTCGAGGTTCACTTCGCCGGGTTGCGCGAGCCCGACCGTGCGGTTCAGGCTTTCGCGCGACACGTCGACGTCGAATCCGGTGCCGGTCTTGGCGATCACCGTCATGCACGCACCCTGGATCGCGATGCTGTCGCCGAGCGCGACATCGGCGAGGTCGAGCCCGCCGGCCTGTACGGTCAGCCGCACGCCCGCGTCGGGCGACGCGCCGAGCGGGGTGATCGATTCGATGCGGCCGACGGCCGCGACAATTCCGGTAAACATCGTGACGGCTCCGTTCAATGCGTGGCAGGGGGCGGCGCGACACGCGCCAGGATCCGCAGATCGTCGCCGATCCGCTCGACGCTGTGGAACGCGAGCCGCGTGCGGGCGTCGAGGCTCGCCGGTGCGGCGAGGTCGAACATGCCGGCCGCGTCGCTGCCGAGCAGGCTCGGCGCGAGATAGACCAGCAGCTCGTCGACGCACTGCTCGCGCAGCAGCGAGCCGTTCAGCTTGTGGCCGGCCTCGACGTGCAGCTCGTTGACGCCGCGCGCGCCGAGCGCCGCCAGCATCGCGGGCAGGTCGACCTTGCCGTGTGCATTCGCGAGCGGCACGATTTCCGCGCCGCGCGACTTCAGCACGTTCGCGCGCACTTCGCCGGCGGCATCGAGCCGGCCGCAGAAGATCAGCAGCGGCGCGCCTTCGAGCAGGCGCGCGTCGAGCGGCAGGTCGAGGCGGCTGTCGACCAGCACGCGCTGCGGCTGGCGCGGCGTGTCGATGCCGCGCACGGTCAGGAGCGGGTTGTCCTCGCGTACGGTGCCGATCCCGGTGAGGATCGCGCACGCGCGCGCGCGCCATGCGTGGCCGTCGAGGCGCGCGGCCTCGCCGGTGATCCACTGGCTTTCGCCGGACGGCAGCGCGGTGCGTGCATCGAGCGACGCGGCCGTCTTCATCCGCACCCACGGGCGGCCGCGCGTCATCCGCGACACGAAGCCGATGTTCAGTTCGCCCGCTTCATGCGCGAGCAGCCCGCAGCGCACGTCGACGCCCGCGTCGCGCAGCATTCCGAGGCCGCGCCCGGACACCTGCGGATTCGGGTCTTCCATCGCCGCGACGACCTTCGCGACGCGCGCTTCGATCAGCGCGTTCGCGCACGGCGGCGTGCGGCCGAAGTGGCTGCACGGCTCGAGCGTCACGTACACGGTGGCGCCGGCGACGTCGTGGCCGCGCGCGCGCGCGTCCTTCAGCGCCTGCACTTCCGCGTGGTCCTGGCCGGCCGGCTGCGTGAAGCCTTCGCCGATCACGTCGCCGTCCTTGACGATCACGCAGCCGACGCGCGGGTTCGGCGCGGTCGTATACATGCCGCGCGCCGCGAGCGTCAGCGCGCGCTGCATGTGGGCGAAATCGGTATCCGAGAACATGCGTGCGGACCCGGGTCAGGCGGCCAGCGCCGCGAACGCGCGGCGCGCGGCCGCGAGCGTCGCGTCGATCACCGCGTCGTCGTGCGTGCTCGACACGAAGCCGGCCTCGTACGCGGACGGCGCGAAGTACACGCCTTCGTCCAGCATCAGGTGGAAGAAGCGGTTGAAGCGCTCGGTGTCGCTCTTCGTGACTTCCGCGAAGCTCGTCGGCACGCGCTCGGCGAAGTACAGGCCGAACATCGCGCCGATCGAGTCGGCCGCGAACGGCACGCCGGCCGCGCGCGCTTCGGCCGCGAGGCCGTCGGCGAGGCGCTTCGTCTGCGCGGTGAGCGCGTCGTAGAAGCCGGGCGCCTGGATCAGCTGCAGCGTCTTCAGGCCCGCGGCGACCGCGATCGGGTTGCCCGACAGCGTGCCGGCCTGGTACACGCCGCCGAGCGGCGCGAGGTGGGCCATGATGTCGCGGCGGCCGCCGAACGCGGCAGCCGGCATCCCGCCGCCGATCACCTTGCCGAGGCAGGTGAGGTCGGCCGCGATCCCGTAGTACGCCTGCGCGCCGCCGAGCGCGACGCGGAACCCGCACATCACCTCGTCGAAGATCAGCACGGCGCCGTGCTTCGTGCACAGCGCGCGCAGCGCGTTCAGGAATTCGGGCGTGCCGCGCACGAGGTTCATGTTGCCCGCGACGGGCTCGACGATCACCGCGGCGATCTCGTCGCCGAACGCGCCGAACGCTTCTTCCAGCGCGGCGACGTTGTTGTATTCGAGGACGGTCGTGTGCTTCGCGATGTCGGCGGGCACGCCGGCCGACGTCGGGTTGCCGAACGTCAGCAGGCCCGAGCCGGCCTTGACCAGCAGGCTGTCCGCGTGGCCGTGGTAGCAGCCCTCGAACTTGACGATGCGGCTGCGGCCCGTGAAGCCGCGCGCGAGACGCAGCGCGCTCATCGTGGCCTCGGTGCCGCTCGACACCATCCGCACCTGCTCGATCGACGGCACCAGCTTGCAGATTTCCTCGGCGATCTCGATTTCCGCTTCGGTCGGCGCGCCGAACGAGAAGCCGTCGGCGAGCACGCTCTGCACGGCCGACAGCACTTCCGGATGGACATGGCCGACGATCATCGGGCCCCACGAGCCGATGTAGTCGATGTACTGCTTGCCGTCGGCATCCCAGAAGTACGGGCCTTGCGCGCGCGACACGAAGCGCGGCGTGCCGCCGACCGAACGGAAGGCGCGCACCGGCGAGTTGACGCCGCCCGGGATGGTCTTCTGGGCGCGTTCGAAGAGGATCTGATTGTTGGACATGTGCGAAACCTGCGAGAGAAGGGCGCGGGGGCCTGTGCACGGGCCGCGGCGCCTGAGCGGAACGATCGTCTGATTGTACCGGAGACGCGCGCGGCGGGCCGGCGGCCCGGTCTGCGGCCTTTGCGCGCGTGGGAGATTGGCCGGCGCGAACGGCGCGCGGCCGATCCGGCCCGCTTATCGTGGCGACCGGCGCTTGCCGGTCAGCTCGGCCCAGCGCTTCTCGAGCGGGCCTTCGACCATCGGCTTGATCGACGTGCCGGAAGACTGCGCGTCCCAGGTCTGCACCGAGTACGGATGCGCGCGCAGCGCGTCGCGCGGGATCACGACGTCCTGGTGGGCGTCGACCAGCCAGTCGTAGACGAAATCGATGCACAGCCGGTAGCCGCGTTTCGTCGCCGGGTCGGGGACCTCGTAGGGCGCGCGCGTCACGTAGCCCGAGCCGAACACGCCCTTCGGCTCCTGCGCGACGCGGTGCAGGAACACACGGTCGCCCGGCAGGATGCCGCGCGCGAAGCCGCAGCCCCACACGTCGTGCACGGCCTCGCCGGCCTTCACGCGCGCGGCGACGTCGGGCAGCTCGGGCCACGGCCATTTCTTGGGGCTCCAGATCAGCAGGAAGGCGGTCATCGGGTCGGTCGTGCGTCTGATTGATCAGACAAGAGAGGCGGGGAGCAGCAAGCTTAATCGAATCCGCGCGCGGTCTGCCGCGACGCCGGTCATTCGCGCGTGTTCCAGCCTGGCGCGGCAGACCGCGCGCGGCACGCGAAAAAGTTGCGCGTACAATCATGTGCTTGAACGCGCCGCTTGCGGCGTAGCCTCCCGTCTTCACCGCCACGCGTGCCCAGATGCGCGCGGGCCTCCATTGCGGATACCCATGTCCCACGTCGTCCGGCGCCGGCCCGATGCCCGGCTGATCCTGTTGCTCGGCGCGCTCGCCGCCTGCGGGCCGATTGCCACCGACATGTACCTGCCGAGCCTGCCGTCGATCGCCGACGGCTTCTCGGTGAGCCCCGGCGCAGCGCAGCGCACGCTGACGAGCTTCATGGCCGGCTTCTCGATCGGCATGCTGCTGTACGGTCCGCTGTCCGACACGTGGGGCCGCCGGCCCGTGCTGCTCGGCGGCATCGCGCTGTTCACGCTCGCGAGTGTCGGCTGCTTCGTGTCGGGCTCGATCGACATGCTGATCCTCGTGCGCTTCCTGCAGGCGCTCGGCGCGGGCGCCGCGTCGGTGCTCGCCCGCGCGATCGCGCGCGACGCGCACGAGCCTACCGATGCGGCGAAGGTACTGTCGATGGTCGCGATCGTCACCGCGGTCGGGCCGCTGCTCGCGCCGCTGATCGGCGGCCAGATCCTGCGCTTCGCCGGCTGGCGCGGCGTGTTCGTCGTGCTGGCCGCGTTCGGTGCGCTGTGCGCGGCGACCGCGTACCTGCGCGTGCCCGAAACCTGGCCGAAGGAGCGGCGCAAGAGCACGGCCGTGCTCGCGTCGTTCGCGTCGTACGGGCGCATCCTGTCCGATCCGGTCGCGTGGGGGCACATGCTGTGCGGCGGGATGGCGTTCGCGTCGATGTTCTCGTACATCACCGCGACGCCGTTCGTGTACATCGAGTATTTCCACGTGTCGCCGCAGCATTACGGGCTGCTGTTCGGCCTGAACGTCGTCGGGATCATGATCGGCAACTTCGCGAACACGCGGCTCGTCGGCCGCGTCGGCTCGCTGCGCCTCATCGCGACCGCGTCGCTCGTGAGCTGCGTCGCGTCGCTCGCGGTCGCGCTGGTCGCGCTGACGGGGTGGGGCGGGTTGTGGTCGATCGTCGTGTGCCTGTTCTTCGTCGTCGGCGTGGTCGGGATCCTGTCCGCGAACTGCACGACCGACCTGATGCATCGCTATCCGCACAACGCGGGCGCGTCGGCGGCCGTGTTCGGCGCGATGCAGCTCGCGCTCGGCGCGCTCGCGAGCGTCGCGATCGGCGCACTCGCCGACGGCACGCCGTTCGCGATGGGCGTGACGATCGGCGTCTGCGGTGTGCTGTGTTTCGTCGGGCGTTACCTCGTGCTGCGCTGGCATGGCCGGCCGGTGAAAGCGGGGGCTTGAGCGGTGCGGGAGGATCGGCCTCACCTGGAGCGGTCTGACGAGCGATTATCGAGTCGATAGCTGCGCTTCGGGTTGATGACAAACCGTTTGACCTGAGCGTCGAGTTCCTTGCTGTGGTACAGGTCCAGGCATTTCAGAAAATCAAACCTCATGCCTTTGATTTCGGATTCGACGATCGGATTGCGATAGTCGCGTGCAAGAAAACGATTGACCAGCGATTTGCCCGCGTCGGGGTTCCGTTCCAGATCGAAGCTGGTCCAATCCATTAATGCACTGGCGCTGCTTCCCGCGTCCATCGCAGCGGATGGTGCATTCCGATAAGCGGTCGCGATACATTCGGCGAGCACCATGTCCTTGTAGTTCTGCGCGTAGGTTCGGGCGCCGGCTTGTGGCGACGATGTCGTATCCGTTGCATGGCCCGATTGTGCCGCCAGCGTCAGTGCCGAAAATATCACACGCCGGAGCAGCGGATTTTGTCTCATGGCGGCCTCCAGAGGCGTGCACAGATCCAACACATCGCCTAAAAAATAA
>NZ_CAJPGY010000053.1:0-44798 GCF_905339915.1 Burkholderia sp. BCC1985
CTATCTTATCACAATAGCATCATTTGCTTTCCAAACCGGCCGACTGCAGAACATGCCGCCCTGCGAATCCCTTGACCGATTCCCGTTCCATCGGCTTTCCGGATGCCGACGCACGCGCGATGCGGCGCGCGGGGGAGGCCGGACTGCCGGTTCGCCAAGCGGGTGAGCGGGACCGGCCGGACTGCGCCGGGGGCGGGGACGGGTCGGTCCGCGGCATGCTCGGCCGGATTTGCCGTCGGCTGGTGGCCGTCGTGCGGCAGGGCGGATCGGGCCGACGGGCTCGTCCCTCCCAAGGGTGAGCGTTTACGGGATGCCCGTGTGGATCGTCGGCAATCCGCTTCTATTTCCCTTTATCCCGATTTTGATTCGGTATGATTCAACGACTTCTAAGAGAGACCTTAACGGTGGACCAAGTCAAATCCCCTCGACCCTTTCGGATGTTCCGCATTGAACTGCGCCGATTAGCACGACTGTACGACGGTTGTCTATTTGCGTTTAGTCGGACGAAGGAGGACTTACGAGACGAGCGCGTATCACCGTCAGCAATGGTGAGTCTTACCGCTGCCCCGAAAATTGGCAATCTCGACTGGCGAAGCCACGAGTTGGCAAAGGCGATGGAAACGTCCTTTCCCGCAACACTTCGCGAAACTTTGCTCGTCCGCATCGTTTCCCAGACCGAGAGTTATCTTGTCGATATCGTCCGTGACATTGCTTCTAGAGACCTCGGTCCGTTTCGAAATCGACACAAGGAAATAAAATTATCTCAGGCGGAGGCATTGTCGTTTACGTCGATTGAGCAGTTCCAGCGAAAGATAATCGACAGCGAATGCCGATCGCTCGGAGGGAAAAATTTTGATGATCTGAAGAAATATTTTAAGAAGACGTTGGCTTTGGATTTTGGACCTTCCCCCAGTGTCGTATCAAGGGTTGGCGAGATCTATGCGCGGCGACACCTATTTGTTCATGCAGGAGGAATTGTCGACCGTCATTATGCACATGCATTTGATCAAACGCTTCATCCGGGCGAACGATTACAAGTACCAGAAGACTATCTTCTGCGCGCGATTGAGGCAGTGAGTGAGCTCGCAGGGAACATAGCCGAGCAGGTTTCCGTTCGCTATCCCGGATCAGGAAATATTGGCGCCATACGCTCATTACCCGAGATATTGAATACGTTTGAATCTCGGATTTTTGACTCCGCCAATGCACGACCCAAAGTGCCGTTAGTACTGCACTGGGTTCTTGCCGAGTTTCGGACAGTTGACTTGGTCGAACATCATATTGCCCCGGATTCGAGTTTCACCCATAACGACGACAGCTTCCGAGTCCAGGACATTATGGTAGGTTCGGTCAGACGTTCAGACACGGTGATGGAGTTCTTGCTTATGGGAACAAAGGAGGAGATCGGGTCTTACGTTGCTTTCCTTACTTACCTAGAGAGGCAGGGCACAATCACTCACCTAGAGAAGCTCAGACTCAAGAAGAAGAACTTTCTCTTGGGTGCTCAGTGGTCCCGATTCGCAGAGCAATCGAAAAAGCCAACAATTGCGTCCGCAGGTCGCGACTCGGGATGAACGCGAGCCCAGTGCTTCGAACGGCCGCTTTTGATCGACTCGACGGGCCGGATTGGGTCGGTTGGCGACCACCTGAAGGAGGGCAACCTGAATCTCCGTTCGATTGAAAGGAGATTGTTACAAAAGCCGGAAACCTGACTGCCGGTCATCGTGTGCCCTGGAACCAGGGCAATCTTACCTGGCAGAAGCCCCCATTGAAGCTCCGAGAGATTTGGGTGATTCGAACGAGGCTTCAGATGGCCTCGAACTGAACTGTCATCGGGTCCTTCGCCCCGCCGCGCATCGCACGCCGGCGGCACCGACGCCTTCGCGCGCCGAGCCCTACGGGCCGCAGCAGCCAAGGTCGGCGGATTCACGGTCGCGCGCGGCGGGAGACCTCCTGACCTAGTGCGCCGGTGCCGGCGTGCCGTCGATCACCGCCGCGAAGCCGACGGATGTCGCCACGTGGATCGAGCTGCAGACGCACGCCGCGCCAACCGTCAAGCTGCGCCTGGCCGCAATTCGGCATCTGTTCGACTGGTGGGTGACCGGCCAGGTCGTGCCGGTGAATCCCGCGGTGTCGGTGCGGGGGCGGAGTCATACGGTCCGCACCGGCAAGACGCCGGTGCTCGACGCGTGCGAGGCGCGGCAGCTGCTCGACAGCATCGACGTGTCGACACCCGCGGGCCCGCGCAATCGCGCGCGGATCGCGCCGATGGTATTTTCGTTCGCGCAGATCGGTGCGGCGCGCGCGATGCGCGTCCAGGACGTCTATGTGGAGCAGCGGCAGCAGTTGCCGGGTGGGGTTTTCACCCACTGGAAAGCGCCGCCTTTTCATGGCGCACGCCATGAAGCGTCATTTGCACGCGCGCTGCTCGGACCTTCGGGCGTCGGTTCCAGTAAAAAAAGCGACGATTCGACTCTCGGAAGCCGCGTGAGCGTTATTCATCAAACGGAACCTGGGCAAAGAGATCATCGTCACAAGGACGAGTCCGTTTAGCCGCACCGGAACTTGGCTTCATCGATAATTCGATCAGCGCGGGAAGTGGCTGTTGTCCTCTTGTCACGGTCTGGGCATAATTCGAGAGCTAAGTAGGGCACGGTGCTGGGATCAAAAAGAGAAGACCACAAATGTACATTTCACAATTTCAGTCAGAAAAGATCGATAATGCTGTCAAGTCGTTTGAGGTTGCTTTGCGCAGCTTCATTGCAGACGTGCTCGTGTCCGACATGCCTACAGAATCTCAGTTCTCGATCAATCTATCTGCGGTGTCCATATCTACGTCGCTAATCTACTCTCGACGAATAAAAGCAAAGGTCACCAATTTCAACAAGAGTGTCGGTGACGTATACAAGATGCTGCGAGAATGTCGAGATTCGGTCGCCACAAAAAAATTCAACAATGACGTTCCATTCGTTTCGGAAATTATTGACCTTCTGTTGATTTTTTTTAACTCCAATTTCTCTGGACGAAACATCGCACGGGACTTCCCGTCAATCGAGGAATTCCATTACTGCTGCACCTTATTTCACAAGGTGAGAAACAACCTTTCACATCCAGCTTCCCATCCGGTAACCAGTGCTGACGCGGCAAAAGTCGCATACTTCATCGAGACGCTCATCGACTCGTTGGATGACCACTACTTCTGGTATGTTGATAAGCGAACTATCCGCGCATGCATTAACGAGTACCAGAATGCCGCAAACGGATCGACGTTTTCGGTCAGCAATCTGAACGCCACTAGAGCTACTCATAATAGTCTCATCTGCCGAGAAGCAGAGATAGCAGAACTTTACTCATGTTTGCTTGGCAGTGAAGGACGCCAGCGTCTTGCTGGATCTGTTGTCCTATACGGTTACGGCGGCGTCGGGAAGACCGCCGTAACGACAGAGTTTCTCTACAGAATCTGTCGCGACAAAACGGACGGAAAATATCAGGATATCGACTTCCTGCTGTTCTTTTCAAGCAAGGACGAATACCTGAAAACGTCAAATTCGTCTGGAGAATTATACATTGACGACGCGCGCCCCGAATTCTCGAATTGCGCGGAACTGATTGCATTAATAAACGAAAATCTCGGTGTGAATAGCCCGTCCGAGATTGCAAAAAAATACCGACAAGGGATCGTGGCAATTGACAATATTGAAAATATTGCGCCCTCAGAGAAGCGGCAGATACTTGAACTTATAAAGTCCCTGCCGCGAAGCATTCAGTTCATCGTCACTTCACGCAACGAAGAACAGTGCGAAGAGAAAATACATATAAGAGAGTTTAAGCGTGATTCAACGGGCATTTCGTTCGTAACCAGCATCGTCGAGTCAGAGAGTCTGAATGTCGATATGACGCGCTCGATGGCTGAGAAACTGCTCGACGTATCAAAGGGAAATGCATTGATTATTGTGCAATCGCTTAATTCTTTGCATCTCGGTGTTGCTACATTCTCGCATATCATCCAGTCCTTGGAAAGTGTACGGTCGAAGGATTCGGAAATGATTGCGAATTTCATGTACAAAAACACTTTCGACCGCGCCTTGGAGTATCTGACGGATGAAGGCCACCCGATCACTAAAATAATGTGCACAATCTCTTTATATGATGAGCGCATTGAATTATATTCAATCAGTCGCCTTGCCGGCATCGGAGTGGTTGATGGCGAGAAGGTTTGCAATTACCTGCTTGAGCGACTTATTCTCGCGAAATTCGGTGAGTATTATGAGCTGAACGAATTTGCCAAGCGCTTTGTTTTTCTGAAGCTGCTTCCAGAGAAGATTGAACTCGGGAAGCTGAGGGAAGAAATCCGGGAACACAAGGAGCGCATGAAAAGGAAGCTGGCCGAACTCGATGGCGCACTAGAAGACAACGTCGATCTCCATCGAAGTGTTACAGATTGGCAGCCGCGAAATTACATCGATAAAATAGTCATCGCTGAGTTGTTTTCACTTTACAACGATGGGCGTCGGTCAATATATCGAAAAGACCGAATTGCGTTCGAAAGATATGTAAAACAGATCCAAGAATATTCCTTTATCACCAATCACCCGTACGTCGCGCTGCAACGGGCGCGTCTTCTTAAAAACGGAATTCGACCTTTCTATCAAAACGATAAAGCAATGTTGGTTCGAGTGGAGCAGGCGTATGAAGAGGCCTTGGAGTCTATTGAATACGACTATCGCTATTTAATTGGTACGGTTGCGCACGGCGCATTGCTGATGCTCATCGGTGTTTTTCTGTGTGCCGATAAGAGAGATCACCCGCGCGCGGTGCGATTCCTTGAGCAAGCAAAGGAAATCTTAGATCAGGATGCGAGGGGTAAGTCATGGTTTATTGGCTGTAATTTTCTGTCGACGTCATATCTGCAGCGCTTTCGCGAAACCGGTGACGCGGTATATCGAGAAAAGCTTGCGGCTCTCGTGAAAGAGGTGAATCACTACGCCGCATTAATTAAACCAGCTTCTTTCGATTTTGTGAAATATCAAGAGCGATACAGCAAATTTTTGAAGTCATCGATTGACAGGCGTCGGTCGGGGAAAGGCAAAGGAGCGGCCCCTGTATCGCCATCACAACGCCGACAAACACAGTAGGGGTTTCGTGTAAAATTTCTGCAGCTTTCCCTCAACGCTTCGGTCGCCCGCTCCGGGTCGACCAGAGCCGCTTGTTATCGGGCTCTCTCCAGCCATTAGTGATGGACACCTTCGCGTCATCCGACGCGGTGCGGGGTTCCGCCAACAAAAACCGACGGACCTTGACCTCGTTATATATCGGGTGGCGGCTGGGAAATTCAACCCCGAGTACTAATGGCTAACCACAAAGCGCCGAAATGGAAACCTTTGCCGCACTAACGTCCGCTCCACTTTGCGAAGAGTCGCTGCTTTTCGACGCTTCAGCAGACCGGAGTGGGTCGACCTCGGGAGTTGGAGGCTGATGCTGCGGCGCATGGCCGGTAGCTTAAAGCGCGAGCCCTTCGTGGCACAATTGCGGGTGGTGATGATTGTGACGAGCAAGCTGCCGTTTGCAGGGGGACGAAACATTCGGCAGCAATGCCACGCTCACCGCCGCAATGCTCGATCGCATACTGCATCACTCCCACATCATTCAGATTAAAGGAGACAGCTACCGGCTTAAACAACAACGCATGGCCGGCCACGTGCTTGTCACCAGAAACGGACCAACTGGCTCAGTTTTACTTTGTGCGATCGTGCGCGAAGTGGCTCAGATTTCACTTGCGCTTGACAAAGGGATTTCGATAGGCCCGAATGGCAGGCAAACGCCGTCGCGACGCTAAATTCCACGTGATCCATAAATGGACAAGAATCCTGTACCGCCTGCTGCAGTTGATTACTATTTTCAACGTTGGACCCAGCTTAATGGCTTGGTCATCTCGCACTCGGAAGGAGCGCTAACCTATTTGATGACAGTCAACGGTGGCGCGCTTGCGGGGCTATTGGCGTTTGTCGGATCGGTGCAGCAAGTGCGCCAAGCACCTGGGGCGCTGTGGGGCCTCCTGCTGTTCACAATGGGACTCGTGCTGGCCGGATGTGCCCGCGCACACTCGCTCGAAGCGATGAAGGCACTGCTGCGAGGATGGACAGCAGACTTCGAACGATATCGGGCGGCCCAAATTTCGTGGGATGATCTGATTGCGCGAGACAAGAGCCGCCACGGTAAGTGGGACAAGCTCGGCCCCGCACTCGGTTACGGCAGCTTTGGCTGCTTTATCGCGGGGCTGATCGTCGCGTCTTTTGTGCTGTTTCATCTGCCACGTTGAGCGGCCGGGGAGCCTAAACGCCAACGTCCTTCGGTCGCCCCTTCCTGCGTTTCCACTGCTGCGCGTCATTCAAGCTGAGAATAGCGCGTCAATCAGGATGAGAATCTGGCTGGGGCGGCAGCGGAGACGGGCGCAGCCCGGAACCGCTGCCGCCCCAGTTGCGCCGGGTTGCGCGTCTTCGAGGTCGGCTTCGTCGGTGGTCGTGGTGGATCGGGTATGAACGAGCCTTCCATGTGATGGGAGGCCGCCGTGCCCGGACGACACGTCAACGACTACCAGATGAGGCTTTATATGAAGTACAGACGTAAGGACGGACCGTCGATCGCGGCCGCACGCGCTGGATTCAGCACTGCAACGGTCTATCGCCTTGAGCAGGACCTGCGGCTGCCGTCGCAGAAGAAGGAGCCCCGGGAGCGCCGGCGCCCGGATCTGCTCGCCGCGCTTAGGCTGGTACCTACCGGATACAGTCTTTCTGGCCGTTGTCGCCCCCGGCGTGAGCGGCGAGCGCGACGCGGTGGTTCTGCATGTCGACGCGCAATGGTTCGTGGGACCGGACGCGGTTTGCTCTCGGTCGTGGCGGCGCGGACCCGGACCTAGCGCATTACATGGCGTCCCGCGATGCTCTCCGGCTCTTTCTATGGTCGCGACCTGTTGGCCGCGATGGCAGCCTGGATCAGCCTCGTCGAGATGCCTCCCGACGAGCTGAATGAAACCGCAGGTTTGCGGGTGGGGTTGGGTGCAGACGATCTGGCCGAAGACGTTTACGTCGATCACTATGGCAATGGGCTGGGCTTCGGGCAGGCACTGTGCCCAAGAACGCCCCGCTGGCCATAGCGGCCAGAGACGTCACCTATGCCCGGGTCCCTTCCGATGCTCCGGAAGATCAGGCTTTCTGGTATGAGAACTCGATAGGGCTGGTTGAGATTGCAGTGAGTCGCGGCTGCGCCGCGCCACAGCTTGGTGTGCATGTCGGGGATCCGGTCCACGTGACCGACGTTAGCGCGTCGGGGCCGTAGCGCGATCGCTCGGCGCGACTCCGGGCACCCACCAAGGCAGCGCCGCCGCCGTCAGGAGGAATTGCACTACGTGAGCGTGAGCGCGAGCACGAAATCGAACCGGGCCGCTTTTTGCTCGCCGTGATCGTCGATCGTCATCAGCAGCCGGCGATCGAACAGGAAATCGTTAGCGTTACGCGGCTCTCCGGGGAAGTACAGTTGAGTGGTGAGGATCGGTCCGTTCGTCGGCTGCACCCTCACGTGGAAGTGTCGCGTGCGCCCCGGGTATAGACCCGGCACGATGGTCTCGAGGCGGTAACGTCCCTCGCTGTCGGCGAATTGGTGGCCGCGCAGCCGGAACCCCTCGACGTCATACTCCCCGGCGTCATTGGCGTGCCAGAAATCGAGCAAAGCCCCGGACGCCGCCCTGCATCGTGTCGACAGCACCCACCCGGTCAGCACGATCTTCGTTCCATTGATCCCGGGTTCGAGCAGCGATGCCCGTTGCGGCGAGTGTGGCAGGAAGAACGGGCCTGCCGTCTGCCGCGGCGTCAGTTCGTGATCGTCGGTGCACGCGGGCGTAGCGGAAACCGTGCCGGCCCGGCCATGGTTGGCATTGCCGAGGGCCAACAGCAGCAACGTGGACGGCACTACACCCGACCTGCGAAGAAAATCGCGCCGTCCCCGGCTCACACTTCGTGTCCTCATCGTGGAGGCTCCTTGCTTTCCGCTCGATCGTCACGCTGCGCGGTGCGCGCTGTGGAGCCGGCGAGTGGTCGTGCGGACGCCGTCACGGTTACCGGAGCCTGCACCTGTGCCAACCATGGTAAGCCGAAACTTCAGGTCGGGTGAGCCTTCGAGGGCACAGTCGGTGAATGACCGGTCGTCGTCATAGATCCGGATCTCGCCGGGTGTACCGCTGCGCGATTGTCTGTTTAACCGTTCAACCGCGAAGGGAGCGTATGGCTAGACACGCTCGCATCTGTCACCGCGGTGTGGTTCGAGCTGGCGGCGTGGCTCGTCTCGCACGTCAAGCTCGCTCACGACACGCATTCACCAGACTCATCGGGTGACTAGGCTACGGAGCCCGCCGCGCCCTGATGCGCGGTGGCCAGCTGGAGCGACCGGCTAAATCCGCGGTCGATAGTTTGCAAGGACTTCACCGTCCCAACGAGAAGCTGACGGAGCGCCTCCGCGCGAGCAAATCATCGTCGAGGGCTCTGGTCGAACGAGCGCTATGTGGAGAAACACGCGCATCAGGCAAAAGTCGGCCACAACCGGACATTAACTGTCACCAGGTGGCCACCCGGTCCCGGCAAAATGCAGACGGGCGCTGGCAGAAACGCAGCGCGGCCGGGTGCGGCGTTCATGCCCGAAGGGTGTCTCCCAATATCTAGTTTAAGTATTTACACTGTACGTGATGATTCCCGGTACAGAACAAATGCGCGCAAGAATACAAGCCATCCTTGAGCAGAAGCCTGGTCAGAAAGCCAAGGCAATCGCTGCTCAGCTTCGAACGGACAAACTAGAAGTCAACCGGATCCTCCACGCTCATAAAGACGTTTTTGTTCAAGATCCGGAAACGTACGCATGGTCGTTAGCAGCGTTACGCATCGACCTCGGGAACCACTGCTGGCTTGGCGCTGAATCATTCGAGAACGCACTACTGGCGGCTGGGTCACCACTTGACTCATCAGCTACTAACCGCGTGACATTTGTTGTTGGCGAGGACTGTAAGATTCTGCTTGAAGCCTTGGCCCGACTGCTTGCGATTAGCAACCAATTGGCGTCTTTGGGCAAAGTCGTTTCGCTGGATTTCAGCGCGTCGCGGTCGACGCTGACTTACTTGAATCGCATAGGTTTCATTGATCTCTTGCGCAATGACGTACAGATCTTGCCCAAACGCCCTCGGGTTTCGGCAGCGGCTACTTACGAGGGCAACAGCAACGCCGTTGTCGAGCTGAAAGCAATTGATCATGAAGATCCCGATGACGGCATTCCAGATCTGCTGAGAATGAGCTTCGTGGCATGCGCCGGGGATCAATACAACGTAGCAGCCCACACGGTGATAGCCGAACTATTTGGCAACGTTACTGAGCATTCTGGAGCAACATCTGCTGGATTTGCTGGCCTTCAGTACTATGCCGGCGGCAGAAGGCGGCACATACAGACTGTGATTTCTGATGGTGGACGAGGAATCGTCGGAACGCTGACGCCCATCTTGAAAGACCGATTCCCGGTTGTGGCACGAAAGATCGCCAAGTCATCGATTGATCCCCGTGTCGCGCTGCTTCAGGAGGTGTTTTCGCAAGGGGGCATCAGTCAAGTCGAGGAATCGGGTCGAGGCCTTGGGCTCAAACGATCTGGTCAGTGCGCACATAAATACAATGCGCTCGTCTCCGTACGACAAGAGACCTTTGAGTTGAAGATCGAGCATGTTGGAGAAGACATACGGTTTTCCCACCGCCTGGACTTGGTCAGGATTGCTGGCACGCACATCTGCTTCGATTTCCTCCTTGACTGAGTTGACAAATCTCGTTAAATTATCACAATGAACCAGAAATCTGTCGTCGTGAGGCTACGAGACCTGACGAAGAATGCCCACCCGTTCGGCAACAGCGAAGGAAAAGAGGTCTTCCGGAAGCTACTGGACCTGGTCGAGCAAACGCCATGGGCTGTGATATTCGGCATTTCTCTTGATGGCATCGAAGCTACGGACGCGTCGTTTCCTCGCGAGAGTGTCATCTCGGTGGCGAAACAACTTAGGGGCGAAAAGGGCTTCTATCTTGCTGACCTATCCAACCGAGACCTGATCGACAACTGGAGCTATGCTGCCCAGGCCAAGGACCAGCCGTTGGTTATCTGGAACAACGGCGACTTCGAGATCATCGGCCCCGAGCTGAACGAGTCCACACGCGACCTCGTAGAGTATGTTCTCTCCAGGGGCTCAGTCTTGGCGTCTCAGGCCGCTAGCGACCTGGGCTTGTCAGTGCCCAACGCCAGTACTCGCCTGAAGAACCTTGTTTCGCAAGGCTTCATCCGCCGTACCGAAGGCGTAGCCGACTCTGGCGGCATCGAGTACCGCTACTCTGCCATAAGATAGTCTCGTTAAACTGCTTGCGTTAAGCAGAACATCCCATATATACTGCAGCTGTTCCCAGTAGGCGCTGATCGATGCGGCGTTAAACAGAATAATTTATCCAGAATCGACGATAGGAGCTATTCCAATGAGCACCAACGAGCACGGGAATGCAGATCCTGTGAGCCAGCAACCGGGCAAGCAAGTCACGATTTACGTCAACGGCACGCCGAAGGTGGTCCAGAAGCAGCGCCTGACCTTCGACGAAATCGTTGCGTTGGCCTTCGACAACCCGCCGACCGGCGACGGCGTCCAGTTCACCGTTCAATACTCGCGCGGGCACTCTGGCGCAAAGGGGAGCTTGGTCGAGGGGCAATCTGTTCAAGTGAAAGAGGGGATGGAATTCGATGTCACGCCTACTAATCGCTCGTAGCCCGGACCTGCAGCAGCTCCGGAATGAAGGGTATGACCTCGAAGTCCGAGGTGGATATCTGTTGATCAAGGATGTCCCCTACGTAAGTTCAGCCCGTGAAATTAAGCGCGGGATTCTGATCTCGACACTGGAGTTGAATGGTGACCAGACGACGAAGCCCACCACTCACGTTGCCATGTGGACTGGAGAGCATCCGTGCCACCACGATGGCCGGATCATTGCGGCTATCACCAACCCGAGCCAAGGCCAGGATCTCGGCAACGATGTCCGGGCTGACTTCACCTTTTCTGCGAAGACTGCCTATCGGGATTACCACCACAAAATGACGACCTATATCGGGCGCATCACCGGTGAGGCCCAAGTGATCGATCCAACTGTAACGGCCAACACGTTCCCCGTCATCGCTGCCGACGAAGATGAGTCGGTATTCCGATACCACGATACGGCAACCAGCCGGGTTGGCATTGGCGCGCTCAACGAGCGGCTTTCCAGCCAGAAAATCGCCATCATTGGCCTTGGTGGAACAGGGTCATACCTGCTGGACCTCGTTGCGAAGTCGTGCGTCAAGGACATTCATCTGTTCGACCGCGACGTTTTCTCCCAACACAATGCCTTCCGCTCGCCGGGTGCGGCTTCCATCGACGAGTTGCAGGCCAAGCCTCTAAAGGTCACTTACTTGGCGGAAATCTACGGCAAGATGCGGCGAGGAATTCATGTCCATGAGGTGTTCGCGGATGGTGAGACCGCGGCACTCCGAGAGATGGATTTCGTGTTCCTGTGCCTTGACCGCGGCACGGCTAAGAAAACGATCGTCAAATCCTTGGTTGAGTGGGGGATCCCTTTCGTTGACGTGGGGATGGGCATACTGCGTGCGCAGGACAGTCTGACCGGCCTCATGCGTGTAACCTGCTTCGTGCCAGGCGCCGAAACGTCGGCACTGGGGCGGATCGACTACTCAGACGGGGATCTGCCCGAGAATGAGTATTCCACGAACATTCAGATTGCGGAACTGAACGCTCTAAACGCTGCGTTTGCAGTCCTGCAGTGGAAAAAAGTCTATCGAATCTATCGCGACTCGTCGCGGGCGAAATCGTTTAGCTACTCCATCGCCGCAAATGATATTGCGAACGATGAAGAAGGTGCCGCATGACCCGTCTGCTTAAAGTAAGGCACGAGTATGTGGAATACATCCCCGACCAACTGACGCCGGGGGTACTGTACATATCAGTGCGATTTCGAACCGCGTCCCATCTCTGTTGTTGTGGTTGCGGATTGAAGGTAGTTACGCCGCTGAATCCGGCGAAGTGGAGCCTGACTGATCATGGCGCCGGCGTATCGCTATCGCCATCCGTTGGAAACTGGGGCTACCCCTGCCGCTCTCATTACCGCATTATCCGCAATCAGATTCACTGGGGAGGGCAACTCAATCATCGACAGATTGCTGCTGTGCAACAGCGAGACCGCATGGATGTTGAGCGGCATGCAACTACTAAAAGCCCGGCGGCGGAGCAACTTGATCATCGGCAGATTGCTGAGGCACTGCGACGAGACCACGCGGACGTCGAGCAGCATGCAACTAGTAAAGGCCTGCTCGTCCGGCTGGCAGATGCATTCAAACGCTGGCTCAAATGAGATGAAGGCGATGTTACCCCATCCGGAATCACCTGCGCGAAATGGCCGGAAATACAAGGCCGTTCGCGCGGCGCCCCGTGTCGCGAAGCGCTGGTGCCGGTCGCTGACCGACACCGCATGGCCGAACAGCACGCGCATTAGCTGCCGCGTCGTGGTGCTCGCGGTGTCGGGAGGGGCGGGCGATCGCGTGGATGAAGACGATCGCCGCGCGCGCCGCTTGTTGCCGCTCACCAGGCCGCGCAGGTGGCGGCTCCCGATATGGGGGCACGAGCATGGCCTGCACGGCTGCGTCGTGATCGGCTGGCGTGAAGAACGTCATCGTCAAACTGTAGCTTGCGAGGCGGCGCCATTGTTCCAGTCTGGGCAGTCATCCTTCGCCACGAGGAGGACTGTACAAACGTCCTCAAGGAGTTTTACGTGCCGACCACCCGATTGCGGAATTACTTCATCGACGATCCGGACCCAATAGTCAAACGACACCCGGGCGGCAGGCCGTACCGCTTCTTTGACGCCAGCCGCGAAGTGCACTTTTTGCATGCGATGCTAGATCGGGTTCCTCGGCTTGGAAGCGCACTAACGCTGCAGACGCTTCATTCCGGACTCTCGTCGTCGGATGTCGAAAACTCCCCAGTGCCGCCTTCGATATCGCGCCGAACCTGTCTTTTCCGATGCGCAGTGCAGATCTCATTGTCGTAGCGCTCAACAAACCCAAGTTTGAATTCCTCAAAGGTCGCGCTGTTTCGGAGGCTGATAGTTAGTGCGGACAGGATTGTGTTTTGTCCGTGCATAAAGCCAGCTTGATAGATCTCTAACTCGGCCAGCTTGTGGGCCAGCCCAGGGCTGGCGTCTTTCCGCCACTTGCCCTCGATCTGCCTGTCCCACTCGATATCGTGGGTTGCATAGTCGACGACATGCGTTTCATCGACCCGTAGCCATGCAGGACGCTCCAGCCGTCTTGCCGCTTCGCCTTTGAGATGTTCTCTTTCGGATAGTGACATCTTGGAAACATGCGCTCGAAGTGCGACGAGCGCCCATTCCGGGCACGGTCGGTTGCTGACCCGATGACTCTCGATCAGCCAACTCTGCACAGTACGCTCGCTGATCGGCTCACGTCCGCTCGAGCTATTGATAGCAGAAACTGCAAGGCTGTTGCTTCGCCCGAGATGCTCGTTAATGAGGGTGCGTAGCTCGGCCCGCCGGTCCTCATTCAGCAGCGTCTGTTTCAGGTCCCGGAGAAGCGTGTCGACTTCGTCGGGCGCCATGCGTTGGGCGATTGGTCCAGTCGGCGCGTAGGTGCGCTGCTTGTCGGCGTCAACCGTGACCGTAATCTGAAGGTCACTCGGCTGATGCGTGGCGATGGTGTGGCTCTTGGCGCGAGTGTAGTGCCAGCCCATGTCCGTGCTCCCGTCGTGATGGAATCATCATTGTGCGCACATCGTGCGCACAAGTAAACGGGTTTTCAAACACTACGCTGCATGGGGTGGCGGATACTGACATCGATGCCGCTGTGGCGCGCCATTAGTGGAGGGCGACCATCAGGCAGCCGACAATGGCTTCGTCACGATCACCGAAATCCGAAATGCCGAGTTGACGGGCGGGCTATCGTGACAGGGCTTAAGAATGTGACATGTCCAGGCTTGCGGAGGAAGGGAATCAAACTGAGAAATCGTCGCTCTAGCGCGACTAAACCCCTCCGATGGCGCCGACTATGGGGATCGGTGCAGTGACGGGTGGCACCGTGCAAACAGTGTTTAGACCCTCCGCTGACTGCCGGGTAGGAGTCGACGGTCGGCCGCTTACGCTTGCGCTGACGACGGTCACCGAATTACCATGCCCGTTCGATTTCGCTTACGTTGCGAAAAGGTTAATCGCTAGCACTCTCCTGCTCTTCTTCGGCGAGGGTGGACTCGACCGTTCGCGCCAGGTATCACCGGGGCTGCCAAATACTTTGCTTTCCCATTTTTCTCCATTCCAGAAAACGGGGAATGAGAACGTCGAACCCATCCAGCGACCATCACACCACATCGGTTGCGCCGGTGGCGTGTTGCATGGGAACCACGCGTCGTTACCACGAAGGCCGTGTTTGAGTTTGGAAGCGGTCATGGCCAAAACCCCTCGGGATAATTATTAGATCAGACGAAACTAACTCGCTTTTTTATTACGATAATGCGTTTTGAAAAGATAATCACGTCTTAGGGTTTTCCCGTGGCATATTGACAACAAGACACGAAAACGCCTCGAAAGTTGCTTTTTGGTGGTGTTTGTGGAAGCAGTGCACTTTTGGGGTGGCGACGGTATAGAAATGGCTGCTGTCGCGGTTGGCAGTTCTTCTATTCGAACGAAACGCCATCGCTGACGGGCTTGCTCGTAGACGTCGATGCGTTGAAACAAAGTCAATTTGGCGCTGCAGAGACCGTCGGAACTCGTTGCGCTCCGACCGTGGCGCTGACAGCGCCCTTGCCGGAGCAACTGGCGGCCACCGAGACGGTGCACGCGAGCGGACGGCTACGCTATTGGCACGGAGCGAAATGGTGGCCATGTCGGTCGACCGTCTCGTCGGCCCGAGCGTCAACTGGGGCGAATATTTTTCGAGCGCGGAAGACGAAATCCCCGGTATATGACAAAATCTCGAACACCGTGAATAAATTTCGAGCCCATGTCCCAATTGGAGCCGGTCGGCTACGTGCTTCACGAACACGAAATTCGGAAGGAGAAGGGTGACTTCCGATTTTTTACGAGTCGCCAACACAAGCAGAACTTCCTCACGGATCTGACAAGCATCATTGAGGTCAGCAACTTCATCCTGATCAGTTGCGTGATCGACAAAGCAAAGCTCCGCGAACGGGGTGAGACTCACAAGAACCCGTATCACTTAGCACTCGGGTTCTGTCTCGAGACTCTGTATGAGTTCCTTCAGGAGAAGAATCAGGACGGTGCCTTGACGCACGTTGTCGTGGAATGTCGGGGCAAAAAGGAGGACAACGAGTTGGAGTTGGAGTTTCGCCGGATTTGTGACGGCGCCAACCGGCTGGGTATCACGCTGCCGTTCGATGTCATCTTTGCCGACAAGAAGGTCGATTCGCCCGGGCTACAATTGGCTGACTTGGTCGCCAGACCCGTGGGCATGAGCGTTCTGCGGCCGGAACAGGACAATCGGGCGTTTGAAATTCTGAAGCGAAAGTTCTATTGCAGCGGGGGACGAGCGCAGCTTGGTGTGGGCTACCAGGACTGGGGACTTAAGATTTTTCCGTCTGCATAAAGCGAAAAGCCCCGGTGAGACTCACCGAGGCTTGGACGCCGACCGGGTACTCCCAGTCCACTTGCGAATATTATGAGGTCCCGGCCCGCCGTTGGCAAGTGCTTGCCTACGACTTTCCCTTGGGAAAGGGCGTGTCGACGTCAGGAACAAAATGAGAGCCAGATGCTAATTTGACATAATAAGTATGATCAATTTTTTTAATTAATTTGTAGTAGCTTTTTAGAGATGTCGTGTTCTGGCCGCGGCAGCGCGCTCGGTGCGAAACGGCCGCGGATCGCCGTCGGCCGCGCCGTCCGCCCGGGCGGCGACATCGGCGTCACTGCCGGCCTGCGTTGCCGAGCCGCACGGTGCCGTCCTCGCTCATCAGCACCGCGCGATGCACAGCGTTTTCGAGTTCGCGCACGTTGCCGGGCCAGGTGTGGTCGCGCAGGTAGTCAAGCGATTGCGCATGCAAGCTCAGCGCCGGCTTCGAATAGCGTGTGCGCAGCCGCTCGAGAAACACCTCGGCCAGTTCCAGTGCATCGCCGTCGCGCTCGCGCAACGGCGGAATCCGCAGCGTGACCACATCGAGCCGATACAGCAGGTCGCGCCGGAATTGCCGCATCTCCACACGCTCAAGCAGGTCGGCATTGGTAGCCACGATCACGCGCACGTCGGCCTCGCGCGGCTTCGCTCCGCCGACACGGCGATAGGCGCCGTCCTGCAGGAAGCGCAGCAGCGCGGCCTGGGCCTTCAGACCAAGCGTGTCCACCTCGTCGAGGAACAGCGTGCCCCCTTCGGCCTCGCCGATCAGGCCGTCGCTGACGAGCTGTGCGTCGGTGAACGCGCCGCGCTCGTGGCCGAACAGTTCGCTTTCCACCAGCGCCTCGGGCAGCGCCCCGCAATGCAAGGGCACGAACGGCTTGTGCTGCCGCGCGCCGAGATAATGGATCGCTCGCGCCGCGAGTTCCTTGCCCGTCCCGGTTTCGCCGAGCACGGTAACCGGCACGTCGAGGGCCGCGATTTTTTCGATCTGCTTTCGCAGCGCCGCCATGGCGGCGGACGATCCGATCAGGTTGAAACGAGTGAACTGATTCATTTGCACTCCGAAGCTAGTGCTTTGACCCACGGCGAAATGCATTCGGCCGGCGTCACGGCAGATCCGCTTATTGTCAGGCGGTGCAGTCATGCGACGAAAGCGGGTGAAAATCGACTCAAAATTCACCGGTGACGGACGCCCCCGAAACAGCACCGACTCAATCGGCACCAAGCGTCCCGCGGGGTCCCAATGCTAATTAAAATCGTCCGGAATGAGAAGCCTGAATCAGAAAAAATGCGGGAATCCGTATCGCATCGCAGTGCCCAATTTCTTTCGTGGCTCGATTCCTCTAAATCAACGACATCTGTCCTCCAACGCGGCATTCCCGTCGTCACGATTCTGACTGGCGTAAACGCCAACGACGTCACGCAGCTTTTGCCGCTCGTCGACGCGATTCCGCCAATTCGAGAATTGCGAATGCCTGAATTATTGAAGATGTGAGCAGACGTTGTTTCCGCTAAGCCTGACCGGCCCCGGATACCAGTGCCGTGGCAGCGGGTTCATCGATCCGCGGCCCCGAACCCTGGGATAGCGGTCCAGCCAGGCCAGCGCGCGCTCGCCGATGGGCACCACGCGATCCTTCGCGCCCTTGCCCTCGCGTACGAACACCAGCCGCCGTGTCGCGTCCACGTCGTACAGCGCCAGGCCCGCCACCTCCATGCGGCGGATGCCGGTACTGTACAGCAGTTCCAGCATGGCCCGATCACGCAGGCCGTAGGGCGTGGCCGGGTCCGTTTCGGCCAGGATCGTCTCGACCTCCCGCACGCTGAGGATGGCGCGCAGCAGGTGCTTCGGGAGCTTGGGCAGGTCCAGCTCGGACGCCGGGTTGTACAGGAGGTGGTTCTCGCGCGCGAGCCACTTGAACCAGGTCTTGAGCGGCGCCAGCGCGCCGTGCCGTGTGCCCCCTTCGGACACTTCTATCTGAAGCAATTCTCGCTATTGAATACCGAGCGGCTTCCGAGAAAGGCACCGCAGACCGCTTGGGCAACCGATTCGTATTGCGCAAACTTCTGAGGAAGGTATCCCATAGGTGCTCTTCGTCGTGGCTGGAAGAAGGATGCCGGCGTGGCTGATCAGGGCAATTTCCTGCGGAGTTCTGCCGACGACACGTGGTCGAGATGACGAAACGCCGAAGCGACGTTGCCGATTTCCTTATCCGGCACCCCCCTCGCTTCGAAGCACACCTTCCACTCGCGGACTTCTTTCCAGATCTCCATGATGGCCACCCCAGCGTCGGCTCGCGAGAGGCTGAACGCATCCCGCGCGGCGAATGCATTGTCCAGCGTGGCAGCCCTGCCCTGCGGGCCGACACCGAGATGCAAATTGCGCTCGTGCGCGCTGCTTGGTCGCGGCAGGACGTCATAGAGTGGGCTGAGGCGCCAGCCCCCCAGACGAGGATCCCGGATGAACCCGTGATTACGCAGGTGGTCATCATCGTTGCTCACGAGAATGTTGAACACCATCCTCTTGAAGAGCTCGCGGTTGTCTGCCCGGACGTAGTTCACGTGGATGTGCTGACGAATCGCTGCAGCGATGTCCTGGTAGCTCTTGCTTATCGACTCCATCTCCGAGCAGCCGACGAGCGTCAATGCGCTCGCGAACGGAACGCGACGTTCCGTCGCGCCGGCGATAGCCGGCAGATACAGCGCATCATCATCCGGAGTGGTATCGAAATCGGGTTGACTCCAGTACCGGTCAAACCGGCGGATCAGCATCACGCGGCGTGCGCCAACGTCGACCATACGTGTTGGCGGGACGCGGATGCCGCAACGCTCAGCCAAGCGAAGCGTGGCTTCCTCGACGTCCGTCATGCTCATCCGGTCGGTTTTCGTCGGGAATTTCGCGAGCCAAAGCACGCCGTCATCGTCCCTTACCGTCGCCTTCGGGCGGGCGCCACCCAAGCCAGATCCTTGAATAAAGATGGCCTCGAGCTCGACCGGCACATCGAGTCCCTCGTCAATCCTCTCTGCGGACTCGACGAGATACTCAAGAGCGTGCAGCCCTGCCCCGCGATGTTGATCGGGCGGCGTCTCCAAGCTCTCCCGGACGTCCAATGCACCGATTCGCTGGCTGCCAGCGTGAAGCAGGTACGTCGACTCCGGCAGGCTGTTCGCCTTGACCTTCAGCTTGGCCTCGATCACGCGCCGCCCCCACGAGTCGGGCGAAGCATCCCGGATACCGCCGAATTGCGTCAGTCCTGCGCCGGGGAAGATCGTCTTCCCTCGCAGCTCGGCTTTGTTTGTGAGGCTGAGTGCCACCGGGTCGACGTCGATTGCGTTCGGCCGTTCGAGATAACGCAAGCCGTACGCAAAATCCGACGCCTGGAGATCGGCGCCATCCTCCGTCATCTTGACTAGGCCGGCCGGCGACCAATCGTCATCGAGGTAGGCGAATACCGCGAGCTTCTTGATTGTTGCTGCCATCAGAAATCCAGTTCCTTGAGCTCTTTTTCGGACATAACGCTCACTCGTCGTCGAAGGCCGCGGGCGTCGAGAGATTTAAGCGCCGGATCCGTCTCGGAGAGTAAGTCATGCAGGCCCAGGCCCGGAGCGAACGCTTCGAGATAGCGGAGCACCTGCCCGATCGCCACGCCCGGGTCACCCTTTTCGATGCGATAGGCCGTATTCCGCGACAGTCCGGCTCGCGTGGCCGCTTCGCTCTGGTGTACCCCTCTCGCAATACGAAGACGGGAGAGTAGATGTCCGATTTGCTTTGTCTCGGCAAGCACTGCCGAGCTGGCGGCCGCCTCTTGATTGACCTTCATGCTCGATAAATCGCGCCCTATGGCGCTTACGCTCGATAATACGAGCATGATAGTCAATGCTTCAGAAAGCGCAACCCTACGCTCGTAAAATCGAGCACTAGGTCCGTACCGCTCGATTTTACGAGCATTCACCGACGGGACACGTCACCAGAATGCCCAGGAGCCTCGTGTCCTAGCTGGACAAGGTTCCCTCCTTTCCGGGCGACGTTGCTCGTTCCCGCCAACCCTGTATGAAGATATAGGGCATCGGGACAGCGTCTACTTACCAGCGATGCGCCATTGGCGTATAAATGTGGGGCGCACATAATGATCGACCCCAATTTTTCAGCGGTACGCAGATGAATTCTGGCGCAACGACGACCGAGAGGCATTCATCAACTGGCTCGCGGACAATCCTCTATGGCGACGCGGACAGCATCGAGCTAGCCGCGCACTGCACGAAAGCGCGTGGGGGCGCCGCAGGCGATTCATGCATCGACGAAAGGCTTGTCGCGTCACGATCACGCGCTGACGGCCCAGGTCATCGCACGGCCGGTGGATCCGCGTCGGTCCGGACGCCGGCCAGGTGCCGGAACAGTGCCAGCGCCCGGTTCGCCGTGGAGGCCTCTTGCCCACTCGCAATGAAACTGCTGGCTTGTCGGTCGATGCGCACGAGAATGTACAAGCCCCAGACGTCGTTCGTCTGGCGCTGGGCGAACACCACTGTCTGCAGCGCAGCCGGCTGAAACAGCGTCAGTCCGAACGCACGGATCGACGACACATTTTCCTCGGCCAGCGCCACCCGGTGCGGACTGTGCTCCAACACCCGCGTCCGGTAAACCAGGGGGCCGGATCGGCTGTCGTCCACCCAGTAGTAAAAGGTTCGACCGGCTTGCAGTTCCGACGGACGGAAATCGGCCCGCCGTTCCCCGTCCTCGGCGGGTCCAGCGAGCGCTGCGGCATCCAGGAACAAGGGACGCCACTTCTTGTCGGTCGTGGACCAGTAGCGCACGGTGCGGAGGCTGGAGACCGCCCCGACACGTGCCAACAGCGTCTCGGGACCGCCGGCGACGCGGACCAACCCTGCGACCGCTACGACAACCCGGGAGCTGGACGCGGCAGGCCATCCGGTGCACGAAGACGGCCGCCACACGCCCGTATCGAGCTCCTCGCCGCGCAGGATCGCCATCGCGGGTTGCGCGCCCAGCGACGAGTAGGCCGGCACCGGCGGTGTCCCGCACGGCGGCGTTGGCAACGGGGTTGCCACGGCGAAGCCGGCAGCCGCCACCAGCGGCGTGCAGAGCGCGGCTGCCTTCAGCCAATACGTACGACGCGCATCGTTCATCCGGGCTTACCTCCCAGCAGCGGCCCGGCCAGCAACTTGACGACGTAGGTCGATGCGGCCCCGATGTGGAAATACCTCAGCGCGACCTGGCGGCGCATCAAGCGCCGTAGCCATCCCGCCGTATCTCCATATGAGATCTTCGACGAATGGTCGAGCCTCCATCGGAAGGTCCGCTGCTTTGCTTCCGAGTTCATCAAGACGGCTCCTTGGTGAGTGAGGGGGCATGGAGATGCCAACAAGAACTAGTGGATCTAGTGGGTCTGGCGGCTGGGATGCACCCGTATGCCTGCAGAAATATTCGCGTAATACATTCAGGCATGCCTTGATTACATCGTGAACGGAGCAGGTCATATGCCTGCATTGACTCACGCCGTATGCCGATTCATGCATTCGCCGCTTCGACCGGCTCAAGCACAGGCCCCCTCCTCAATCCGTGCCTTCAACACGGCGTGTCGACGGTAAGGCATATTCGGCCACCTGCCATGCAAACAGGCCCGGCACATAGAACACCATCGCGCACGCGCCGCGCTCCTGCGAGCGCGAGGCACGTCGGCGCGTCGAATCCGAGCAGGCCGCCGATCACCACGAAGCCGCGCTCCTGCACACCGAGGCTCCCCGGAACCAGGAACGCGGCGCTGCTGACGAGCTGAATCAGGGCCTCGATGACGAACGCCTGTGCGAAGGTCGCCTCCGCCCCGAGCACGTGCAGCGCGAACCAGATTTCCAGCGCATACCCCGCGCATTGCAGCTTCTGCCAGATGAGCAGATAGCGGACGACAGTGCCTGTCTGCCGCCAGATCAGGTTGATGGATTGATCGATGCGTGCGGACCTGCCCACCCGCTCGACCACCTTGCCGCTCGTGATCCGGTTGAAGGTCCGTGCCCCACGCTCGAACGGCCGTGCGTGATGGACGAGCGCGAACAGCACCAGTACCGGCACGAGCGCCGCAATGCCCCAGGCGAGGCGGCCTGCAGAGCGCGCCACATCGAAAGACGAATGCTCGAGCACATAGCCCGCGGCGACCCAGGCAAAGACGAGCTGGCTGATCAGCGTGAGCTGCATGTCGGCGACGAGGCTCGCCGCTGCCGTTGCCGGGCGGACTGCGGCACAAATGGGTGGATCTTCACGAATCGCGTGTGCAGTTGCGCCGCCCGCACGACGGGATGCATGTCTAGGAGGAGTCGGTGCCGAAAGGGGCACGCACGCCGGATCTGCTGGCGACGCGCTTCGTTGGGCTGATCGGCAGGCTGTTCGCGGCCGAGGCGCGCAGCGCGAAGTGGAAGCCTTCTTGGGTGATGTTCAGTTCGCGCGCCATACCGTAGGTATTCCCGCGCCGAAGACAGCGGGCTCGACCATTTGCTTGCTCCACAGCCATTCGAGCAGCTGTTGCGCCCTGGCCGCTTCCATCGATCTGCCGAGAAACGCAATCAGATCGAGCGGATGCGTTGCCCGCGTCAGCATGTCGAGGAGCGGAAACAGCGCCACGCCATTCCAGAACGCGACGGGTCGATCAAGACTCGGATGCTGCAAGGCGGGATGCGCGGTCACGCAGTCGCCGGTCGCGCAAGGCACCACGACAATGCCGGTATTGCGGGCGAAGCAGATCGGACTGTGCAAGGGCAACGGAGGCGCGGGCTCGCTGGGCTGCGGCTGGTTCGACGGCACGTGCGCCAATTCGTCTTGCAGCGCGTGCGTCATGAGGTCTACGCGCGCCGCGGTTTCGTCGCCGAGCGAGGACGTCGCAACCGTATCGGACGTCAATGCGGGTGTCGAGCGCAGGCGCCAGAAAGGCGATTTGGCGCACCATGCCTGACGGTAGTACCCGGCGGTCCATGCGAGGTGACGCGCCGCGCTTTCGATCAGGCGCGATTCGTAAAAGAGCTGCGCCAGTTCGCGCTCCGAGGGATCGCTTGCCCGGCACCACGTGTTGATCGCGATAGCGGCCTGGAGCGAGAAGCGCATCGCCTTCTCGACGCCCGAGGACGAGATCGGGTCGAGCGCGAAGGCCGCGTCGCCGAGCTTGATGCGTCCGTCCTGCCAGGAGAGCGCGTCGACGTAGGGCGTCGAGACACACATGCGCGGTGAATCGCACCAAGGCAAACCTGCCATGTCCTTGAACAAGGCGCTTCGCGTGCAGGCGTAGCGCAAGACAGACTCCGGCTCGCGTTCGAGCGCATCGTCGCGCGCGGAGGGATCGAACGTGAACATAACGCGATAACGGCCGCCCGGCAACGCGGCGCCCCACATCCATCCGTCATCGAGCGCTTCCACGCGCGTGGCGGAATCGGCATGCGCAGCCGGCGTTTCCATCGCGGCTTCGGCCCACACCGTGGACAGCCGAGCAGCGTGCAAGCGCTGCGGCTCGCGCCGGCTCTGCCGCCCGTGGGCCTCCAGCAGCACGTGCGCCTCGACGTTCCGCAGCCCGTCGGGCGTAGCGATTTGCACGCGCCAGGCACCGGGCGCTCCGTCGACTTGCGCGAGGCTCGCCGGCCGCAGCACTTCCACGCCGCGCGCCACCGCCAAGCGCAGCAGCGCCGCATCGAATGCGGCGCGCTCCACGACGGCGCCGTCGTGCGCAACCGTCTCGATCGATTCGCTCGTCCAACGTACACTCGTGGGCTTGCCGGTGAGGATGGGAATGGATTCGAGCACCTCGTCCGCGTCGAGGTAGTCGATGATGTTTCTGACACCCGGCGTCAGCGCTTCCCCGATCTGCGGACGAGGCCATAGCGGGCTTCGCTCGACGAGCAGCACGCGATGCCCGAGATGGTTCAAGCGAAGCGCCACGCACAGGCCAGCGGGACCGGCGCCGGTCACTAGCATGTCGAACGTGCGATTCACGCCGTTCCCGCACCACTAGACGACGCACCAGGCGAACCGGCAAACCAGGCCGGCGCATAGCGCGCGAGCCTGCCGTGCGCGCCGATTGCATAGTGCAGCCAGCCGCGGATGTAATCGCAGGCGCTGCGTCCGCGCTCGAGGACCTCGTGATGGCATCCGCCGCCGCAAAGATAGCGCGCCCAGCATGCATTGCAGGGCTGTTGCTTGTGCACGTGACGCTCGGCGAGCCAGATCGTCTGGCGCGCCTGATCGACGCCCGTGGAGAGATGCCCCATGGCGCCGGCCTCGTCGCCGACGAAGCGGTGACATGCTGCGAGCTCGCCATCGGCGGATACGCCGAAATACCCCGCCCCTGCGCCGCACGGATACGGCCGATGCGTGCCGCGCTGGATTTCGCGCAGCGCGTTCTGCATGTTCGAGAACGGGTAGCGCTCGCCGCGCATGACCTTTTGCTCGAATGCGAGGCCGCAGGCGAGCATCCCTTGCAGCATGTCCGCCATATCGTCCGGGCCCATTTCCGCGCGGCCGTTCGAAGCGCGCAGCAGCGGCGAGAAGCCGACGCTGTGGAACCCCATGTCGACGAAGGTATCGAGCGTGCTCGGCAAGTCGAGATTGAACGGCGTGACGGTCACGCGCGCCGAAACCTGCATGCGCCGCTGGCGCGCAAGCAACGGCGTCACGCGCTCGACGATCTGATCGAACGAGCCCATGCCGCCCTTGAATGGACGCAAGCGGTCATGCACGGGTGCGGGCCCGTCGAGGCTGACGGTGACAGCGAAGCCGTGCTCTTCGAAGAACGCCCCGTCGTCCTCCTGCAGCAAACTGCCGTTCGTCGTCACTGAAAATTGGCATCCGATTCCGCGGGCATCGGCGCGCCCCCGCGCGTGGACAGTCGCCGCGCGCAGTACCGCGCGATTGGCGAGCGGCTCACCGCCCATGAATGCAAGATTGATCTTGCCGCCCTCGCTCGCCTGCTCGATCAGCAGGTCAACTGCCGCAAGCGCGGTTTCGAGCGGCATGTTCTTCGCCTTGCCGCCGAATTCCCCTTGCTGGGCGTAGCAATAGGTGCAGCCGAGATTGCATTTCTGCGCGACGGCAAGCGACAACGCATGCACCGGCATCTCGGTCAAAGGCTCGTCGTCGATCGCCGGGCGCATGTCGAGCCCGCGGCTCGCGACCAGCGAGGCGACGGCCTGCGCATCTCCGTCCTCGAGCGCCGCCTGAAACGAGTCATGCAGATCGTGCGGCACATGAAACAGGCGGCTTCCGTTCACGAGCAACAGTTGCGCGCCCTCCGGATCCTCGACCACGTGGATCCCGGGATGCCGGGGACGCGACGCCTCGACGATGCGCGCCGCCATCGCCGACGCCAGCGGCGCCAGCCGGGTCGCCGCGCGCGGTTCGATGGCGGGGTCAGGTTTCATCGGCATCCTTGCCTCGGATCACGAATTGCAGATCCTCCTGCCAGGACCGGAACAGATCGTCGTAGGACCACAGCCGCGTGTCGACGCGATTGTCCGGCACGTACGTGCCCGTGCGGCGCTTGGAGAGCCACATGTCGCCGCGCGCCAGCCCGTCGTCGCCCGGCTCGACATTGACGAAGTCGGGTCGGGACGCGGCCCAGTAGTAGCACGCGCATTCGCGATAGTCGTTCTGCCAGGGCGCGCAGAGGCCTTGCGTCAGCTCGCCCGGCTTCAGCATCTCGAGGTTGAAGCTGGCCGTGTCGCCCTCGAAAAAGCGCCTCAGCGTGAGCGTCGCCTTCAGGGTCTCGGTTTTGCCTTGGTGGTAGTACACCTCTTCCAGGGCGTTCTCGTGAGCCGTGAATTCACATTCGACCGACTTGCCCTGCAAATGCACGATGCGGGCGATCGAGTTCGACCACTCCATGAACGACACCGCATTGGGATTGGGCGCGCTCGCCAGCGTGACAGGATCCCCATCTGGCAGCACCGGCCCTTTCGTGAGGACCATCGTGCCGACCTTGTGGCCGTCGAAGCTCAGCAGGCGGCGCGTCTTGAGATGCTCGTAGCCCGGCTCCGCATCGACGACGTAGTTGTTGTTCTCGACCAGCGTGATGCCTACGAATGCACGCCGCCAGAGATTGCGGAAATCGAACTCCAGGCCCGGGAAGCAATTCGAAATCGCCGTGCGCGGCAGCACCGAGACCGGGTTGCCCACGCCGCGATGGTGAATCTGCGCGGTCAGGTTGGACGCGCGGATCTCCCCGTTGCCAGGCCGCTCGAGGTCTTTCGGAACGTTCGGATCGTTAGCCGACATGCTTGTCTCCCTCCGGATCAGGTTGTCCGAACATCGCGTCTCGCGCCGCCTTGATCACCAGGTTGATGTGGCGGCGCGTGAGCGTCAGGCTACGGCCATCCGCCCCGCGCATCAGGGCCGGCATCTTGCGCAAGCCCTCGGCGGTCAGGTCGCCGATGTCCTCCGGCTGGCGCAGCAGCTTGGCGAACCACGGCGCGCCACCTGCCGCCAGCGTGCTGAACACGCGCTCGTGCAGCGCGCGCAGCGCGAGATTGTCGACGATCGATTCGGCGGCGATCGGCTCGTAATAGCGCTCGAAGTCGGCCGTGTTCTGCCGCACCATCGTGCTCGCGACGTTGAGCCTTCCGTTGATCGGGTTGCCGTTCATGACGGCGGTGTTCATGAGGCGGATCGTTTCGAGCGCACGCAGGACGATCTCCGTGGCTTCGTCGATCGATACGCGCTCTTCTTCCGGGACGTCGATGCCGTGGAGAATCTGCTCCATCTCGTCGGACACCACGCGCAGCGGCATGGTATCGGGCGCATAGGCCGGCGGCCCGGCGCCGATATAGCCGTGCGCGCGCAGCGTGGAGCCGTTCTTCCTCGTCAGCACGACTTGCACATGGCCATCGCATTCGTCGTCGAGATAGCCCCAACTGACTTGATTGCCATCCTTGTCGGCATATCCGGCAAAAATCTGCGCGGGGTTGGTCGGCGCAGGATGCGCCTTCGTGGGGCCGCCCGCCTCCCTGAAGCCGAGCCACTTGCCCGGCGTCTCGGCGTAGAGCAGGAGATGGTCGCGATCGATGACGGGATCGGGCTTCAGCTCGTCTTCGCGTTCGTCGTCCGAGGTGCGGCGCACCAGCCGCGTCCCGTACACGAGACCGGCGGCAGGAGTGTAGCGCAGGCGGATCTCGGGGAACCGAGCCGTCGGCTTGATGAACTGGACGTGGCCGAGCGGAAGAGGCCGCCCCGGGCGAAAGTGCTCGCAATGGCCGTGCATCGCGTGCCGCTTGTGATCCTTGAGGCCGGTCAGGTTCGCATGGATCTTGTCGTTCGTGTCGTTGGTGCGGCGATAGATCTTGATGTTGCCCAGATGGATATCCCAATGCAGCGCGTCGAGATCGAGTTGTTCCGCCGCGAGCAATTGCAGCGTGAGCGGCTGCAGCGTATCGGGTGCCTCGCTCGTGCGCGCAAACACTTCGAGAAAAGGCGCAACAGGCCGCACCTTCTTGTTCTCGTCCTTGAAGCGAATCGTGTCGGGCACATAGGCCTTTACGATCTCGCCGCTTTCGGGATCCACCTCCAGCGTGGTGCGCGGCACGATGCGTCGAAAGTCGAGTGGGTTGTCGGGATCAACGACGAGGTCGAACGCTTCCAGCGGCGTCGCCGCAGCGCCCAGCCTGCCGACCGCGATGGGCGGCAAAATCCGGAGTTCCAGTATCGGCATGTACGGCTCCTAGAGTAGCGCCAGGTCGACGTCGCCGGACAGGATGCGCCTGGCGACGGCGGCCAGGTTCTTGTCGGCTTCGCGCAGACTGAGCAAATACGGATGGCGTGCGGCATCGGTCTTGGCCAGCAAGGCCACCACGAGGTTCTCCGAGGCCGCGAGCAGATCGAGGTGCCCGCGCCAGCGGTTTGCCTCGCCGAACGGGCTGTCGAGCGTATAGGGCATCTGGAACGGCGGCCCCGCGAGCTGCGCGTCCGGTTCGATCGACACGCGCGACTGCATCAGGATCTCCGAGAGCGCGCGCAGGTTGTACATCTCGCCGAACGCCGCATTGACGATCGTGCCGCGCGGCGTGAACTGCCCGGCCGCATTGAGCCCGCCGTAGAGCGTGAAGCTGTGGATCAGGTACTGCAGCAGCATGCGGTAGCGCAAGTTGAACAGCGACGCCCACAGCTGGGTCACCGGCTCGGTGATGGGCGTCACGGGTGCGCCGCCCTGCTCCGGCTCGAGCTCGGGGTCGAGCGCCACGTAGGGATTGACCGCGACGGGCCGCGAAGGCCGCCAAGTGTCGTCTACCTTCGCCGCGTGCAGCTCGGCCGCCGCTGCCGGATAGGCTTCCGTCCAGAGTTCTTCGAGAAAGTCGTCGGGGCGTGCGGCAAGCCAGATGTCGGCGCCGCACAGCTCGCCTTCGAGGACCGCACGCATCTCGACGTAGATCCGCAAAAAGCGCACGAAATGCGAGGGATCCTTGCCGTGGGGCGCCTCCCCTTGCTTGGAGATTTTATCCAGCGCGTTCACCGCGTCGTCGCGCGAGGTGGCGGGCATCACGAGCACGTCCGGCGTTCCGCCTAGGGCGCGACCGCCGCCGTTGCCCCTGTGGCCGCCCTTATACCCGCGCCCCCATTCGGCGAAATCCGCCTGGCAGCGGTAGGTGTCGGCCTGGAAGACATCATCGGGCAGGTGGTCCTTGACGAGCGGAATCAGCGTATGAAACAGCTCGGCGACCTGATGAGGCTGGGATGCCTGCGCGCCGACGCGCCGGCGGATATCCTCGCCCAGTTCGCCGCCATCCCAATCGAGCGGCGCCTCCGTATAGACGTATTTCGCGAGCGAATCCAGCGTCAACGGTTCCAGCATGAAAGGGAATGGATAGAACGGCGTATCCCACGGGTAATCGTCACGCTCGAAATGCAAGGGCGAGCCGATCAGGCGCAGCACGTTCTGCACCGTGATCAGGTGGCCCATCTCCTCCTTGGCGATGCCGAGGACGGTTTCCTGCCAACTGCGGACCGTGTCGCGAAACGCCGCCGGCACCTGCGGCCCGCCCAGCGAATAGCCGGCGTACAGATATTGCACCATCAGGCAATGCTCGATTTCCGCGTCGATGGACAGCAGATACGTGACGTAATCGCGCGTCGAGAGCTCAGGCTTGAGCAGATGCTTGATGGAAGGGTCTTCGGCGACCGGCTCGCCAAGCGCAAGCCGCTCCATGGATGAACCGCCGGGCGCCAGATGCCGCCACAGTCTGAGAGATTGCATTGCCGCTCCTTATTACCCGCGTCAGAAAAAGAGGGTCGTGCAGAACTACGGAAAATGGCCGGTCATTCGGTTTTGACGCGTGCCAAACGTCTTTCGACCAGCCATGCGGTCGTTCGAGCGGGTGCCTCACCGCCCGTCCCGCTCGTCTTTCCCGGCCCCAGCTCCCGGTAGAGATCCGCGGCACGTTCAACTTCGACCGCATGCCCCGAACAATCAAGTTGGCTGGCAGATGAACGGGTATTCCGAATCATCAATCAACGGCTCGATGTCGAAGAAATCGTTGAGCACCGATTCCGCTGTGCAATAGGCGCCTTCCACCCAGGCCTGATCGTTCGAGTAGCATTCCCCGACGATAAAGATGGGCGCATCCTTGCCGTCGATCAGCTGCGACGGCTTGCGTATTTTTTGCTGGACGTCGGCAATGTCGTAGTGCGCGGCCCACGCATGGTAGCCCGCACGGAATGGCGGCAGCGACCAGTCGACATAGGCCGCCTCGAGCGGCTCGGGCACGTTCGCAAAGTCCGAGTTCGGCCCAAAGTGCAATTCCGCCAGCTGCTTTCGCAGCATCTTGACCATTCTGTCGGGCACCTTGCGCGGCCCGATCAGGGGTTGGATATCGTCGGCGATCGGCACATGCCGCTGTTCGTTCGGCCCGAGTTCCAACTCGCGCCAAAACGTCGTGAAGGTTTCGTCGTCGTAGGAAGCCAGCAAGCCGTAGACCGGCTTTGCATCCTTGTCAGCCGCGTTATTGCCGAAGTAGACCACCATGCGGATCGGCGTGTCGGTCACGCTCGGTCCCATGGTGTTGCGCTTTGCGACGGCGAGCAGCAACGCTTCCTGTTTGACGGTCATCCGCTCGCCGGCGGCTTCTTCCACAGCCTTGACCAGCTCGTCGGCGCTCCCGAACTGGACATTCAGGATCGTGTCCGAACCGAACATCGCCTGCACGAACACTGGCGAAACGTCCTGTTCCTCGAGCGACGCGATCACGGCATCCGTTACTTCATAGCCGTTGATCTGTGGCGGATAGGGCGTAACCGGGTCCAACCACCATTCATGCTCGAAGAACATGCCGACCTTGTAAGACGGTTGCATGATGGCCGACTCGAGATAGAGCTTGACCTTCTGGTCGTTCAGGACGTCCAGTCCACCCCGATCGTCATAACGCGAGCCCTGGGCCACCTGTTCGAGCGCCGCGCGCGGCATGGCCAGCCAGGCGGCCGCCGTGGCCCGACGGGCAGCCTCCCGGTAGGGATCTTCCCGCTTCGCGATCGTGTAATGGACGACGCCGTTCTCGACATGGATGGAGCGCAGCCGCTGGTTCGGGTAATACTCAAGCGTGACGCCTCGCTGCGTCGCCAACTGCTCGATGGCCGCAAACAGTGCGTGAAACATGCCCGAGTAGCCGGTCGTCAGCGTCATGTACTGATTGCCCGGCGTGAATTCGTTGTTCGACTCGAAGGCGACCGCGGCATTCCAGTTAATCACGTTGGACGAGTATCCGTTGCCGTCCGCGGCGTACTGATAGCCTTCCGAGCCGAGCTGGTCGTACATCAGGTTCCAATAGCCGATGTCCTTGAGCAAATCGCCTTTCTGGAAGATGGAGCTCGACGGCAGTTCGGCCGTGATGCGGCCATGCTGATAAAACGCGTCCCACTGCTTGCGTGTGCTCGGACCACTGGTGCTCGTAATCGACAACGCTTCGACGACGGCGAAGCCCTGGTCGGGCGTGGTCGCGGCAGCAAAGTTGTTGGCCGCGTACGGCGCCGGCGTGCGCGAAGAAATATCGTTTTGATAGAGATTCCGGGCGCGCAGGTAGTAGAGGGGATTGCTCGATTCGTTGAAAGGCACGGCATAGCGGTCGAGCCCGAGCGTGGCGATTACCGTCGTGACCAGCCGGTGGCCCTGCGCCTTACCGTCGTTTTTGCCGTTCCATTGCGAATAGCGCATGCCGCCCAGCTCGAGGTACGAATGATTGGGATCGTTCTGGTAGTGCCAGGTGCAGACCCGGGCACCGGGTGCACGGGTGCCCCGAAATTCCTTCGAAAAATCGTACTTGCCCCAGTCGAAGAGTTCCAGGACGTCACCCTGCTGCAACTGACGATCCGGGTCGCCCCCCGCTCGCGTCCGGCCATTCAACAGTCGCCAGGCTGTGTATAGACCGGCGGCACCGCAACCGAAGATCGAATAGGTCTTGCTTGCCATGGTGTCCTGCTCCCGTAGATGCCCGGCCTGCGCTCAGGCCAGCTTGTTGAAATAGCGGTTGCCGGTGGAGAAGTGCGAGATGTCGAATGGGGTATGACCGTCCAGGGTCAACTGGCAAAGAATTTCGCCTAGCAGCGGAACGAACTTTCCGGCCCAGCCGGTCGCATAGATGACGATGTCGCGGTGGTTCGGCACATAGTCGGGCGCGAAGTCGATCAGCAACTCCTTGTTCGCAATCTTGCTGAGTGCAACGAGGCAGGTCGATGTGAAGCGTGGAACGGGCTCGAGACCCTCCATATGCTCGCCGACCCACTCGGCAGTGAACGCGAGCTCCTGAGGATTCGGAATGGGCGTGCGCTGATCGGGGGACGTCAGCGGCGCGAGGACGAAATCGGAGGCGACACGGATATAGCCTGGGTAATTCCAGGCTACCTCCGGGAAGCCGTAGAACTGGTTGCGATTGTCGCCCACCGGGTTCTGGAAAACGAACCAGGTAGGGTACTGGATATCCGGCCGGGTCTTGCGGTAATAGGCCGAGGCCATATTCCAGTAGGTCGCCGCGATACGGAACCCCAGCAGCTTGAACACGTCGTCGGCATAGGGACCCGGCGTCAGCACCAGCTTTTCGGCACTGAAGGTCCCAAGCGGAGTCTTCACTTCAAAGAGGCCCTGCCGACGCTCAATGCCGATGACCGGCGCCTCCTGCAACAGCCGCACGAAGGGAGAGCGCTGATTCCAGTCGAGCAGCGTCCGCTGCGTGGCCGCGAGATCGATGCTGGCACCTTGCGCCTGAAATAGACCCGTATACGTCGACGGCAGATTGCGAAAGTGAAAACGCCTCTCCAATTCGCGCGCATCCAGCGTTTCATAGGCAACCGCTTCGGCCTTCAGCGCTTGCTCGGCGGCGGGGATATTGCCCTCTGTCGACTTGACTGACGGATCGCCGAACCACAAGGTGCCGACCGTGTCCATGAGCGGCAGCGGCGTCAAGCCTTGCAACTCGTCCCAATAGGGGATCGACTGCTTGACCAGCTTGACCATGTAGGCGTCGGGATAGGGAATGCGGAACTGGCGCGACACGCCAGCCGAGCTGCCAAGCTGGTTCACGAAGGTGAATTGCTCAAGCACCAGCGTCCTGGCCTTGCGCTTGCTGAGATGGTAGGCGGTCGATAGGCCCATGGGCCCACCACCGACAACGATAACGTCATAGAGATGCGTTGCGTCGTGCATGTTGGGGCTCCAGGGCATCTGGAAGCACATCGATCTCAGCGATCCGCGAGATCACGGTCCCGATTGATGCAGCAATGGCCAAGTCGCTAAGTCGAGCTTCAGAGAGGCTTTGAAAAGCGGGATTGAATACGCCAATTTCATGCTTGGCGATACGTCGTCCGTATCACGCTTAGCCAGCCGCTGCGGTCGAATTACATGCCTGGCGACGGATGTGAGCAAGCTGGCAATTCTGACAGGAGGTTGAGATCTCAATCCCGGCGCCCACGGCAACGTCTCAACTGCGTTCAATTCCGCGGCCCCGACGACGGCGGGAACTTCCGACGGCGCTCGTCCGCCGTTTCGATTCTGGTCTATCTCGCTGAACCATTGCGCATCCACCCTTCGGTGTCGGGCAATTCGAACTCCTGCTCCTGCGTCAGCGGATTCCGGTACCCTCACGCGATCGCACCAACATTTCCCGTCTTTCAGATCCAGTTCGCCTGGTGCGAGGAACCGATTCCGCATGTTGCTGATACATTCCGAGTCGTCCGAATCTCTCGGATATTCTTGTGGATAGAACAAGCGGCGACCACGGTATCATCGCGCTCGCCATCGTCTTGAATCCGTGATTAGTTCCATCGGCCCCAGTGCACACCGATTTCCGGACAGACCGGTCTCGAGTACTGCACCGCGCTGTTCCGGCCACTCTTGGGATTAGCATGCAACCGACTCCCAGCTTCCCGCCCTTGACGCGCGAAGCCGATCGCGGCACGCAAAGCATTCTCTCCGCATCGCGGAAAGATTCCAGCCGCCTCCGGCCCAAGTGCCATCGGCGCCCTACCCGTGCCGCGTGCGGCTCGGCCTCGACAACGTCGACGCGGCCGGACAAGATACGTTCGATGGTAGGCCAACGCGAACCGACGGGCCGATGGGTCGCCCTTCGGATGCTTGGGTGCAATATCAATGCGACCCTTTTAATTAAAAGACTGTCGGATTTCAGCCGAGCACCAGCTGGAGCGCTTCCCCGCATGCGTGCACACGGTATCCCATTGCCCGGTAGCCACGCTGGCGCTTCTCCCACATACGCAGCAGCGCCGGATGTCCCCCATCGACAAAATCCAGCACCCGTACGCCGGTCTTGGCCACGTGCTCTCGATGCAACCGCCCGACATACTGCTGTAGAGTCCCCTTCCACGAGATCGGCATGGCCAGCACAAGCGTGTCCAGCGCCGGATGGTCGAAGCCCTCGCCCACCAACCTCCCGGTCGCCAACACGACGCGCGGCACATCATCGCCCAGCACGCCAAGCGCAGTCAGTTGCGCCTCGCGCGCCTTCCTGGCCATGCGCCCATGCAGCACGAACAACGGATGGACCGCATCCTCCAGTGCCTGATGCAGGCTCTCGAGATGGTCCGTTCGCTCGGTCAGCACCAGCACATTTCTTCCCTGTCGGTATTGCTCGCAGATTGCATCGGCGATCATGCCAGTGCGTGACTTGTCCTGCGACAGACGCGCAAACACCTCCTGGATCGGCGCGTCACTCGCGACCTCCACCTCTGCGGTGAGTCTTTGCGGGAGAACCTCAAGGAACTGCGGCGCGTTGGCCGGTGGTCGCGCCATATGGCGCACCGGCCCACATAGCATGAACATCACAGGTTGCTGGCTATCACGCCGGACGGGCGTCGCCGTGAGGCCCAACACATAGCGCGCGTTGACAGCCTTGAGCACGGCTTCGAACGAATCGGCCGAGACGTGGTGACATTCATCGACAATAACTTGACCGTAGCGCCGCAACAGCTCACCGCGGGCTCCGTTCGGTGCGACCGACTGCAGCATTGCGATGTCGATCAGGCCCGTTGCTTTTGACTTGCCGCCGCCAATTGTCCCGACAGCGCGCGGATCGAGTGCAAGAAATGATTGCAGACGCTCACGCCACTGGTCGAGCAACTCCCGACGATGCACAAGCACGAGCGTGTTGACGCCGCGCCGCGCGATCATTGCGGCTGCCGTCACGGTTTTGCCGAAAGCCGTTGGCGCATGCAGGATGCCAATATCGTGTTGCAACAGGTCGGCTACCGCTGCCTGCTGGTCATCGCGCAAGGTGCCGGCGAACGAAACCGTCACCGGTTCGCCAGCACAACGCTCGTCCCGAATATCGCAGGCGATGCCGTTGTCGCGTAGCAGCGTCGTGACGTCATCGAGGCAGCCCCGCGGCAACGCAATGTGGCGCGGGCAATTCTCCGCGCGGCCGATGATGCGCGGCGTATCCCAGACACTAAAGCCGCGCGCTTGGGCCCGGTAGTATTCCGGATTCTGGAAAGCCGCCAGCCGGATCAAACGGTTGAGCAACACCTGCGGAAGCGAGGCCTTCTCAAGATACAGCTGATTCGCGAGTGTCAGCGTCAGTGACGCCGGCATCGTTCCGGCCAACCGCTTCGGCTGGCTGCATGACGGCTTCCACGGTTCGGCTTGGTCCTCCTCAGTGATAAACGTAACGTCGAGTGGGTGCGCGCCACCGGTGGCGCGAAAGATCACTCCCTCGATATCGTGTCCGTCCATCCCATGCACGGACGACAGATAGCCCCACTGGTCAGCGTAGGGCTGGAAATCATCGTCGACGAACACACTGTATCCATGTTCGCGCGGCTGCTTCTGCAGCGGCAGCGCAATCAGGTTGCCGAAACCGCCTTTGGGCAGCAGATCCTGATTCGGAAAAAGCCGGTCGTAAGACGACAGTTCGAGTTGCCGGGTCTGGACACAGGTGTGGCTGATGATTGCTGAGCCCATGCGTCGCGCGTCGCGCGCAGCGATCGCCGACGAAAAGAAAATCCACGCGTGCGCGCCCTGGCCTGAGCGGGAGATTTCGATCGACACCGGGACTCCCAGCTCCTGGCACGATTGGCGGAAGGCTGCCGCATCGTTGCGCCAATCCGCCTCATCGAAATCGACGGCGAGCAGGTAGCAAGTGCCATCCGACATCAGCGGATAAAGCCCCACCGTATGATCGCCGGCCAGATGCCCATAGATCACCTGGTCATCGAGCGGCAGCAGCACGCGATGGCTGCAGTCCGCGCATCGGATGCGGGGTTTTTCACAGATCCCGGCCCGCCATTCATTGGCGCAGGCCGGCGCATAGCCCGATTTGCCAGAGGTCCGGCTCTCCCAACGAAGCGGATAAACATCGGTGCGCCCGCGAAACAACCGCCGGAAGATCTGCACCTTCTGCTGCGGCGACAGCATTGGCATGTCAGGGTTTCGGGCGGCCGCGGATGGCTCGCACGGAGTGATCCGTATGGGTTTGCCCTGCGATCGGACCTGTGATGGCAGCAATGCAGCGAGCCTCGCGTTTTCTTCCTGAAGACGCGCCAGTTCCGCCAGCAGTTCGTCACGCGTGAGATTGTTCCAGTCATCACGCGGTGGTTTTCCCTCGCCCATCACCATATTATCCGTCAGCGCCTGCATCCCGATGGTGCTGGTAGGCAGGTGCGCAAGTCCGTTGTCGCATATCGCTATATCCCCCAATCTGATTCGATGATTGTATCGAGCTCGGCGAGGGAGTGATGCATTTCGACCGATGCACCCCGTGTCCAGCGGCTGACGTGGCGGCGCTCACTTTCGCCGAGATGAGCTTTAATTGTGGGGCGCCGCACTGCATTCGACCGATGTATTCCCGCATCGGCACTCACCACTGCATCGCTATCAAAACAGCGAGGTCTGACGCGGATCCCGTGGCGGTGTGCTCGAGTTTTTCACGGGTATTCCGGACCGAATCGGCTTGCGTCGGCGGGGAACACGTCGCAGGTGCGCGATGAGACGCACGGATTCGCCGTCTGCTGTCAGGCACAGACAGAACCTCCCGACTTCACCCGGGGCGCTGGCTTCGCGCGCACGCAACGAGAGTCGCAGGGCATGGCGACGCGCGCGAACAATGAGTTGCCCCCGACTCATGCCGGGCCAGCAGTCGGCAACCATCGACTTCACCGCAGCCGGCAACGCCTCAGGCGCGATGTCGGGCGGCAAGGAGATAGCAACCAGCTCGAAAGTGTCCGACATATAGGTATTTCCATGAGACACGCGTTGTGTGTCACTTCCATTACGTCGTCGACGGCCATCGGCGGTCGAGCCATGCGCGTCGACGTGATGGACATTCTCCAACACAGATTGAGCACCCACATAGCATGCCGGCGCGAACGGATACGTAAAGTCCGCTTCGAGCTTCTAAAGCCGTGGCGCATTCGCGCGATACCTCCGGCCGGAAACGTGGAATCGGAGGTGTATGGCGTCGACTGCGGCTGGGTCACGCTCGTATTTGGATCGGAGGAGGCGAAACTTCCCCGGACGCATCCGAACGTGTCGTTGAGGCCGCCGTCGAACAGACACGGCCGCATTGCCGCGGAGTTCTCATCACCACCTGTCGATGGTGGTCGCGTCGCTCGACGTCGCGAAGAGTTCAGTGCCTACCGCGTTCACCATCCGGGTTCGTGTGGTGGGCCTGGCCGGACTTGAACCGGCGACCAATCGATTATGAGTCGACTGCTCTAACCAACTGAGCTACGGGCCCATGATGGAGCGGGTGAAGGGAATCGAACCCTCGTCGTAAGCTTGGAAGGCTTCTGCTCTACCATTGAGCTACACCCGCGGCGGCACGCATTCTCGCACAATTCAGGGCGCCAACAGGATACTGGTTTACGTCGATTGGCCTTGGGCCATAGTGTCCAATCGCGGAGGCTGCAACTTTACCGAATACGCTCAATCGCGCACTTTGCACTCGCAAAGACGGGTCTTGCCTATCAGTTTTCCCCTGGCCACCAAGGCTTTGCGGCCGGGCGGATTAGATAGTCATCCAGGTTTTTGCCAGCCAGCCACTTCGGACACGCGCCGCGTCCAGTCCACGATTTGCCCGAGGAAGGATCGTAGTATTTGGCTGGCAACTGCTTGGGCTTGTCTTTCACGAAGCCGGCCGCACGGAGCAATTCCACCTCCGTGATGCCGTACTCCTTCACCTGCTCCCGAATCGTGGAGAGGACTGCCGCCTTTTCCTTCTTCCGTGCCTCATCAAGAAGCAAATTGAGGTGGCCAAGTTGCTGGTGCAGGGCCTGAATTTTACTGGTCATCGCAATTAATCTGCTCATTGATACCGCGCGCTCGCAATTCATGCGGTCGCGGTGCAATTTTCGAATCCGTTTTGGCCACTGCCAATCATGGTGGCACCTTTTCGGGACGGCTTGCCGCCATTACACGGCACGCATGACATGCGTCCGCAGTCCCGGCCCTTCCTCGTCGTCCATTCAGATCGCAGCATAGCGGCAGCTCGCACATGGCGAGCGATACGTGTAATGTCTGCGCGTATAACGCGGGTAATTCTCCCCCGGTTGACCTCAGTTGAGCAAATTACAATTGCAACAAAGATCCAGAAGTTGCGTTGCCCGCGGTAGATGTTATAGGGTAGTGGCCAAACCCGCTTTGGGCGGACATGACTGAGGAATCCACGAATGAACAAGCAAGAACTCATCGACGCTGTTTCGGCTGCCACCGGCGACACCAAAGCTAGCACTGGAGCCGTCGTTGATGCCATTCTCGAGGCCGTGACGCACGCAGTCACCCGGGGTGATACGGTGCAGTTGATCGGTTTTGGCTCCTTCTCCACGGGTGCCCGCGCCGAGCGAACCGGCCGCAATCCCGCTACCGGGGAAGCCATCACGATCGCTGCCGCAAAAACGGTCAAGTTTACCGCCGGCAAAGCATTCAAAGATGCCGTGAATACCTGATCGGTATTGAGACAACAGCCTCACCCAGCGGGCGGTTTCTCCTGCAGGTCGATGTGCCGCAAGATGAGTTCCAAGAAAAGCCGCGGACGGCCCACCGCGCCGCGACGCACCTTAACAAAAATCATGTTGTTGCCACTGGACAAAACGTCGGTGCAGACGCAGTCCTTGTCACATCATCTTGCGCTGGTGGCCTGTCGGGACGGTCAAGGGAACGAGTATCTTTTCAACGAGCTGATACGTGCCACGTATATCGTGTGGTTCCTGCAGCAGGCTGGGTACGGGGACGAACCCGTTGAACGCTACAAGGCAGTCGAGCACGCGGTCGCGGCCACGCACATGCATGCCGAGAGTCGAATGAGTGGATCCTCGCAGCGGACGCCGTGTCAGCATTTGAACGGCCCCTCGTGCTGCATGATTGGCAACTGAATATTGCCCCACGTTACAAGGTGATTGGCGCCGAGCAGCGGCTGAAGTGATTCCTGGCCGGAACGGCCTCGTCTCCGATTCCCGATTCCCGATCCTCGGCAGGGCGGCACCGTGGCCCCCCGTCCAAGCCATATCTAGATCATCCCCATTGCCGCATGCTGGATCGCCCACGAAGCGCGCATGTGATGGGCGAGCAAAACAATGGCACCACTGCCGTGCAACCCCATGTTTAGTTTGGCTTAGTAAACTCGTCGGCAACGACATCGTCACGCGGCCTCGTCGATGAGAATGTGCGCAGCACTGTCCGCGAAGATAGGCTCAGCCAAATAGCCGCATAGGCGAACCTGTTGGCTGAAACACGGCTTTACCACGTTCGTACGCCTTGTCCGGACGCCACGCAGAATCCGCCAGTAGTGGCCAGCAATGCAGTCCAAAGCTGCTCGCTGTAGCACCCCGCCCGGCCGTTCGCCACGAAACGATGAGGCGGTCCGATCCTGATCGCTCCAGAATGCGCACTGCTGATCGCATCGCGTCCAGAAGCAGAGCGGAAGACACACACCTTGCATCGCATCGGCTACGCACCCTCGCAGCCTGCTTACGGCGCTTCCGAATGGCCAGCATGGTTCCGGCGCGTCGACGCGACACAACGGCACGCAGATCGATCACACATCGTACGCGTCACGCGCCCTTCAACCACGAGTGCGTGATCAACGCTGAGCTCGTCACCCGCATTGATCGCGCGCGGCACTTGAATGAAAATCCGGACGCCTCGATCTTCTTCCTCGCAATTGGGCGCGCGCGAATGATTGATCCAAAGCGACGAATTTCCCGCTGTCACACCATAAATGATGCGGCCATCGCCAAGATCGAAGAAAAAGGTGTGATCCGGATTGGCGGGTTCGACTGGGGGGCTGGTGATGGCGATCTCCCAATGAACGCGCTCACCGACGTACTCGAGGAGCATTTCACCAGCGGTCAGGTCGCGACGAGCAAATACGCCGCGGCCATGGATCGGAGAGCACCGCACAACGATGCGGGGGACGCGATGGGATGCCAGCCGGATGCTTGGTCAACCTTAGGAAGTTGAATCGGGCCGATCGTACTTCACCCTTTGAGAGTGCAAAACCATCCGAAGATCGTGTCGCCAGCAGGCCAAATTCATCCGCCAAAATGTCGGCATCCCAAACTCACCTACACAACTGTGGTGGCATCTAGACCCCGGGCCGAATTTACTCGGAGCAGGTGAAAAACGATGCAACGTCATCAGGAAGAAACAATAAAAGCGAGTGGCAGGGAACAATCCTCTCCTTGCCACCCACCTGCCTGCCTGACCGCCGCCGTCTTACTCGCTCGCGGCTTCGGTGACGACATTCGGCTTGACAGCGGCACCTGCAGCCTTTTTCACGCTAGGCGCGCGCCGGCTTCCCGTCTTTTTTGCCGCAACTACACTAGTCGACGGGCGCCCTTTTTTGCGAGCCACGGTCGCGCCGACCGATTTCACGGATTTCGCGTCGCCCTTTCGGGTCTTTGCGGCGGCTTTCTTTGCCGCAGCTTTCTTGACTGCGGCCCGGGCTGCGCCATTGCCAGCGGTACTCTGCGTCTCGGCCGCTGCGCCAATGAGAAAGCGAGTGCGGTCCTTCACGTCCTTGATCCACGCCGGCGCGCGGCCTCGACCGCTCCAGGATTCGCCCGTCTTCGGGTTCTGGTACTTTGCCGCCACGTGACCGCCGACCTTCTTGCCCTTGCCTACGCGTTGACGACCGAAAATCTGCTCGGCCGTGATTCCGTATTCCGCCACCTTTGCGCGAATGTCAGCAACCAATGCCTCCAATTCTGCAACGCGTGCCGCTTCTGTTTTCTCCTGCAAAGCGCAGAGTTGCGCCTTCAACGTCTTGTAGTCGCTATTGGCCATGTTCTGTTCTCCCATAGTTGTCGGTTGCGAGAGATCGCAACGCTCGAATTATGCCACTCATCGAGACAGACCGAATTGATAGATTACCCTGCAAGTCACTTTCAACCAGCGCTTCATCGATAAAGCCCTATCTACACGTCCCTCCGAATCAAGCGAAATCAAGGAGTTCAAACCATATGTTACGAACTCGTCGGCGATACGCAACTCCAGAATTTATGGAGGAAAGCCATCGTCCCGGCTCACGCCCAGTTGCAACAAGCAGCCAACGTCCAGAAGTTGTAGCGCGCAACCGGCTCATCGCATCGACCTATTTACAACTCAGCGAACGTAGGTGCGTTCGTTCGCCAGGGCCTCGATTGCCGGGTTCCACCTGAGGTAGAAATAGATGATGCTCGAGGCGGCCGTCAGGTTCAGCCCAGTATCGCCAGCCTTGAGCAAGAGCAGGAACACCCGCTCGGTGCGATCGTGCTGGAGGTGCAGAACCATATCGTCGCGCTTTTTCTGCACCACACCGCCGTGCAGGAACGGCGGTGTGCGGCCGGAATGCTCGCCAAGCCAGCCGCGTAGCAGTGCGCCCCTCCCTCGGAACTGTAACGATGAGCAACCGCCTATGCGGACTCGGACTCGTCGCCTACGTCTTGAAGCCACCGGCGCTCGTCAACGCAGCGCCGGGCGTTGCCGCACATCCAGCAGCTAAATGGCGTCGATGTGTCGATCAGCCGCCTAAGCTGCTTGTCGGCTTTGGCGCCAGTCGCCCCACCACGTGCGCCGCCTTTTCCTTAGCCGAGCCCCGTCGGCTCGACGTTTTGCGTAGCTTGCCATATTGCACCTCAATTCATATGCTGAATGTGCGAGAGCCCGCTCGAAGCGGGCTGATTGACGCAATGAAAATATTGCTCCCGTGGAAGAGACGGGTTGTATGCGGTGTAGGCCTATGATGTCGCTGAGCTCGTCATTCTTGGGCCAGTTGGCCTGACCGCCGTGTCGTCGCCGCGCAAAATTGAGGTGACGCGTGACAAATCGCATGTTCATGAAGCGATCGAATGCGCTTAAGCTATTGCTCGATGCACGCCAATCTGCCATCGACCGGGCTGCAGGAATGTCGGTCGACGATACTGACGCACAGCTTGAAGCGCTGAATCGCCTGATATTCGACGTCCGTGCATGCCGGATAAATGAATTTCAGATCGACCCGGCCGACGAGATGGAGATCGTCGTAACGGACTAAGCCTACGGTCCCACGGCAGCCTAATCATGAATTCTCATCGCCTGGAGGCGCCGTCCGAATGGGCAGATAGCTGCGTCTCCCGGTGGACTGTCGATCTAAGCGCACAACTTGTTCATACCCCTGGAAGCATCGTGACAGGCTGTATGAAACATGGGGATTCGCCGCATTGGCGCGCAAGCGCCCCGGCAAGCTGTCGCTCAACGCCGCGATTCCGTGAAGAATCGGAAACCGTCTCGACCTCACGCTCTTGGGCCGAACGTGGACCGGCGCGCATCGATCGTGGATGGGTTTCCTGTCACGGGCAGCGCTAGAGGCTATGGGATATCGTACAGGCGACGCTTTACCGGATCGCGGTTGATTATGCGAACGCTGGCGCCATGCGGTGCTGCGACCGGACGACGCTGTTGAATCGCATCCAGGGCGTACATTTTCGACCCGTGGAGCGACTGACGCTTCAAGTGCCAACATCGTCCCGTCTATAATGGAAAATTCAAAATGATCGCATGGAGCCCTACTTTATGAGTCAAGCCCGCGGGCGATATGCGGGATCTCGGGACAGCGGCCAACGCCAATCTCGCCACGTAAAAAAATCCCCGCCCAATCGGCAGGGACAACCGTATGTGAAGACACCTCCTCAAGATGCCGCCCAGACTGCCTCCATTTTCAAAACACGATCGTTTCAGTTTCTGGTCGATACGGTAGGCGCAGAAAATATCGCGATCGCGCTTGAATCGACCATGACGCGAGTCGGCGAACTGATGAAGGGCGAGAGGTTCACACCCGAGACCGCCTTTCACATGGAAACCACGCTTGGGTTGCCGCATGGCTTTTTTGACCATCCCAATCCTGCGCTCGCGGCCGAGACCATCGCTCGTCTGAAGTTACCGCTCGACTTCATTCAAACGGACGACGGACAAGGCGCAGAGTCTGAAGCACTTAAGCCGTCTTCGGCCCTAAGCGTCGATCAACAATCAGTTCTTAAAGATAGTTTGTCCGAGGAAGCGAAAATGCCAAAGAAAGCAGCTGGACGAGCGTCCAGGGCCGCCAAGCACCGTCAAAGCGAAATGGTCGAACAGCCTAATCCCCACGCGCCGCAAAAAGCTTCGCCATCGAAATACAAGCGTTCTCCTAAAACGCCCGAACAGCAATCGCTGGCATTGAGCGACAGCGCCGAGGTAGAAAACATCCGACGCGCTAACCTCCACGTTCTCACCAGTCGCAACGGATCGAAAGTACGACTTGGTGTGGTCATGGCGATGAGTGGATCCAACATGGCCCATCGGCTACATGGCAAGAAGCGCATGGACAGTGTGGAAGCAAACCGATTCACGGAGCGACTTGGATTGCCAAGTGGCTGGTTGGACACGCCGCGCTCCGAAGCCGAGATCCCAGAGTCGGTGTCGCGAATGCTTACGCCTGCATCGCGCGGTCGCGTACCCCTTGAACAACAAGAGCCGCTTGCCGTCGCAACAAGCGATGGCGTGCCAGGAAAGCTCGCCGACGAGAAAGCGTACAAGGGGCGCGCGCGCGCGGGCGCCCTGGGTGATTCGGAAAGCCTCCCACCTGTTTCAGCGGACGTCGCAGGAGAGAAAGAGACGGCCGTCGTCAGCCCGCAAGATCATGGACGAGATTTCTCCGACGATCTTGCCGGTCGCACACTTGACGTAAGTAATGGCGAGACCCCCGCTACCACACCGGCAACCCTTGAGCCGCTCCCCGCCTCCGCGATACCGCAGCGGGACCCAGTACTGCCGCCCTTCTCTTCCGTGACCAGCCTGGACAATCTCGATGGTATTGCACCGATAGCGGAGGCACTGATCAAGACGCTAGCAGGTAAAGCTCGCACGGGTCGACTGGACGAATTGAAAGCGCTCGAGCTTTTGCAGCAAGCGGTTCTGTTGTGAGTCGGCGGCAGCATGCCGAGCTCCCTTCGTGCCATGACGAATAAAGCGCTTCGAGGTGGGCGCCCGGCGCACTATGCAACGCGTCAAAACCCCAAAACGCTTGATCGCCCGTGTGCCCGGGGGGCATGAACAGGTGACGGAGGTTCGTGCGATCGAGCGCAGTTGCAGCTCAAGTCGCTCGCAATCGCATTAATGCGGGTTCACTGCAATATCAAGTTCGCGCCGCCACGAACCATACTCATATCCTCGGGCAGCATCGATACCGGAGGAATGCCATGCCGACCTACCAATACCGTTGCGAGAAATGCGGCAAAACGTTCGAAAGCGTCGAGCATCTCGCTGAACATGCATCGGCTCATCCGCCTTGTCCTCATTGCGGAAGCGAACAGGTTCAACACGTACCGACGCCATTTGTCGCGAAGACGTCAAGAAAGAGTTGATCCAGACTGTCGACTCTATTTTCCCGTTCGCTAGGCTCTAACGCCGAAATCGCTTACGAGGCAGTGCGTCTGGTTCAACGAGGATTTTGAGGGGTTTGCGTCGGCTATGCCAGCGTGGCTTACAGAAAATCTGGATTGTCAGTGACAGCCCCCTCGTGATACAAGGTAGCCGCTGTCTGGCGCAGGCCAGTCGCATCATTTACCACCGATTTCCTTGGAGCGTTCAGAGTATGGCAACGGGTACCGTCAAATGGTTTAACGATACGAAGGGGTTCGGATTCATCACGCCGGATGACGGCGGCGAAGACCTGTTTGCGCACTTCTCCGAGGTTCAGGGAAGTGGCTTCAAATCGCTTCAGGAGGGCCAGAAGGTCAGCTTCGAGGTCAAGCAGGGCCCCAAGGGGAAGCAGGCCGCCAGCATCAAGCCGCTGTAAGTTTTCCCCGCAGCGAACACGTCCGGTCAGGACAACGATCAGGCCGGCGCGTGATCGCTGCAAGTCTGGAGTCGGGCGTCGAAGGGATACGACGCCCGGCTTGCCTCAGCGCTCAAGAAAGGGCCTGAGCTTGTCTGCACGGCTGGGATGCATCAGCTTGCGCATCGCCTTGCTCTCGATCTGACGGATCCGCTCGCGGGTCACGTCGAACTGCTTGCCGACCTCTTCGAGCGTGTGATCAGAAGTCGTGTCGAGCCCGAATCGCATCCGCAGGACCTTGGCCTCGCGCGGCGACAACCCGT
>NZ_CAJPGY010000054.1:0-44395 GCF_905339915.1 Burkholderia sp. BCC1985
GTGCAGGTTGTGCTCGCGCAGGATCGTCTTGATTTCGAAAAAGCGCGTGTTCGGCGTCGCGACTTTGGCACGGATCCACTGCGGCTTGCGAAGCGGCTCGATCGGGACGATCTTAATCGGGATGCGCGCCGTTTTAGCCTGTGACTTCTGCTTTTCCGAAGCGTCGTAGCGCCCCGCCGCGCTCGTCAAGGCCACCCTCTTCTCGCTCGCATCGGTCATTTGCGCCCTCCTGTCCGGCTCTCTTGCGAAAGCCGGTGGTCAACAGCCAATTTGTCGGTCGAAATGATCGCCATGCGGCACTTCACTAAAACCTCATCGAAGAGCTCGCAACGTACGAATCGCGTCAAGCCGGATGGTCATATCGCGTGTGCCGGCTATTGATTTCATTCTAGAAATGACGCGCGCGTCCCTCGTCCACCCAAAGGATGATAAAAATTTCCGAACTTCGTCAGGCGACGGCGTTTGCGCTGATGCAACCCCGTTAATCGCTGCGTGCTGGCGAACGTTAAAACACGTGTCTACCCGTGCGTCGACGCGGCCGCGTCGAGAGCCAACCCCGTCAGGATTTCGTAGATACGTACGTCGAGCCCGCGGGCGTATGCCGCGCTGAATACGAAATCATCCAGCGTGAATGTTGATTCCTTGACGACGAGTGCGCCTGCCTGGATTTCGTGCCGCGCGACTGCGCCTGGCATCACGGCGATGCCGATCCTGTCGACCGCCATCTTCACGATCGTCGACAGGGACCAGTTCGCGAAGATGCGTGGGGAAGGCTTGTCCCGCGTCGCAATGGCGTCCCTCAGCGTGATGTACGGATGAGTCCGCTTCGGCAGTGTGATGATCGGGAAACGCGCCAGGGTCTCCGGCGTCAATGGTTTGTCGCCGACATCGAGATCAGGGGACACAAGGAAGTCGACTGGATATCTGCACAGCGGCACTTCGACGAAATCGGGATCCACCACCGGCCCAGCTAGCAAAAACGCCATGTCGATCTCACCGGACTTGAGCGCATCGCGAAGCGCCGGAGTGATGTCGACCACGATGTCGATGACGATACCCGAATGTTCGCGATGCACACGCTCGATGAACTCGGTGAGCCACATATGAACGATCGTTTCTGCGACACCCAGACGAACCACGCCGGACAGCGTCTGAGGGCTCGCAATCGCCGAAATCAGTTCGGACTCGAGCGCCAGGAACCGCTCCGCGTATTCCAGCAGCGTTCGGCCACGGGGTGTCAACCGGATGGTGCGAGCCGAGCGCTCGAACAGCAGCACGCCCAGAGCGTCCTCCAGGCCGGAAATCCGGTGCGACACCGCGGATTGCGTCGTATGCAGCTTGGTCGCCGCCTTATGAAAGCTGTTGAGCGTTGCGACCCAGTAGAAGGTTTCCAGACTTTTCAGATTGATCATCTGCTCTGTTCACGTCGAACATGAAGAAAATTGCCAACCCGCAATCGTTCAGACGCAACAGGTGTCAGCGGCAATCGACCTCAGCGATTGACGAGCTGCTTCGGAAGGCTCAGCGTCAGCACCACGCCGATTGCGGCCATCAACGAAATGAAGAAAACGCCGTAATCGGTGCTCCCGGTCATGTCCTTGACGACGCCTACGACATAGGGGCAGACGAACCCGCCCAACCCGCCGACACAGTTGATGAAGGCGACACCGGCAGCCATGCCGATCCCGGTCAGGAACAGTCCCGGAATCGAAAACAGCATCGACGTCGTACTGTATGCACCCAGGGCTGCGACACACAACGCCGCCAATGCAATGGCCGGCGCGCCCCGCGTGAATACACTGGCGACGAGCCCCGCAATCACGCACAAAAACGGCACGACGAGATGCCAGCGGCGTTCGCGAAGTTTATCGGAGCTTCGACCGATCAGATACATCCCGACGAACGCCGCACTGAACGGCAACGACGTGTAGAGCCCGATACGCAGGACGTCGCCTGGCGCAAGCTGCGCGACCAGCGTCGGCAACCAGAACGAAACGCCGTACGAACAAATTGCCGAGCAGAAGCAGATGAGCATCATGTGCCAGACCTTTCGGTTCGTCATCGTCTGCCGCAGGTTCATCCCGGCGCCCTGTCCGTCTATCGCTCGACGATCCGCTTCCAGCTCGCGCTCGATCAAGCGTCTGTCTCGATCCGGCAACCAGCGAGCGGACGCCGGGCCGTCGTCGAGGAATACGAGCGTCAGTAGCCCGAGCACAAACGACGGTATCGCCTCGATGACGAAAAGCCATTGCCATCCCGCCAGTCCATGCGCGCCCTCGAACGCCGACATGATCGCACCGGATACCGGCGCCCCGATCATGCCGGACAAGGGCACCGCCCCGACAAAGAGCGCCACCATCTTCGCGCGGCGCGCGGACGGAAACCAGTATGTGAGGTACAGAATGATGCCGGGATAAAAGCCGGCCTCGGCCACCCCCAGCAGGAAGCGAAGCACATAGAACTGGGCTGGCGTCGAAACAAACGCAAAGGCCGCCGAAATCAGCGCCCAGAGAATCATGATTCGCGAGATGGTCCTTTTCGCACCGATCTTCGCCATCAGCACATTGCTCGGCACCTCGAACATGAAATAGCCGATGAAGAACAGGCCGGCCCCCAGCCCGTACGCCGCGTCCGTCAGCCCGAGATCCGACAGCATCCGCAGCTTCGCGAAGCCGATGTTGATGCGATCGAGATATGCCGTGACGTAGCACAACATCAGGAACGGCATGATCCGAAAGGCGACCGACCGGTACGTACCCTCAGAATGCGCGCCGTCACGGACCGGCCCGGCTGCTGAATCGTATTGCATGCTCACGTCTCTCCCTTCAGATTTCGTACCGATCTTGATCGGCGTACGCTTGGCAATCCGCACGTGCGGGCGTCAGGATATTTCTACGGTCGCCTCTACTTCCACGGCCATGCCGGACGGCAAGGAATTGGCACCGGTCGCGATACGAGCGTGCCGCCCCGCTTCACCGAGAACGGCAAAGAGCAGGTCCGAAGCACCATTCAGCACCTTCGCGTGTTCAATAAAATCGGCGCTGCACTGCACGACGCCAGCCACGCGAATGATGCGAACGACGCGCGAAAAATCGCCCTCCAGCATTCGTCCGATGTGGCTCAGGATATTCAGTGCACAGAGCTGAGCTGCGCGCTGCCCGTCTTCCACGCTGAGGTCGGTGCCAACCTTGCCTGCATATAGAAGTTCACCGCCCAGACGTGGCCCCTGGCCCGCTATCTGAAGGTAGTTTCCGGACCGCACCGCAGGCAGATAACTGCCGCGCGGCACGCTCGCCGGCGGCAGTTCGAGGCCCAGTTCGGCGAGACGCGCATCGATCGTGGTCTGTTCCGTCATTTCAACTGCCTCCAGTCGCCGCGCTCCCCCTGCCAGTTGATCGAGTCGCCCAACGTGCGTCGAACACTCGCGCGCAGCGTACGAAGCAACCCCTCCCATTCGACCGCGCTGATGCCATCCACGGCTGGCTCTGGCGCCATGAACATGCCGTCCACACCGCCCGAATTGACGCAGCATTCGATGCAGCGGATCTCGAGTTCGGGATCATGAAACACGACAGGGTTCTCCAGCAACGCCGAAAGCGCCGCGATGATTCCAGTCGCGCCCCAGTTCGACACGTTCGCGACGACGAGGTGATCCGCCGCGTTGACCGCCGCAACGCCTCCCCGACCGACAACGCCGGTCGACGCGGCCTTCGGCGAAAAAGCGGGCAGATCTGCCGCAATCACACCCATGCCGAGTTCGTTACCCCCATCGCCCACGCCGATATGCAGAATGCCGCGCTCCTTGCCCTGATAAAACAGGTAATCGAGGTCGGCGACGAGTCCGTCGAGCGGGCGGCCGCCAAGGCCGTGGTAGAGCCCCAGCGCATTGCAACCGGGGCGCTCGATCGAAATCATCACGCTGGGCCGGGTACGCTCGAGCAGGTCGTCCGAAACGCGATGACTGCCTTCCTTGTCCTTGGGGACGGTCCGGATGTAGATGGGCCGCAGGTACTCGATCCCTTTCACCACACCGTTGTCCGGGAACGGCATCGGCGCCAGCCCTGCGCCGCGGCAGGTCTGCACCATCATCTCCTCCCAGCCCTCGTCGATCACGATGACGGTCGGCACCCCAAGGCCCAGGAAGAAGGCGCGCGCCATCAGCGCGGCGCCCACCGGACCATCGGTTTCGGGTGCACCGCCACCCTCCGGGAATCCCGTGGCGATGAGCACCGGACCGCCTTGTCGCCGCACCGCCTCGACGATTCGTTCGGCCGCGCCCATGCATGCAAAGCCCGGCTGCCGCTTCTGCAGCGCCTCGTAGATGTTTCCGATGAGCCCGACGCCCGTATAGTCGAGCGTCATGAATCCGTCAATCGTGCGCGCGACGCGTTGATACTGTTTGCTGTCTTGTTGCAGCATGGCAATTGCCTCCTGGCAGAAATGCGCTCTGGGTAGATGAATGTTGGACGGTCAGGTCAATGCACTGACGAAGACATCGTGGTCCACGTTACCGCCGCTCAGCACCAGCACGACATTCTTTCCGGCAACGTCGAGCTTCCCGGCAAGTACCGCCGCGAGCGGCACTGCACCGCCGGGTTCCACGACGAGTTTCAGCGTCTCGAACGCCACGCGCATAGCCCGACGCACCTCGTCATCGTCGACGACGAGACTCCCGGCCAGCAGCCTCTTGTTGATCGGAAACGTAAGCTTGCCGGGAGAGGCGACCTGCAGCGAATCGCAGATAGACCTGGCGCCCGCGGCATTGGCGACCTGCTCCCCCTTTGCAAGCGATCGTGCGTGATCGTCGAACCCCTTCGGCTCAACAGCATAGAGACGCGCGTGCCGGCAGTACGCGTTGATCGCCGTCGCGACCCCGGCGACCAGGCCGCCGCCGCTAGCAGCCGCAAGAACCACATCCGGTACCACGGAGATGGCCTGCGCTTGCTGCACAATCTCGAGGCCGACGGTGCCCTGGCCGGCCATCACCTGACGATCGTCATAGGGGGGAACGGTCACTGCGCCGGTGCGCTCGGCAATGTCCCGTCCGATTGCTTCCCGGTCATCCGTTTGTCGGTCATACAGACGCACGGTTGCACCATAGGCCCGTGCACCTTCGATTTTTGCCTTGGGTGCATCCGACGGCATGATGATGGTGGCCGGCATGCCGAATCGCGCGCAAACCGCCGAGATCGCCAGCGCATGATTTCCAGACGAGAAAGCGACGACGCCTCGCGGCCGCAGTGCAGCCGGAATTTGCAGCACGCGATTGCATGCGCCCCGGAACTTGAAGGAACCCGTCTTCTGAAGGCTTTCCGCCTTGACGAGCACACGGGCTCCTGCCGCGCGGTTGAGCGCCTCGCTCTCGAGCAAAGGCGTTCGTACGACGAACGGAAGGATACGTACATAGGCTGCTTCGATGTCGGCGACCAAGAAATCGCCGGATGAGAGATCGGTCATGGCATTCGCTCACGGTGAAAGACGTCAGCGCATTACATCAACCGCGACCGATTCAATCCAATGAAGAACAAAAATGCTCATTGATCGATATTCGTAATCGATCGGTGACGCACGCCGAACGTTCGATCGCGTGCGCCCCCGACTCATCCGGGGTGCGCACGTCACGACTCGATCTTCCGGCCGCCGAACGCAGCGAGCAGAAGCAGTCCGGCGAGCAACGCAAATGCAAGATGCAAACCGATCGCATGCGCAAAGAAGCCGACAATTGCCGGTCCGACCAGATTGCCGCCATAGCCCAATGTCGTGATCGACGAAATTGCGGCAGAAGGATCCATTGCCGTTTGCCGCCCGGCAGCAGCAAACAGGATGGGTACGATGTTCGCGCACCCGGCCCCGCACACGGCAAACCCGATGATCGCGCCCGTGCCCGATGGCGAAGCGATCGCGATCGACATCCCGACCGCGCCGAGGATCCCGCCCGATACAATCACCGGGCGCGAACCGAAACGGGTAATCAACATGTCGCCGAAGAGTCGACCGATCGCCATCGTCATCGCGAACGCGGTATAGCCGAAGCCTGCGCGATCTTGCGGATAGGTCTTCACGGATGTCAGGAACAGTGCGCTCCAGTCGAGCATCGCACCTTCGACGAGAAAGCATCCGATCGCAATGGCTCCCATCAGGACCACGATCCCCTGCGGCAGGATCAACACCGAGGCCCTGCGCTCGCCGGGTCCTGCCGGCTCCAGATATCGCGCGTAGCGAAACATGAGCACGGCGATGACGACAACCATGGCACCCGCTACGCCAAGCGGATTCGCTCCGGCCGACAACAGCGAACCGCCAACCAGCGAGCCCGCGATTCCGCCGACGCTGAACAGGCCATGAAAACCGGACATCAGTTGCTCGCCGCTTTGCCGCTCGATGAGCGTGGCCTGGATGTTCATCGCGACATCGACGAATCCCAGCCCGGCGCCGAAGATCAACAGCGTGACCGCCATCGCCGGCATGCCGGATAGCATCGCCAGGAGCGGAAGCGACGCGCAAATCATCGCGGCACCGGCGCTGATGACCTTGCGGCAACCGTATCGTTCGACCGCGCGCTGACAGAGCGGCATGCACCCGACGGCACCGATTCCCAGGAAGAGCAGCAGGAAGCCGAATTTCGCTTCGTCGACGTCAAGCCGCGCTTTCGCGTACGGCACCAGCGGCGCCCACGTCGCGACGCTGATTCCGGCGAGAAAGAACGATGCGCGTGTTGCAGCCCGCTTATTGTTTTCGCTTGTAGTCTCAACGACCATGGTTTGGGATTCGTCCGATAAATCGGACGTCTTGTGGGTGAACGGATGTGGAGGAGCCCGTTGTGACGTTTCTGCATCGGCTGTTACAGACAGCCCGACGCACCGAGAACGACGAGCCGGAAAATAAAAAAGATCCCGAAAATTGCTCGGGATCAAAGGAGAAACGACCCAGGATGAGGCGGAACATCTCCGCCCTGGTCGTTCAACGATTTAGTCCTTGTGGCTGCGACCAAGTCTTTCGAAGGTCTCCGGGCGCAGATACTTGAAATATTGAGCCAGTGCGATGCCCACGAGCAGCACCCCGATGAGGCAGTAGAACATCCACACGTACTGCCCCGGATCGCCGCCAGCCAGAACATCGAAGTGTTGGGCAATCAGCACGACGAGCGCGATGAAGAACACAGAGGAAATCGCGGGTGCGACCGCCGACTTGAAAAAGCTGACACCCTGGTGCCTGCCGCTCCGGCCGTACCACACCAACGACGAGATGCTGACGATGGCCATCAGGACGACGATCCCCGACGTACCTACTCCGGAGAGTTGCCCGTAGAGCAGATCAGGCTTGGCCCCCATCACAATGAAGGGGATCAGCACGCAAAGCACCATCACTGAAACCGTGATCGACGCGAGATAGGGCGACTCATGCCTCGGATGAACCTTGCCGAGGAATCGCGGCAGCGCGCCGTCGGTGCCGAGGTTATGCATGTAGCGCGCCAAGACGTTCTGGGTGGACAGCGCCGATGCGAATGCCGACGTCAGTACCAGCAGCGAGATCACGACATGGAGACGACCGCTAACGAATTTCGAGAATGCGTCGGGAAACATTGCGGCAGGTGTCTTGGTAGCGATGTCCTGGACATGCGACCCATAGGCCATGATCAGTGCGTACGCACAAATCGTGTAGACAACGCCGATGAAGATGACCGCACCATAAGTGGCTACCGGAATCGTCCGGTCAGGCATCCGGACTTCGTCCCGGAACAGCGCAGTCGCCTCGAATCCCATGAAGAAGCCGACGATGAACAGCACCGAGAACGGCACACTCGCGCTCTTCGACAATTGGCTTGGCGCAAACGGCGCGGTCGCCGAGAGATCCGCCGCCCCACCCTTCGCCAGCACGAAGAACGAAAAGACAAGACACACCGCGATCTCGAGCAGCATGATCCACGTCAGGACCTTCGCCGACAACTCGACATGCAGGTAACTAAGGATCCCGCAGGCCATCCAGCACGCGATCGTGGGGACATACCACGGGAGCGTGGCGCCAGTCGTTTCATGAAGAAGATCGGAGCAGGACACGCCGAAGAACGACGTGACCCCGGCCAGTAGCAAAAAGTACGATACTGCCGCGAGGATGCCCGACCCGAGACCAGTCGACTTCCCGATGCCGAAACTCACGAACGCATAGAAGTCGCCCGGGCGCTTGACGATGTTGTTGAGCGTTACGTAACCGACGGAAAAGAACAGAAGAACGATCGTCACAACGACGAACAGGAAGGGGCTGCTTACCCCTCCGAACATCAACGCGAACGGAATGTAACCGGACACGGTGGTCAAAGGTGCCGAGAATGCGAGCACCATCAGTGCCAGGCCGATCGGCCCCATGTTTCCCGACAACTTTTTGGGAGCAGATTCACTTATGCGAATCTCTTGCATGTTCATCTCCATCTCCGTCCCACCTCCGTCGTTATGTGAATCTTCGTCGCACGAAAACACCTGAAAATTTTCGTTCGCTCGTGCAAGCACGCTTGCCTGTCGACTCGTCACGCATACAATTTCTTGCGGGATTCGTTGCAGGGATCTTGCGGCACGTCAGAAGCGGCTTCGGTAAGATCCATCGAGGATGGCAATGCAGCGGCGACTGGTATTTGTCGGCTTATTTCGCTACATTTGTCTCACGATTTCGCTTCAAGACGCCTTTTGTGCACGGCAAGTGAAACGATCGTCCACCTCCAAATTGAAGAGGTCCAATTGCAATTCGCGATTTGGACTGATCGGAGAAATTGATCAGTGGCGAGACATCCGCTATGTAATTTCAGCTTAGATTCCGACGCACTTGCTGGCACCGTCGGGCGGGCGCCGACAGAGTTCTGGTAAGTGGTTGTTGAACTTCCGGCTCGGGAATGATGCGGGTTGTCGTATCTGCAAGCACCTCGGCAGGTAGCCTTCACGCGCCTCGGGTACAACGCGAGCGGTGTCACAGCTCGGCTGCGAGGCCATGCGATGTCCGGCCGGGCACAGTTAGGACACGATCCACGATTGAACCGTTTCGCGATTTGGTGCGCGGCTGGTTTGACGCCGACGTTCAGGCCACGACGATCTTCAACGCGCTTCGGAGCAGTCACGGCTATACGGGCAGCTATTCGGCAGTGCGGCGCTTTCTGCTGCACCTGAAAGTCGAGCGCGGCGCGAGCGCGACGACGATCCTTGAGTTCGCGCCGGCTGAGGCCGCACAGGCCGACCTCGGCGTGGTCCCGTGCTCACGCATAAGTCCGGGGTTCTGCTCAAGACATGGTTCTTCGTTATGACGCTGTGCTGGTCGCGGCACCAGTATGGAGAGCTCGCGCTGGATCAAACGGTCGAGACGGCTGGCCTGCCACCGGCGCGTCTTCGAATGGTTCGGTAGCCGTATCGAACGCGTTGAACGGTCCCGGTTTTCAGTGCCAAAGGCAATGTTAGTCTTCGGCGTCCTGTTGGTCCGTCAGTTGGGCCTGCAGGCCCAACTGACGGACGTATTCGGCAGGCGGCACTTCACCGAGAGCCCTGTGAGGCCGACTCTCGTTGTATTCGACCCGCCATCGTTCAATCTGCTCCCTGGCGAAATCAGACGACGCCTAACCAGGTGTTGTCGATCAGGAATGCGCGGTCGGCTGGCTACATCGCCTTGGGCAGGTTGATCCTGCTTCGGCCGTAGCAGCGCCTCACATCGGCAGTGGGGAGTTGTGACCGCCGTCGAACAAGTGCTACGCAACCGAGCCAAGCGACAGATCCGGCGTACCAAACCGGACAAATACCAAATTGACTTTGGCGCCTCGCGCAGTGGCCTAGGGCATCAGCTCGAGTTCGTGACGTCCCGACGAGGGCGTTCCAACGCGACGCCCTCCTCCGCCTCCAGGAGAGTTCGCCGACGCTGAATCGCCAGTCTGCCGGCGCTAACTGCACCAACGCCCTCTTGCTCAGCGATGTCGTCAGGGCTGTTGACAGGAAGCTTCCCGGCGACGAGCTTTCGCATGAAAGCGGTCTTGCCCGAGCCATTCTGACCGGCCATCACCCAAACCTGCGATCTCACAGTACGCGGTCCACCACCAGCACGTCACGCTCGTCGAGCTTCATCAACTCGCGGCGGCCGTCGGGATACTGGCGAATAACGCGCCCTGGGAAAGCGTCATCCCCCACGTAGATCGGTTGTCCCGCATTCAGGTGATGGCGCGCGGCTTCGTCGCCTGCGCCTTCGATCTCGCGTTCAAACGACTCAAAAAACCTATCGACATCGGCAGGTCCAGCGGTTTCCAGAATACGCACATCAAGCATGTAAATCTCCCGGCAGCGCACGGCCAGCACAAAGCACATCGTACCGTATCCGGTTACACCATCCGCCCCCTGCCCAAACCGTGCACATGCGCCAGCAAACGTCGCGCCTCTGAACCTAGTGAAAGTCGTGGGCACTCTGGCGTGTCGCACGTCCGAGTTGCTCGTCGCAGCCGGGCTATGGCCTTGAGAATCGAACGCGTGGCCCAATCCGGCTTGGGGTGGGCGACGGGAATCGAACCCTCGTCGCAAGTTTGGATCTGGATTCGGGGCAAGGCTCGCAAACGGCCAAGAACGGACGATCTTCCATTATCATTTGGACCCCAAAGCGGCATTTCCCAAAACTAGCGACATCGGCCCGGCGCGCGTGATCGCACGACTACTTCTTACTCGACGAATCAAGGAATGTGCATGCCGGAGCCTGGCCAATCCCTCGTAGCGAAACCATCCGCTACGGAGATTTTAGCCAACTCATCGGCACCGCCGTCACGCCTGCCGTGAGCGCGACGGCGGTGCTGCAATCCCATCGGTATCGTTGCATGCCGCCATCTCGCGATGGGCGCCGATAGCAATGGTTTCTTATTGCCCTTCTATCAAAAGTTATGCCGCACACCCACGCGAAGGGCCACTTGATTGCCCGTCGACGATGGCGTCAGGAAAGTCAGCGCAGCAACGGCTGCCTTTCCAGTGGAATCGATACCCGTTGCGCGCTCCCACGACGTCGTCGCGTAGAGCAGCGTTCGCTTGGAAAGGTTGTACAAGGCACCCACGTTGAGTTGCAGGTACTTCGCCGACTCAGCCTTCGTATAGTCATAGGACGCTCCGAGCATGAAGGCGGGCGTTAGATTGTAGGTAGCGAGTGCTTCGAAATTGTTGAACGTCGCGGTTCCCGAGAATGGCGTCGACGACGTGCGCACCACGTTCTCGAACCGAGTGTTCGTATATGTGAAACCGACTAGCGCTTGCCCAAGCCGATAGTTGATGCCGGCGCCAGCGACCTGCAAGGCTCGCGCGGACGTGTATCCGCTGAATATCGGATTGGTGATCGGATTGATGAAGGCACCTCCGGCGACCGGTGCCGCGGACGCATCATAGATAGAGGTAGCGGGATTGTCGATGCGCGAGAAGACAGCCGCCGCGCTGAGCGCGTTGTCAGAGTAACTGAGACTGACGGACTCCTTCTTCCCGTTCGAGAAATCACCGGCGACGCCCCCGAAACTGAACAACGCCGAAACCTTGAATCCCGCATAGTTCGGCGAGACATATTTGACCGAATTGCTCAGCGAATAATCACCCCATACATTGTCGACATCCGCGGCATGCGCCGCAAGGATGCCGCCAAAGCGGCTCGACGCAGACAGACCAATCAAAGAATCGAGGACCAGGTCATACTGACGCCCCATCGTCACCGTACCGAACGGCGACCCTAAGCCGACGTATGCCTGCCGCCCGAACAGGCGGCCACCGTTGTTCAGCGTCCCCTTGTTGATGTCGAAGCCATTCTCCAGGCGTGCAAGCGCGCTGTACCCGCCGCCGAGGTCTTCCTTGATCAGGAAGCCCCATTTGCTGCTTCCGAGTGCGCCATTCGATGCTTGAATATTGCTGTGGCCACCCTGATTATTGGTGTAGGTAACACCATCGTCCACCGTCCCATACAACGTAACCGAGCTCTGCGCATGGGTTCCCGCTGCCGCCGACATGAACATCGCTGCAAGACATGCCTTTTTCATTGATGATCCTAACCTGTAATGTGGATTTACGTTTGCGCCACCTCGATCGCGTCCACATGGACATCGATGATATGAAGCGCATTCACAAAATATTTATTTAGTTTTACTTAATTTATCGAACGATTCAGTCAAATCGAAAACGATTCAACTACCTTCTTCATCGACGTTCAGAAGCGTGAGCAATCTAAACGCTGTCCAGCTTCGAAATGTCAACCGACGATGCCGCTTCCTTCTCCGCCTCTCTCAACAAGAGAAACGTCGGCGTGCAAATGCACGACACAAGTTGTATCAGTCGCTCTTCGACATGATCGTAAGCATTCCGGTGATGCAGGAGATTGAGTGATCCGATCACACTACCTGCGCACCAAATGGGAAGATTGAGCACGGAATGCAGGCCCTGGCTGATCAGCAGTTCCGCCTCAGAAAATACGGCATGAATATCGTTCTCGTTGCTGCCGATGTAGGGTAACCCTTGGTCCAATACGCGCGCCGACCAGGGCCCCTTACCCGTGCTTTTGAAGCCCCCCACCGGACTAACCGCTTCGTCCGTCGAGAAGATGCGGCGCATCAGCCTCGGCTCCGGCAAGTACACCAAGCCAGTCAGCAAGCTATAGCCAAAGACGGATTCCGCTAGCCTTGAAATCAAGGACCACTGCACCTCGGCACTTGCGGTGCGACCAAGCTCATCCGCAACCTGTGCGAAGTACTCGAACGTGTGCTCGTGCGTCATTCGTTGATGCCCTCCAGGATCAAGCCTTGGGTGTTTTTGCCGAAGAACAGAATGCCCAGCCCACCGACGAAGAGCACGGCGGTGATCAGTACGAAGACTCCACCGAAGCCCAGTACCGGATAGGCCGCGCCGACGATGGTGGGTGACGCAATCGAACCGATGCGAGCAAGAGCCGAAGCGGTGCCCATGCCGGTAGCGCGAATCGAGGTCGGATAAATCTCGGCCGTATAGGTGTACTGGCCGGCGATCACACCATTCATTCCGAAGGACAGCAGCATGCTGTAGAGGACGATCTCCGTATCGCCCGCGGCGAACGGCAGTCCCAGCGCAGCCAGACATGCCACGAGCATGTAGGCCAGAATGGTGTACTTCCGACCGATTCTGTCATTCAGGTAGGCCGCGGAGTAGTAGCCGGGAATCTGTGCCAGATAGATCAGGATGGTGAACGAGAAACTCTTGGTGACGGTAATACCTTTGGCCACCAGAAGGCTGGGTATCCAGACCAGGAAGGCGTAGTAACAGAAAATGACGGCAATCCAGAGCGCCCAGACCACGATCGTGGTGGTACGGTACTGCGGCTTGAACAGCACGGCCAGCCGACCAAAGAAATTGGCATGCGCGTTGGCGGCAGACGGGATTGCTCGGTTCGGACTTCTTTCGGGTACCGGCAACGGTTGGCCCGAGTCACCTTTCACTTGAGCCTCAATGGCATCGCACACCCTTGCTGCTTCCCCATGACGGCCGACCTCTTCGAGCCAGCGCGGTGATTCGAAGAGTGCACGGCGCATCCACAGCAGGAATACCACCGGTAGCGCCGCGATGATCATAAGATAGCGCCAACCATTGGGGCCCGTCGGCACGACGAGATAGCCCAGAAGTGCGGAAAGTACAAAGCCGAACGAGAAGAACCCCGCTAGCGCGCCGGTGAAGCGGCCGCGATAGCGACTGCTGACGAACTCGGCCAAATACGGTGCAATGATCGCACCCTCGGCTCCCATGCCGACACCCGCGATCATGCGAAGGATGTAGAACTCGTGGAAATTCGTCGCGAATGCGTTGGCGAAGGTTGCGACGCAAAACAGCACCAGCGACCACATCATTACCACCTTGCGGCCGAAGCGGTCACCGAGCAATCCGGACAACAACGCGCCGACCAGGAATCCGACATAGGTGCTACTGGCGATCCAACCAGCCTGGCCACCCGTCAGGACCCATTTTGCGCGAAGGGATGGCAAGATGAACGCGATGATGCCAGCGTCCAGCGCTTCAAAAGCCAGCCCCAGGCCGCCGGTGATGAGAAGTTTGAAGTGAAAGCGGCTGAACGGCAAACGCTCCAGGCGCTCCGACACGGTGTAGGACATGAATTGTTCTCAAGTACGATGGATGGGATGCCTATCAGAGGCCGTTCTTGTGGACTACGCCGTCCTGCATGACAAGCTTGATAGCAGTGTCGTGCCGGGTCAGCAACGCGATGTCATCGAGCGGATTTCCATCGATGAGCAGTAGATCGGCATAGGCCTGCTCTGCGACCTCACCCAACAAGCCCGTGTGATTCAGAATCTCGGCGCTTATCAGCGTCGCCTGCTGGATCGTCTTGGCGTTGCCCAGGACCTTGGCGCGAAGCAGTAGCTCTTCGGACTGCATATAGTGCGTTTCGCCCAAAAGGTCGGAGCCGTAGCCCATCTTCACCCCGACCTTGTCCAGAAGCGCCAATGCCTCCAGACCATTGGTTCGTACCGCGGCTATCTTGCGCGCAGACTCGGGCGGCAGGCCGTACTTCTCGCCATCGTTCGCCAGCCCTTCGTACGTGATAAGCGTGGGCACCATGTAGGCGCCTTTTTCCTTCATCAGTTGGGCTGTAGGTTCGTCCACCAGGTTGCCGTGCTCGATGGTGCGCACGCCGCACTGAATCGCGCGCGTAATCGCCTTGGGCGTATACGCATGCGCCATGACATACGTGTTGGCGTTACTTGCCTCTTCCACGATGGCACATAGTTCAGCTTCGGAAAAACCCATGTTGTTGATCGGATCATTCGGCGATGCCACTCCGCCGGATGCCATCACCTTGATCTGCGACGCGCCCTTCAGGATCTCCTCGCGGACCGCAAGGCGACACGCATCGACGCCATCCACAACGCGAGCAATGTTGCCGATCTTGTGAGCACACGCGCATGGGTCTTCGAGGATGTCATTGCGCGCACGAAAGTCACCATGCCCGCCGGTTTGCGACAAAGCCTTGCCTGCGCAGAAGAGGCGTGGTCCGACTATCTGCCTCGTTCTTACGGCCTCGGCCAATGCCCAGTCAGCCCCACCAGCGTCGCGCACTGCGGTGAAGCCGCGATCCAGCATGCCCTTCATAATCGGGAGTGACCGAAGCAGTGCGAGCGCGTTCGGCATGCGAGCGACTGCGCCCAAATTGAAGGACGAAGCCATCACGTGCACGTGGCAATCGATCAGGCCAGGCATCAAGACCATTCCCTTGGCGTCGATTTCCTGCGCCCCTTCGCACGCTAGATCAGCACCACTTATTTTCTGGATGATGCCGTCCTGGATCAGGACGGCATGAGTAAAATGCAGCTCAAGATTCCTCGTATCGAGAATCCTGGCATTTCTGATGATGGTCGGTCTCATAATTGTCTGATGCACAGTAGGCTGTCATCGTTGTCGTAACGCACCAGAGAGTAGCGACGGCAAAAATATGCGTCTGCATGTTTCTCGGCCAGGTCTCCGCCAAATTGTTCTACCTCCATGAGTACTACTCATACAAACCATGCGCAGACGTTGCCCCACCATTTCTGAGCTGAATGCCTTCATCGTCTCGGCCCGACACCTGTCCTTTTCGATGGCAGCGAAAGAGTTGTTCGTGACGCAAAGTGCTATCAGCAGACATATCGCTGAGCTCGAGGATTACCTTGGGCATCAGCTATTCATCCGGTCCCGAAATGGCCTGGCGCTTACCCATATCGGCGAGAACTATCTCAAGCAGGTCCGACCGGCCCTACAGACATTGGAAGGCGCCACGACGCAAGTGATGTCCACCGCACGGCATACCCATTTGCTGAATTTGTCGGTGGCTCCCACCTTCGCGGCCAACTGGCTGCTCTGTAGACTCGAGGTTTTCCGGTCGCTCAACCCGGACATCACAATCAACTTCGTGCGTTATCACTTCGTCGACAACATGGAGACAAGTCCTGACCACGACGCATCGATTCAGTACGGTTACGGAGACTGGACGATCGCAGAGGCGACCTATCTGATCGGCAAGGAAACCAGTGTGGTGTGTTCGCCAGCCTATCGGGACCGACATGCCATCAAGCACTTCATTGATCTGAAAGACTGCACCCTGCTGCAGCACAACGAGATTCCGTCGGCGTGGGAAGACTGGTTTATCGCTCACGCCGACGAGCACAAGAGCGCCCGTATCGGGCCGGGGTTCAGTCTCTTCACCTTGATCATCCAGGCCGCCATTGCGGGGTTCGGTGTTGCGCTGGTTCCCTCGTGTTTGGTGACGGACGCGTTGGCGAGTGGGCGGTTGATCGAGCCGTTTGGTCAGCGCTTTGAGAGTCCCCTCGGGTACTACCTGTGTGCGCCCAACTTGCACAGCAACATGAAGAGTTATCGGCGATTTGGTGAGTGGCTGCACCACGAGTGCCGCCACATCGATCCAGCCCAGCGCACTGTCACTGAGGAGGAACGAATGGAAATGCAGCAGTGTCGCTATTGTCAGCAGCACCAAAACGGAAGCTCGTAGCTCCCGCGGGCGTTATCGCACACGGCGTTGTCATCGTTACTAGCAACTGTTGCCGATTCACCCAATGTTTTGATTCTCGGACAAACGTCACGTTCTGACGGCCAATATTCCCTACGATATTTTCATCGTTTTCTCCTACTACAGCTCCGAAGATTTCATTCAGGCAACGTGCCAGAGTTCGTAGATTTCCGGAGAAACATATGGCTCTCTTTGGCGTCGTGATCACCGTTCTGATGTGGAGTACTTTGGCCGCGAGCGTCGCATCGCTTCACAACATCCCGACGCTGCTAGTGAACGGTATCGCGTTGACGATTGGCGGCCTCATCGGTCTGCCGTGGTCGCGGCAATGGCGCATGCCATTCAGTCTGGCACTGCTTGGAACGGCCTCGATGTTTGGCTACCACGCGCTGTATTTCTACGCTTTGCAGCTCGGCGAGCCGGTCGGCGTGAGTCTGATTCACTATCTCTGGCCACTGCTCATCGTGGTATTTACCCCTACATCTCGGCAAGCTGGCACACCAACGATGCGTCGTCTTTTTGGCGTGCTGATCGGATTTGGCGGCGCCATACTCGCCTGCCTTGCCGGTGTGCATCAATCGGCAAACTCAGCGGCAGCGCCAGGAGCCGTATCGCTAACCATCGCATATGGGCTGGCCCTGCTGTCCGCCTTTGCCTGGGCGGGATATTCACTGCTTGGCCCCCGATACGAATCGGTTTCGAGCCATTCAGTAGGCTTGTTCTGCCTGGTCGCGGGTGTCGCGAGCCTCGGCCTCTTCGCCGTGCAGGGCCAATGGCCAGTTCTTTCTCTGCAACAGACGGCTTCACTGGCCTACCTGGGCCTCGGACCAATGGGAAGCGCATTCTATCTTTGGGACTACGGGATGAAGCGTTGTGATCCCAGCAAGGTGGCAATGCTCAGCTATCTGACTCCAGTCCTGTCCACTATTGTTCTGTGCGGACAGCAAGGCCAGCCGATTACAACAATGACATGGATGGGCGCCGCACTAGTCACCGTTTCCATCGCTACGACCGGTCGAAATAAACCGAGGCTTGCGACAACGGCATCCGGGATGAGTACAGGGAAGGCACGATCGGATTGACGGAGCTCACAACCCGCTTGGTACCGCTCCGCATCTGCGTGGGCCAGCTGGATAGGCGCGATGTCATGGTCCCAAGCACGCGGCCGCATCCTCTTGCGGCTGCGCAAATCAGGCCGAGTGACGTTGGTAATGTCAGGCGTCACACTAGTGCTGCAATACGCTCCATTCAACCGGAAAGGCAGACTCGATTTCCTCTGCTTCATCTAACGCAAAGTCTCGGACGATAAAGATCACCGCATTCTCGTATGCATCGGTCGACGAGAGTTGACGTGGCGCTGCAAAGGTCGTGCCGACACTCTGCAATAGGACCTGCTGCATAGGCGCGCTCCCCGGGACGATCGCCTTCATTCTCAACAGCCGCTCGCCCATTGTTCCGGCAACATTCTCGAGCCAGTCGAGCACATCATGCCAGTCTGGCCGTGACGCGATCCGAGCACGATACACTCGCACACGCTCATGCAGAAGGACGCGTGGTCTTATCGCCCTCTTGTCTACGAGAAGTGGCTCAGTGCCTGTCAGATCGTCCAGATGTCGGAACGACTGCTGCGCACGGTCCGAGAAGGAAAGCTCGTTGACGATTCGTGCAAGAGGATTCAACGCTCTTGCCGTATCCGCAGCGAGTAATCGGGCGTGGGGATCAACCAAGTCGATCTTGGTCAGGACGATCGTGTGTGCCGCACCAATCTGTGCAATTGCGTCGTTGGAATCGTCAAATTCCCCAGGAGGACGAGTGCAATCGTAGGTCACGACGATATGGACGCGCAGCCTTAACGCCGCCAGCTGACTGAGCGCAAGAACAATCTGCCCTGGTTTCGACAGGCCGCTACATTCGAGCACTATGCGTTCGAACGGTGGGAGCGACGCCTGCTTCTGGGTAGATACCAAATCATCGATCGTCGTCACGAGGTCATCGCTCAATGAGCAACAAACGCAGCCGTTGCTCAGCGTCGCCAGCGTTGCACCACGTGCCGATTGAGAAAGTATGGCTCCATCGATGTTGACCGCACCGACCTCGTTGACGATCACCGCCGTTGCCACGTCGATCGTTTCGCCGGCAAGAAGAGCCTCGATAAGCGAGGTTTTACCGCTACCAAGCATTCCGGCCAGAATCACCAACTGGGTCGACGCGCTCATAGCCTTCACACTGCCGGGACTGTGAACGGACCTTCGCCAGATGGCCAGGTTTCGGCAACCATCTCACGGACATCCGCAAGCAACTCGGCGACATCGAACACCATACCGCCCTTGATCGTGTATCGAAGCGCTCGCTGTTGCTCCACCTTGCGATACTCGTCGTTCAGCCGTAGCGCCCCAGTCCCGAATAGGAGCTTGAAGTCCGACAGAGGGTTCTGGTCGTGTACAAGCAAATCGGCACGCCGTCCGACTTCGAGCGTCCCGGTGTCGTCGTCGATGCCAAGCAGTTCCGCTCCATGCAAAGTCGCGGCACGCAGCACTTCCAGAGGTGAAAAACCTGCTTCCTGCAGCAACTCGAGCTCTCGAACGAAGCCGAAACCGTAAATCTGGAACATGAATCCCGAGTCGCTACCGACGCATACACGACCGCCAAGGTTCTTGTAGTCGTTCAGGAACGCCATCCAGATACGGAAGCTCTCACGCCACTCGAGCTCGTTCTTGACCGACCATCGGTAGAAGTACGCACCATGCCCGCCGCGCTGCGGCTGGAAATACTTCCACGTCGTGCTATCCGTATAAGCATCATGCCATTCCGCTCGACGAGCACGCATGAGGTCTCGATTGGTGTCATAGACATTCATCGTCGGTACAAACGTATGACCCACGTCAAGGAATGCCGCCAACACATCGTTCCATTTTTGACTGCCAGGACGCGCTGCTTGCAAGAACGTCTGGCCGGCCGTTGCGAAGCGGAGGTACTCGTCGTTGTAGTTGTACTCATCGCCGAATCCTTGCAACGTGCGGCCATCGAATAGAGCCTCGGGAAGACCGTAAGAATGCTCGGTGCTAGTCAACCCCCATCGCGCCGTTCTCAGCGCATTCATCCGCCCCACTGACAGTTGCGCGTGGTGGCAGCAGGTTCGCAGACCGAGCTTCATGCATTCGTCGAGCGCGGCCTGCATGATCGCTGGCGGTGCTCCGAAGAACTTCACCCCCTCCGCCCCCTTGTCTCGCACCTTTCGAAGCCACTCGCGCCCTTCTTCCGGACGGTAGATCGTCTTCAGGTAATCGTTGACTGCAGGGAAATAGACGTATGGATGCAAACGCGGCGCAGCAATTCGATGCGATTCTGCCGCGTCACGCTGTTCGGACGTCCACGCCAATCCGTTCATGCAACCCGCTTCTCGGACTGAGGTCACGCCATGCGCCAGCCACAACTTGTAGATATAGTCGGCCGGCATCATCTCGCCGTTTTCTGCGTGAAATGGCGTTCCGATGTGCGCATGGCTGTCGACGAAACCCGGCGTAATGAATTTGCCGGTGCAATCAATCTCCGGCTCACCGGCTGCCGGCCGTCGCGTGTCGTTGATCGGCAAACCAGGCACGCCGACGGCGACAATTGCAGCGATTCGATCGCCCTCGATAACAACGTCCGCCGGCCCCCACGGGGGGGCCCCGGTGCCATCAATGATGGTTGCGCCGCGTAGCACGAGGCGCTCAAACGGCCCGTCCCCACGGTTTCGTGTTGTCGATGGCTGAAGTTGCCCCAGCCCTTTCCGGCCAAAGCCCGCCACCATCTCCTCGCCCACCTCGATCTGGGGATTGGAGGAATTCATCATGTTGTCTCCCAGCCCACTTTTACGTGCGATGTGGCACGGCAAACATCACCACACCGACACGGCATCAGAACACTTTCGTGCCCGGTGCGACATCCCGCTCGGTCGTCAGGTAAACGACTGCACCTTCAATCTGCTGAACACCGAGCATCAGCACTTCCGACTTGAAACCTGCAATCCGCCGTGTGCCGAGATTGACCGCACAAACGACCGATTTCCCGACGAGTTGCTCAGGCTGATACAGCGCCGTATATTGCGCGCTCGTCGTACGTTCACCCAGCTCGCCCAAATCTATCCAGATCTTGTACGCGGGCTTCTTGGCTTCCTCGTTGATTTCGACGCGAACCACCTTGCCGACGCGCATGTCGACCTGGTTGAACGCCTCATAGGCAGAGATTTCACTCATCATTTTTCTCGCTTCGCTTCGATTTCACAAGCGCTCGAAGCAATCGTTACCGACCTTAGATAGCGTGCGGCTTCCCCCAGATCACCCCATGCAATACGAGCCTCCGATCTGTCGGGGTATGTTTCGCCCACGTCGTTGATCCAGACATCCTGATAGCCCATCTTGGCGGCCAAGCGATGCGCGATGCCGTCATCACGCGTCCAAATCCACGCACATCGCCCCTTTCGGCCAGATGACGTCATCTCGATCAGCTCATCACCGTCGGTGAATCTCAATACGGGTAGAAGAGGTCCGGCATGTGCGTCTTCGACGACGCGCATGCCGGGCCGCACGCGATCGAGGACAGTAGGAGCGAAGTACAGACCGCCAAGGCGCTTCCCGCCAGCAACGACAACTGCGCCATCCGCTACGGAATCTTCGATCTGCTCCTCAATGATCGTAAGCGTCAAGCTATCGATCAAGGGACCAACCTCGGTATGTTCGTCCAATGGATCTCCGTGTCGCAATTCGGATGCACGCGCTGCTACGGCACTCACGAACTGACTCGCGATGCGCTGGTCCACATAGACACGATTCGAGCTCGTGCAGTCCTGTCCGGAATTGCGCATGAACGTGACCTCGATGACTGCGTCCGCGGCGCGTTCAACATCCGCATCGGCCAACACAATGAACGGCATTTGCCCGTCAACTTCGAGGAATGCGTCTCGGCGAACATCTGCACACATACGCGCCAAATGCAGGCCAACGTCCCGGCTACCGGTAAACGACACCATCGCAACGCGCGGATCGGCCAGACAAACATCAGTGGTCGCTAGCGGATCATCTGTCGTCAACACCTGCAGGCTTCCTTCAGGAGCACCTGCATCACTCCACAGGTTTGCAATCGTCAAGGCGCTCAGTGGCGTACGTGACGACGGCTTCAGAATTACGGGGCACCCGGCAACAAACGCCGGTGCAACTCGACGTACAACAGTGAGTACCGGCTGACACCAGTTGGTGATCGCAACGACCGGGCCAATACCTCGCAACTGCCGTTTTAGCTGCCATTCGTCGCGGTACTCAATGACCGCCGATACCTTCGACTGGCTACTGCTGCCTGCGTAACTCTCGATCACGCGGACCGCTGCACGAACTTCCCGTCGAGCTTCGCTAATAGGCTTGCCGGTCTCGATCGTCACGGTCGTCGCGACGCGGTCGGCCTCTTGAGCCAACATTGCTGCCCAGGTTCTGAGCAGCATAGCCTTCTTGTTCGAATCCGCGTCACGTAAGTCACTTTCGACACTACACGCCGCCTCGAGTGCGAGGAGTACGTGCTGACGTCGACACGCCGATACCTGAGCAATGACGTGTCCGGTCGCAGGGTTCGTGACCGGAAAGGTTGCGGCCCCCTGATCGAGCACACCCGCGAGACGCGCATGCCATCTGGGGATCACCCCACGGGTGTGCATTTCGCGCATGGCTCAGGCAGAACGCTTCGCAGCGGCGACCGCACGGCCAAACATGGCGAGCCCATCAGCGACGTCTTGAGTCGACGTCGTGAGCGGCGCGAGGAAACGGACCACGTTGCGCTCGACACCGCACTTGATGATCAGCAGACCCTCGTCGCGTGCCGCGTCGAGAACACCCTGCACGAGAGCGGCGTCCGGCGCCTTCGTCTGCCGGTCGGTCACGAACTCGACCGCCACCATTGCACCCGTCTGACGCACTTCACCCATTTCTTCGTGAACCTCTGCGATTTCCAGAAGCCCTTCACGCAGTTGCGCTCCGATCTCCCGGCTGCGCTCGAGCAGGTTCTCACGTTCGAACACATCGAGTACTGCATTCGCCGCTGCACAACCGAGCGGATTGCCGCCATACGTCCCGCCCAGGCCACCAGGCGACGGAGCATCGACGATCTCGGCACGCCCGACGACGCCCGAGATCGGCAGTCCGCCCGCAAGGCTCTTTGCGACCGTAACGAGATCCGGCTGGATGCCGGAATGCTGAAAGCCGAACATCTGGCCGGTGCGGCCGAAACCGGTCTGGATCTCGTCAGCGATCAGCACAATTCCGTGCTTCTGCGTCAGTGCTCGCAGTGCCTGCATGAATTCGGCTGGCGCCGCAAGGAAACCGCCGTCGCCCTGCACCGGCTCGAGAATGATCGCCGCCACACGGTCCGCGGCAATTTGCGTCGAGAAGATCTGCTCGAGCGCCGCCAGCGCATCGTCCGACGACACGCCGTGATATGCGTTGGGATACGGCGCGTGGAAAATATCCGGCGCGAACGGCCCGAAGTTCTGCTTGTACGGCGCGCTCATGCCGGTCAGCGACATGCCCATCAGCGTACGGCCGTGGAAGCCACCGCGGAATGCAATGACGCCGGACCGGTTCGTGTACCCGCGGGCGATCTTGATGGCGTTCTCGACAGCTTCGGCCCCCGTCGTGAAGAATGCAGCCTTGTAGCCTTGGCCGGGAGCCACAAGCTCGGACAAACGCGCTGCGAGACGAACGTACGGCTCGTAGCCGACCACCTGGAAACACACGTGGGAAAACGACTCCAGTTGCTGCTGGACTGCGGCCACCACAGCCGGATGGTTGTGACCGATGTTCAGCACGCCGATGCCACCGACGAAATCCAGGTACTTCCGGCCCTCCTCGTCCCACAGGTACGCGCCGGCGGCACGCCGGGCAAAAATGGGATGTGCGGTGGCGACACCGCGTGCCACATACGATTGGCGCATTGCGGCCAGGTCGCCGGTCGCATTCAGTTCTCGACTGCTCATGAGCTTCACCTCCTTGGAATGCACTCATGGTAGGAAGCCAGAACGTCGACGAACATCTACTAAAAGTAGGAAAAAAGCTGCCTCACTTCCGTTTTATCGCGCCTTATCCTATCTTTTATACGACTGTAGCCTCCAGACTTCCTCTCTCCTGTGGGTAGTTATGCGATTTGTGACTGAGTTCAATGACTGTGAACGGGCACGAAACATTGACCCGTGCTCCGGCTTTGTGCCGTCGCCAATCATGCGAATCAGGAGTGGTGGAGATGAATACCGTGCAGATGTCCGCGGCCTACGAAGAGGACCGATCGGCGCGGCGACGCGCAATCGTTGCCACCGTACTTGGCAACGGATTCGAGTGGTTCGATTTCATGGTGTATGGCTTCTTTGCGATTATCATCGCGAAGCTCTTTTTTCCGACGGGAAACGACCTGACGTCGCTGATGCTGTCGGTCGCGACGTTTGGTGTGGGATTCCTCGTTCGGCCGCTGGGCGGCATCCTGCTCGGGATCTATGCGGACCGGGCAGGGCGCAAGGCTGCGCTTTCACTCACGATTTTGCTGATGTGCGCAGGTACGGCACTGATCGGTCTTGCGCCGACGTATTCGCAGATCGGTATCGCCGCCCCCTGCCTCATCGTGCTCGCGCGGCTGCTGCAGGGGTTCTCCGCAGGTGGCGAGATGGGAACCGCAACTGCCTTCCTCACCGAGCATGCGCCGCCCGGAAAGAAGGCGTACTACTCGAGCTGGATTCAGACGAGTATCGGCTTTGCCGTCCTGCTCGGCGCATGCTTCGGCACCGGGCTCACCCTGGGCCTGTCGGCGGCGGACGTCGAAAGCTGGGGCTGGCGCATTCCGTTCCTGTCGGGCCTCCTGATCGGGCCGATCGGCTTCTTCATCCGGCGGAATCTCGAGGAAACGCCGGTGTTCCTGAACGCGACCGACAAATCGAAGACGCCGCTCTCAGATGTGCTGCGCGACTATCCGTGGCAAGCATTCGCCAGCTTCGCGATGGTTGTCCTCTGGACCGTCTGCATCTACGTGATCTTGTTCTACATGCCGACTTTCTCAGTCAAGGTACTGAAGCTGCCGTCGTCGGCATCGTTTATCGCCGCAATGGTGGGTGGTGGCGTCATCACCGTGTGCTCGCCCATCACGGGCTGGTGGTCGGATCTTGTCGGACGAAAGTGGCTGCTCGGCGCAGCATCTGCCGCCATGCTCGTTCTCGCATGGCCGATGTTTGCGATGATCGTGACAACGCCATCGCTTGGCACATTGTGCGTGTTCCAGGCTGTATTCGGCGTGCTCATCGCAGTCTATACCGGCCCGATTCTCGCTGCGCTTGCCGAAACATTCCCGACCAAGGTGTTGTCGACCGGCCTGTCCGTCGCGTACAACCTTGCGGTGATGACGTTCGGTGGATTTGCATCACTGATCCTGACCTGGCTGATCAGCAAGACGGGAACCGCAATGGCACCTGCGTTCTACGTGATGTTCGCTGCGGGATTCAGCCTGCTTGGCGTGATCTTCGGCTACCGACAGCCGCGGGCCACCTGACCGTTCTCGAACTCGCGGCACCCCGCCGCGCCACATCCGGGGAGCCGCGATGAAACTCGATACCGCCATTCGCGAAACCGTACTCCGCGACGCCAAGGTCGTTGCCGGCGGGCAGAACTTGCAGCGAGAAATTACCTGGGTGCACATGGTCGACCACCCGGACATCGTGAACTGGGTGAAGTCGGGTGAGCTTCTGCTCTCGACCGGCTATAACTGGCCATCCGATGAAAATGCATCGCGCCAGCTCGTCCGGGACCTGAGCGCAATCGAACTCGCCGGCGTTGTGCTGGCAGTGCCGAACTTCCGCGAGCATTTCCCGCCGGAAGCGATCGAAGAAGCAAACCGCATCGGATTGCCACTGCTGGAGCTTCCATGGGAGATCCAGTTCAGCGATGTCACGCATGAGATCCTAGCCAAGATCATCAATTTCCAAGGTGAGCTCATTGAGCGCTCGGAGCAGCTCCATCGAGCGCTCACCAATGCAGCCGTCTCGGCGACAAGCCTGTCCGATATTGCGCATGCACTCAGCGATCTGCTGGGGCGCCCAGTGGCGTTCACCGACCAGGCTGGCCATATGCTCGGCAACTCGATCAGCGACGCTGACGCCATCGCCGCACTTGAGCCTCAGTTCGTTGATGCAACTCGCAGCGACCTGCATTCTCACTATCGGGTTCCGGCAAACCGGCCGGTGAAAATCCCGTTTCCCGCGGCAGACGGATTCGTGCAACGCCTCTGTCACGCCGTACGCCTTCAAGACACGGTCGTTGCACTCATCTGGCTCGATCTCGTTGACAACGGGAGCGACGAGCTCGACGTACGGGCCATCGAACACGCGAGCGTTGTCGCAGCGCTTCATATGATGCACCAGCGGCAGCTGGCTCAACAGGAAGATCGTCTGGGCTATGCCCTCGTCGCGAGCCTGCTTGACGGCGAATTTACCGCATCTGCAAGTGCTCTCGAGCGTGCTCGCGTCTGTGGCTGGAGCGAGGCCGCGCCATATCGCGTTGGCCTCGTGCTCATTGACGAGCCGATACCGCTGACGACCGAAGGACTCGAGCGCCGCGAACGCTGGGTTGACGCAATAAAGCGTCAACTGCGCGCGAAAGGCATGCCGGAGATGCTTGCAATCTGGCTGAATCAGATTCGATTCATCTTGCCGGCGGATACATCCATGGAAACGCTGTGGGACGCCGTGACGGACAAGCGCGCAGCAATGGCCGTGAGCCGCGTGCATAGCGGCGTGCAAGGAATGGCAACCGGTGCGAAAGACGTCGATGCCTTGGTACCCACGCTACGGCCAGGTCGACTCCATCACTTCGATGAGATCCTGTTTCCTCGTGCGCTCATGGGAGAAGCAGACGCACGCGACATGCTCGTCGAACGACTCGTGTTGCCGCTGGTGGAGAAGCGCCGCGGCGAATCGTTGCTGGAGACTTTAGGCACGCTTTCGGACGAGGGCTTCCAGCTCGCCAATACTGCCAAGGCACTCGGCATACACATCAGCACGCTCCGGTACCGGGTCGAACGAATCGAAAGCGCACTCAACGTGTCGCTGGAAGATCCGCAGACACGCTTCAAGCTGCAGTTCGCCATCGCGCTGTACCGACTTCGCGAAGAATAGCCTTCGCTTTCCTATTTGATATAGGAAGATTTCAGGGCTACCTGACGCTTTAATACGGAAGACTGGCTACACGTCCGGAATGCACCGGCTTTTGCTCGGTATCAGCATGACGGCCATGTTTGCCCCTTGAAATGCGACTTCCGATTAGGCGTGATTCGATGACTTCCGGTACCGCGGCCACTCGCCACGACCTCAACACCCTCCTCGCCCTTCAGCAAACGCTCGAGCGCACGACAGAAGCTGAAGTACGCTTCGATGCCGGGTCGCGCGCAGCCTACGCGTCGGAGGCGTCCAACTACCGTCAGGTACCGATCGGCGTCGTCATACCTCGATCGGTCGACGATGTCGTCCAGATCATGCGCGCATGTGCTGCAGCCGATGTTCCCGTTCTGCCTCGCGGTGCCGGCACGTCGATGTGTGGCCAATCGGTCAACTATGCCGTGGTCATCGACTCATCGAAGTATCTGACAACGATCGAACAGATCGATGTCGATGCCCGCATTGCGACCATCCAGCCCGGTGTTATCTGCGATCAACTGAAGCACTCGGCAGCCAAGGTTGGACTGACCTTCGGTCCGGATCCGGCCACGCACAGCCGCTGCACGCTCGGCGGGATGATTGGCAATAACTCGTGCGGTGCACACTCTGTAATGGCTGGCAAGACTGCCGAGAACATCGAGTCCCTGGAAATCCTGACTTACGACGGAGAATGCTTCTGGGTCGGGCCCACCGACGAATCGGCGTTCAATGCACACCTTGCCGCTGGCGGCCGTCGCGCGGAAATCGTCAGACAGCTCAAGAATCTCGTCGAGCGCTACGGTGACGCGATTCGTGAAGGCTTCCCCAAGTTGAAGCGCCGTGTTTCCGGCTACAGCCTTGACCAGCTGTTGCCCGAGAACGGTTTCAACATCGCGCGCGCGCTGGTCGGCTCTGAGGGAACCTGCGCGACAGTGTTGCGCGCGACAACCAAGCTGGTGACCAACCCGACCCACCGCGTGGTGACGGTATTCGGGTTCCCGACGATCTTTGATGCGGCGGACTGTGTCCCGCAGCTTCTCCCGCTTGGGCCGATCGCAATGGAAGGGCTGGACACGGGCATCATCGGCGGTCTGACCGAACGCGGTCTCGCACTCAACGACATCGCCGAACTGCCGGCAGGAAGCGCATGGTTGATGGTCGAGTTCGGCTCAACCGATGCCAACGAATGTATCGCGCTTGCCGAACGCGCAGCTTCGCTTGCGCTAACGTTCGCCGGCCAGCCGTCCGTCCGCGTGGTCGCCGATGCGCAGTTGATGCGTCGGCTGTGGTCGATCCGCGAAACCGGAGCATCCGCAACGTCGATCGGTAACGATCCTTCCAAGCCGGACCCGGTGGTCGGCTGGGAGGATGCAGCAGTCGAACCGCGTTTGCTGGGTGCATACCTGCGCGAATTCTCCGCGCTCGTCGACCGGTACGGCTATACGACCAATCTCTACGGTCACTTTGGAGACGGTTGCATTCACTCGCGCATCACGTTCGACTTGCGCAATGCCGAAGGTGTTCAGACCTGGCGCCGCTTCCTCGTCGAGGCAGCCCAACTGGTTGTCAAATACGAAGGCTCACTGTCCGGCGAGCACGGTGACGGGCAAGCGAAAGGCGAACTGTTGTCGCTGATGTACTCCCCGGAATTGATGGAAGCGTTCCGCGAATTCAAGGCCATCTGGGACCCGCGCGGCAAGATGAACCCTGGCAAGCTCATCGACGCCATGCCCGTCGATCAGAATCTTCGCCTTGGCCCGACCTATCGACGCGTCGACCATGCCAGCCCGATGACCTTCGGTGACATTGCTCGTCCCGACACGTTCGCACGCGCAACCGAACGCTGCATTGGAATGGGGAAGTGCCGATCGCTGGAGGGCGGCACAATGTGCCCCAGCTTCCGAGCAACACGAGAAGAGAAGTACTCCACACGCGGTCGCGCTCGGCTCCTGTTCGAGTTGCTCAAGGGAGAAGTCATTGAGGATGGCTGGCAAAGCGAAGCCGTCAAGGATTCGCTGGATCACTGCCTCGCGTGTAAAGGCTGTCGCAGCGACTGCCCCACTCATGTGGACATCGCGAAGTACAAGAGTCAATTCCTGTACGAGTACTTCAAGAAAAAGCGGCGCCCGCTCATGGACGCCATGATCGGGCGCATCGGCACGTGGCTACCTGTTGCCACCCACGTCAGTGGAATTGCCAACATGCTGATGCGCAATCGCGCGTTCCGGAAGCTCGGTGCGAGTGCTGGATTGGCGCCCGACGTACGCTTTCCGGCGATTGCTCGGACGAGCTTCCGAAACAGCCACACTGCGAGGGACCTGCTTTCCGGACAGAAGACTAGCGAACTCGCCACCGGTACACCAGTTCTGCTGTGGACCGACACGTTCAATAACGGCTTCTCACCGGACGTACTGGAAGCCGCTGTCCGTGTTCTCGAGTCGCATGGTTTCGACGTTCGGTTGCTCCGCAAACACGTTTGCTGCGGTCGCCCGCTGTACGACTCGGGACTGCTCGATCTGGCTCGACGCAATATCGAAGAAATCATGGAAGGCCTGTCTGACGTGATTGCTTCGCGCATTCCGGTGGTCGTGCTCGAACCTAGCTGCCTTTCCGTTTTCCGCGACGAACTTCGTGCATTGTTCCCCACTGACGAGCGGGCCAAAGCGCTTTCCGCGTCCGTCAAGACGCTTGCGGAACTGCTGCAATCGAATGGTGTGGATATTCCGCAGCTCGACGAGGACGTCCACGTGCACGGCCACTGCCACCAGAAGGCTTGCGGTGGAATGCAAGCTGAATCCCAGCTACTGAAAGAAGCGACCAAATCAGGAACCGTTCTCGCCACTGGCTGCTGCGGCATGGCGGGCGCGTATGGCTACCACACTCGTACCGCTGATATCGCGAAGTCGGTTGCGGAGTCTGAACTCGTTCCTGCCATCAATGCCCTCGACAGCGATGCCGTCATCATCACCGACGGTTTCAGCTGCCGCTCGCAGATTCGCAATACGACTGGGAAGAAAGCAGTTCATCTGGCGCAATGGCTGGATGCGCGCGCCACCTCGTCCGAAGTGACTGTCTCATCGGCACAAGACAAAAAAACAGAGCAGGTATGAATCTCATCAGGTTCCGGCGGATGCCGCACCGCTCTTTTCCGAAGCCGACAAAAGCGGTCGCCGGACCTGACCAAAGGAAGTACTGCGCCGGGCCCCCAATTGAGCTGTTTCTGCTTCCAAGTATGTAATTCGCACGGTGTTTCCGTTGCATCCGTTGCGTAGCATTGAATGCACAGCTGCAACCATCTTTTACGAGGACCATCATGTCAATCTCGGCACTCATCGAATCGGATCGCAAGCATCTGATTCATCCGGTCGTCAACTATCGCGCTCACGAAGATCGCGGCGCCACGATTCTCGAATCGGGTAAAGGTGCCTGGCTTCGCGACGCAGATGGCAATGAACTGCTCGACGCGTTCGCGGGTCTGTGGTGTGTGAATACAGGCTATGGGCAGGAAAGCATCGTCAAGGCGGCGATGGAACAAATGACGCGCCTGCCCTACGCGACCGGCTATTTCCATTTCGCCTCCGAACCGGCGATCAAGCTGGCCCAGCGGCTGGTCGAACTGGCTCCGGCATCGCTCAAGCACGTCTATTTTTCGCTCGGTGGCTCGGACGCCGTCGATTCGGCCATTCGGTTCATTACCCACTACTACAACGCAATCGGCCGTCCGACGAAGAAGCACTTCATCGCACTCGAGCGCGGGTACCACGGATCGTCGTCGATCGGCGCCGGCCTTACTGCCATCGCCAGCTTCCATCGGAACTTCGACGTACCGCTCGCGGTTCAGCATCACATTCCGTCGCCCTACCTCTATCGGAGCGGCACGCCTGACGATCCCGCCGCAATCATTGCCGCGTCTGTCGCCGCGCTCCAAGCCAAAGTGGCTGAAATCGGTCCGAACAACGTCGCAGCCTTCTTCTGCGAACCTGTGCAAGGGTCCGGCGGAGTGATTGTGCCGCCGAAGGGCTGGTTAAAGGCAATGCGGAAGGCCTGCCGAGAACTGGACATCCTGTTTGTTGCGGACGAAGTGATCACGGCATTCGGTCGTACGGGTCCCATGTTCGCGTGTGAGGCAGAAGACGTTGCACCCGATCTCATGACCGTCGCGAAGGGGCTTACCGCCGGCTACGCACCCATGGGTGCCGTCTTGATGTCGGATCAGGTCTACCAGGGAATCGCGGATGGCGGCAAGCGATCCGATGCGGTCGGGCATGGTCAGACTTACTCTGCCCACCCGGTCAGCGCCGCCATCGGGCTTGAAGTGCTTCGCCTGTACACCGAAGGCGGTCTGCTCGCGAATGGTGTCGCACAAGCGCCGCATTTCGCCGCAGGACTCGACAGTCTTCTCGACCATCCGCTCGTGGGAGATTCGCGTCACCGAGGTCTGCTCGGCGCAGTCGAACTCGTCGCGGACAAGGAGAAGCGCACCCGCTTCGATCCGTCGCTCGATCTGGCAAATCGCATCTTCGAAGCTGCTTACCGCAACAAGGTGATCTTCCGCGCATTCGGCGACAACATCCTCGGTTTCGCGCCGGCACTCTGCTACTCGCAAAACGAGATCGAGCAGATGGTCGAACGAGTCCGCAAGACACTCGACGATGTCCTCGACCAACAGGATGTCCGCGCGGCACTTCGCAGCAAGCAAGCGATCCCGGCCTGATATCGCCCCGTACCTCGCGATACCCAATCCGCCGCGGCGGCAAGCGCAAAGCGTGAACCGCCCGGAGGACCCATTTGAAGGAGATAAAGATGTCGTTGACACTCACCCGCGGCGAACTGCTTCGCCGGCAAAACCTGATCGGCGGCCAATGGGTCGACGCGTCCGACAAGGCACGCTATTCGATCAGCAATCCCGCATCCGGCGAGCTCATCGCGGAAGTCGCCAACAGTGCGGCAGCCGATGCACGTGCGGCGACCGATGCCGCGGCCAAAGCGTTCCCGCAATGGCGTGATCGTCTTCCGCGCGAGCGCGCTGAGATTCTGCGCCGCTGGCACGCGCTCATCGTCCAGAACACCGAAGATCTCGCAACGCTCATGTCGATGGAGCAAGGCAAGCCGATGACCGAGAGCCGCGGCGAGGTAGCCTACGGTGCGTCGTACGTCGCGTGGTTCGCCGACGAAGCGACCCGTGTTTATGGCGACATCATTCCTCAACAGCAGCGCGGCAAACGCATGAGCGCTGTCAAGGAGCCCGTCGGCGTCGTCGCAGCGATCACGCCGTGGAACTTCCCGCTCGCAATGATCGCTCGCAAGATCGCGCCCGCACTTGCTGCAGGTTGCACGGTGGTGGCGAAGCCGGCCGAAGACACACCGCTCACCGCCCTGGCCCTGGCGGCATTGGCGCAGGAAGCCGGCGTACCGGACGGCGTACTGAACATGATCGTCGCGGCGCGGGATGAAGGGATCGCTGCGGTCGCCGACTGGCTGGCCGACGATCGCGTCCGCAAGATCACGTTCACCGGTTCGACTGCCGTCGGCAAGCACCTCGCACGGGAATCTGCCGGTACGCTGAAGAAGCTGTCGCTCGAACTCGGCGGTAACGCGCCGTTCATCGTCTTCGACGATGCGGACCTCGACGCTGCCGTCACCGGCCTGATGGCTGCCAAGTTCCGCAACGGCGGGCAGACCTGTGTTTGCCCGAACCGCGTATACGTTCACGCGAACGTGTACGACCGCTTCGCCGACCTGTTGAGCAAGCGTGTTGGTGCATTGAAGGTCGCGCCGGCGAGCGACTCGCAGTCGCAAATCGGGCCGATGATCAACCAGCGCGCGATCGACAAGATCGCCCGCCACGTCGAGGATGCCGTGGCCCATGGCGCAACCGTGATGGTCGGTGGCCGCCGGCTCACGGAACTGGGCCCCAACTACTATGCCCCGACCGTTCTGATCGGCGCTAATCAGGACATGCTGGTGTGCTGCGAAGAGACCTTCGGCCCCGTCGCGCCGCTCTTCCGATTCGAGGATGAAGACGAGGTCATTCGCCTCGCGAACGACACGCCGTTTGGCCTCGCCGCATATTTTTATACCCAGGATGTGCGGCGCATCGACAGAGTCGGGCGCAAACTGGAAGCCGGCGTGATCGGCGTCAATGAGGGAGCCGTTGCGAGCGAAGCCGCCCCGTTCGGCGGTGTCAAAGAATCCGGCTACGGCCGCGAAGGCTCGAAGTACGGTCTCGACGACTACCTGTCGATCAAGTACCTCTGCCAAGGCAATCTGGATTGATCGCTGCGCTCATATAGGCGAGCAGTCGGCATGGCACCCGCTATGCCGGCTACTTGCATAAGGTGCAGAAAGAACCTGAGAGACCGCTAGATTGACGACGGGGAGAAGAAAGGGGCACCGACTACGGCGGAACCAGAGAACGGCAATGTTCGCCGGACCTGGTCAGTCCTCGTCGGCCAGCAATTTCTCAAGCGGTACGCCATGCTTTGCGAACGGCGAGCGAATCACGATATAGCTGAAGTACTTTTCGATGCCGAGGTTACGGTCGAGCAGTCGTTCTATCACGTCCTGATAGTGCCCGATGTCCTTGACCACGAACTTGAGCAGGTAGTCGTACCCGCCGCTGACCAGGTGACATTCGGTGATCTCGTCGAAATCGCGCAGATTCGCCTCGAAGCGGACGAAGTCTTCGCGGCGATGATCATGTAGCATGATTTCCGTGAACACGGACACCGTACTCGTCAACTTCGCGACGTTGATGTGCGCGCCGTACCCCGAAATCACGCCGGTGGCTTCGAGGCGCTTGACGCGCTGAAGGCATGGGCTCGCCGAAAGACCCACGGCAGCAGCAAGGTTGGCGTTCGTAATGTTGCCGTTCCTCTGCAGCTCCGCGAGGATTTTGATGTCGATCCGGTCGAGTTTGGGTCGGTTGCTCATATCGTTCTGCTCTCGAGTCGGCGTGCAAACGAGCTGTCCTGTCGGGTTTAGGAAAGCTCTTCGTGATGCGCCTTGACGAACTGTGCCATGCTGGTGAACTTGAAGTCGACAGTCGGTTCGGCGAGCGTGCGGGCTGTGGCGCCGAGTCCGCGTTGCTCGAAACGCCGATGAATCCAGCACGAGCGAATATCGAGCCGATTTGCCGGCTCGTGGTCGTGGTACATGCTGTCCGCGACATGCAGTACCTCATGTTTCTGCACGCCAAGCGTCGACAATACGTCAAGCATGTACTCGAAATTTCGGTTCGATGGCTTGTAGCTGCCGACGTCCTCTGCCGTGACGACGGCATCGAAAGGCACGTGCAGCTTGGCCTGACTGAAAGCGAAGTTGTCGTTATCGACGTTCGATATGACGACAAGCTTAAAGTACTTCTTCAGATACTGAAGCGTGCTTGCTGAGTCTGGAAAGGCAGACCAGTCGCGGACGGAGCGCCCGTATTCGACCGCCTCTTCATGGGTGTAGCTCACCCCCCACTCTTCTGCAAGTCTCTTGTACACCACCTCGAGCAGGCGGTTGTACGGCATGTCCGGTGTCGCGCGCTGCTGATACGACTCGTGGCGCGCGTGCGCTTCCAGTACCTCGTCACGAGTCAATGGCCGGCCCACCAATGAGACCAACGGCGCCAAACCTGCAACGATGCCCGACTCCCAGTCGATCAAGGTGCCGTAACAATCGAATGTCAGGGCCTTGAAATCCGTCAACCGCATGAACGACTCCTTAACGGAATATTCCGGTTCACGCGGACAATACCACGCCCGGAAATGCCTCCGCGCCGGAGTCGGCGCGGAGTTGGATCGCGCCGGCGCCATCGCCGGCAACGACGGGGTTGCTTACTTCTGCAGCAGCGCTTCCTGGTGCGCCTTCGCGAGTTCTGCCATGCTGTTGAAGCGGAAATTCACGGTCGGCTGCTCGCCCGGGTTCATCGTCGCGCCGAAGCCGGGTTGCGAGTGACGGCGATAGATCCAGCACGAAGCAAGCCCGAACGCGTTCGCCGGCTTGTGGTCGTGGAACAGGCTTTCCGCGGTGTGCAGGATCTTGTCCGCCTTGATGCCACGTGCCCCGAGCTTGTCGAGCATGTACTCGAAGTTCCGCGGCGACGGCTTGTACGAGCCAACGTCTTCGGCGGTGATGATCGCATCGAATTCCACCTGGAGCTTCGCATTGCTGTACGTGAAGCTCTCGTTGTCGATGTTCGACAGAATCACCAGCTTGTAGTACTTCTTCAGGTACTGGAGCGCGCCGGCCGTATCCTCGAACGCCGGCCAGTTCTGCACCGACTTACCGTACGCGACGCATTCCTCGTGCGTGAACGGCACTTGCCATTCTTCGGCCAGACGCTTGTACACGATCGGGAGCAGGTCCTGGTAGCGCTTCGCCGGCGTGTAGAGCTGCTGCGACGACTCGTGACGCGCATGCGCCTCGAGCACTTGGTCGCGCGTCAGTGCCGGTTTGACACGGTCCAGCAGGGGCCGCAGCCCCTCGAAGATGCCGGTTTCCCAGTCGATCAGCGTGCCGTAGCAGTCGAAAGTCAGTGTATCGAAGTCGGTCAGTTTCACGGTTACTCCTCCTTGTTGGTTGGTGAGTAAGACATAGTCTATTGAGCGTGCTCAGTAACCGTTACTTATGTTGCCCCCGGCTTCAGCAGCCTCTGCCGCGCAGGAGAACGCGATCAGCAGAATCTTCCGCGGCGCTCCGCTCGAATCGAGCACCGAAGACTCGACTGCGGTTCGGCAACCGCAATGATCCTGAGTCGACGACGAGAAGTTCCGAAAACCTGAGGATCGTCATGAAGGGAGGACATTCATCATGCCAATCGCGATTCGCGTCGGCGACTCGATACCCCAAACCGGCAAGATCTGAATACCGTTCGATACTGTCGTAGGAAAGGACGCGAAATCGGACGTGATTGGCACCGCGGAGAGACCGCGAGCACGATGACGAATCGTACGAGACTGACCTCGTTTCGCGACTTCTGGATGACTAGCCGCGCTTGCCTCGTCCTTCACTAGCAGCGTCACTTCGCTGGGCATGCAGCCGGTCGGCGACGCCGACAATCTGGTCCATGGCCCGCTGCAAGTGTTCACGCAGCAAGCGAGCGCCGCCGCGCACATCGCGTGCGCGACACATTTCCACCATTTCAATGTGTTCGCGTCGCGTGTTTTCACGGATCGGAACGTTGACGACCTGAAAGCGAAAGTAGCGCTCGTTCCGGTCATTCAGACGACGCAGCGTTTCAATGGCCAGCTCCAACCCTGACGGCGCGTATAGCGTTTCATGAAAGCGCCAGTTCAGTGCTCCCCATGTCGTTTCCGTCGCCGAGTCCATCTGATCCACTAGCCCAAGCGCTGCAGCGAGTGTCTGCTCGTCGGTAGCAGGTATCGCACGCGAAAAGATCCAGGGCTCCAGACGGAGACGGATCTCGAACGTCTCACGCACTTCCTCGACAGAAATACCGCAAACGTACGCCCCCTTATGCGGAATGATCGTGACGAGCCCCTCTCCTTGCAGCCGCGTGATGGCTTCGCGCACCGGGACGCGACTGACTCCGAGTTCGTCCGCGAGCGCCTCTTGGCGAAGTGCGTCACCCGGCGCCAATTCGCCGCGCAGGATCCGCCCGCGTATCGCTTCGAGTACCAAGTCAACAGTGGTCGACCGTACAAGCTTGCCCGATGCTTGGCGCGGCGGAAGATGCCCGGTTACGTCCGATGAATCCTGCATGAGACTTGTATAGGGTGGGATACGTGACGGCCACATCATGCCATAGACGCACCGCTTGACACAAAAAAATGAGTCCAGCATATTGGATACAATCTGCAGTATCCGATGTAAAGCGCAACCAACTGAGGAGATCCGCATGCGCTGGAATAAGACGATGACAGTGGTCAACTGTCATGCAGAGGGAGAAGTCGGCAACGTGGTGACGGGCGGCATATTCGATGTACCCGGCGCCACGATGTTCGAAAAGATGATGCATTTCGAGGAGCAACTCGACCATGTGCGCCGCATTTGTATCTTTGAACCGCGTGGCTCCGCCAATCAAAGCGTCAACATCATCCTGCCGGCCACCGACTCGCGAGCGCACATGGGTTATGTGATTGCAGAATCGACCGAATATCCGGCTATGTCGGGGTCGAACACGATGTGTGTAGCGACCGTCCTGCTTGAAACCGGCATCCTTCCGATGACTGAACCGGTCACCAACCTTGTGCTCGAAGCACCGGCTGGCCTAATCAATGTCCGCTGTGAGTGTGCGAATGGCAAGGTGACGAAGGTCGAATTCACCAATCAGCCGGCCTTTGCGAATCATCTCGACAAGATGATCGAAGTTGCTGGTGTCGGTACGCTGAAAGTCGACGTCGGTTACGGCGGCATGACCTACGTCATCGTCGACGCCGAAGCACTCGGCTTTCAAATCACACCCGATGAGGCTCGAGACCTGTGCGAACTCGGCCAGACCATCAAAGCCGCTGCCGCCGAACAACTTCCATCGCCCCACCCGCTCAATCCGCTCATCAAGGGCATCACGCAAACTGAGTTTGTTTTGCCGCTGAGACGCGAGAACGGCGTACTGAAGTCTCGCAACACAGTTATCGTCTCGCCTGGCCGCTGTGATCGGTCGCCATGCGGCACCGGCACGTCCGCGCGACTCTCGGTAATGCATGCAAAAGGCCAGATCGCAGTGGGAGAACCGTTCGTGCACGAATCCATCATCGGCTCGTTGTTCGAGAGCCGGATCGATTCGCTTACGACGTTGGGCGATGTGCCCGCAGTAGTGCCCGTGGTTTCAGGGCAAGCATGGATCAGTGCAATCTCACAGGTAGGGGTGGACCCAAGCGACCGATTCCAAACCGGCTTTACCCTGTCTGACACCTGGCTCGAAGCAGTCGACAACAAGCTGATCAAGTCTCGCAAGTAGCACTCGTCTCACTCCTCTGTCCAAGGTGAGCATCTTTCATCTTATTGATTCGTCATCCTTATTTTTAGACGTACTTTTCCTTCCAGAAATGGAAACCGAGATCACCGTGTCTCGGCTCAAGCCGCGGGTTTGGTGGCCGGTGTGAAAGGCGGTAGGCATGCCCGGGCGACATGCCGCAGTTTACTCACTCGCCCTATTGATCGATACGATGTAGGAGATAGCATGAAACTGAAACAAGTGGTGGCTGCGTGCGCTATCTGCGCTGCGTCGGCGTTCGTCTTTGCTGATACGACTGTCACAATCGGATTATCGGGCCCATTGACCGGCGGTCAAGCAGGCAGCGGCAAGGACAACGAAAACGGCGCGAAGCTTGCGATCATCGACGTCAATACGAAGGGCCTCGTCGTATCGGGTCAGAAGGTGACCCTGAAACTCGCGTCCGAAGATGATCAGGGCGACCCGAAAATCGGCGTGCAGATTGCCCAAAAACTCGCGGACAGTGCCGCCCTGGCAGTACTCGGACCGAACAACTCCGGCGTAGCGATTCCTGCCTCACGAATCTATCACCAGGCCGGCCTGGCCCTACTCCCCGTCGCATCGAATCCGGCGCTAACCACTCAAGGTTTCAACAACATATTCCGGATCGGCGCGAGCGACGCCCAGCTGGGTGGCTCGATGGCAGATTTCGCCTTTAAGGTGCTGAAGGCGAAGAAAGTAGCAGTGGTTGACGATCGCACTGCCTACGGTCAAGGCATCGCGGAAGAATTCCTCAATGAAGCGAAGAAACTCGGTCTCAATGTGGTGGGTCGCGAGTATACGAGCTCCAACGCGGTGGATTTCAAGGCGATCCTGTCTAATCTGAAGCAGAAAATGCCTGACGCAATCTTCTACGGTGGCTACTCCGCTCAAGCCGGACCGATGCTCAAACAGATGCGTGCCATCGCGATGACGTCGAAACTGTTGGGCGGGGACGGAATTTGTTCGGCAGAACTCGCCCAGCTCGCAGGCGATGCAGCAGCAGATGTGTACTGCGCGCAAGGCGGCTCGGCTCTCGACAAAACGGACATTGGCCGCGCATTTATCCAGCGCTACAAAGCCACGTATCACGTCGATATGCTGGTGTACGCTGCCAACTTCTACGATGGCACGATGATGTTGGCCAAAGCGATGCAAGCCACCGGAACAACAACCGATCGAACGAAGATTCGCGCGTATTTGGCCGGCATGAACTACGATGGTATCGCTGGTCATTACGCGTTCGATGCCAACGGAAACCTGAAGGGCGCACCGACCACCGTCTACACATTCCGCAACAGTCAGCTCACCGCCTACTGATTGCCGGACGTCGAATACGGAACGGACCTGCCTCGTATGGACGAGCAGGTCCGTTTCGACTGAAGTTGCACGGTCTGCGTCAGCTCAGACCATCACCAGTTGTTCGCAGACATCTATCCGTATCCGCTGAGATAGATCGGGTTACTGCTGGATCTGATTGAGCTTTCCGTCGACGATCTTGTAGAGCGTCACCGGTGCATTCACCCATTCGCCAGATGCGTCGAAGCGTACCGTTCCGACAAGCGTCGAGAACGTATCCTTCTTCAACAGCGGAACGAATTTCACGGGATCGGTCGAGTTGGCTCGCTTCATTGCGTCAGCGACGAGCATCGTCGCGGAATAGAACGCCGGCGAGTAGATGTCGGCTTTGCCACCAAACTCCTTGGTGTAACGAGCCGCAAATTCCGGGCCCTTTGCCAGTTGTTCAAGCGGCAGGCCACCTTGAGCGCAGTAGCCGCGCCCGTCGAGTGCGCCGCCGGCCAGCTTGGGCAGTTCGACCGAGCAGATCCCGTCGCCGCCAAGAATCGGGGCGTCGAGCGCAAGTTGTCGCGACTGGCGGCCGACAGTTGCAGCTTGTGCGTAGTACCCGCCATAGAAGACCGCGTCCGGCTTCGTTCCCTTGATCTTGTTCAGAATCGCAGTAAAGTCGACCGACTTATCGGTCGCGAACTCGCGAGTCGTAACAGTCATTCCCAGCTTCTTCGCCGTTGCCACGAAGACGTCAGCAACGCCCGATCCGTACGCCGTCCGGTCATCAATCACCGCAACCTTTTTGGCCTTGAGCTGATTGTGTGCGAACTCGGCCATTCGCGCACCCATCACGTTGTCGTTCGCGGCCAGGCGGAAAACGTACGGCAGGCCGGCTGCCGTGATGGCCGGATTCGACGCGGCGCCCGTGATGACCGGGATGTGTGCGTTGTTATAGATGCTATCGGCAGGAATCATCACGCCGGAGTTGTAGTGGCCGATGACGGCCTTGACGCCCGAATCGACAAGCTTCTGGGCAATCGACATCCCGGTCTTGGGATCCGCCTGGTCGTCTTCCGAGAGCAACTCGAACTTGACGGGTTGTCCGTTGATCTTGAGGTTCGACGCGTTGAGGTCGTCAATCGCGAGCCTCACACCGCGCTCGTTGTCCTTCCCGAACAGCGCCTGCGCACCCGTCAACGGACCCGCCACGCCGATCTTGACCACCTCTGCATGCGCTGCGACGGCACATGCGAGCGCCGACAGTGCAAATACGGTTTTGAGTTGCATTTTCATTAGCTACCTCACCTCATCAAGGGAAAGCTGGCTCTCGCGCCTCATTTCCTGATATGGCAGAGGTCGCATCGTCCAGCGGCTTCGAGCATAGGTAGCCAATTTCGACGAACCATCCTCTACAACGTATGAAAATCGGGGGACATTTCGATATCGCATGTAGCAACACGCGAGGAGGTGAAAATTGTCTGTTTTATCGAGAAATCAGACAGCTCCCCCGGTGGCGTCGACATCGCATGCCAACAGACCGCTTGCTTCAGATCCGGGAGTGGCGTAGATCTCGGAGCTAGCGCGGCGACCGTTGCGACGTCGCGCCGAATGCTTCAATTCGGTCCACGTGGGCTAATGTCTTTTGCCACAAGCTGCAATACGCTTCCGTCGTCATATATGCCGCATGAGCAGTCATCGTGACGTTTGGCTGTGAACGCAACCAATCGCCGGACGGTAGCGGTTCTTCGTCAAAAACATCGACGGATGCATAGCCAATCTGCCCACTGGCAAGCCCGTCCTGGAAGGCAAGGCGATCGAGAACCGCTGCCCGTGCCGTATTGACAAGAAGGAAGCCTCGCTTCGGCAATGACAGCAGTTCACGATCAAGGAATCCGCGAGTTTGCTCATTCAGCGTAACGTGGACAGTCACAACGTCAGCGCCCTGCAGCACTTGTCGGATGTCCGGGCAATAGAAGCTGACGTTGCGTGCGGTTCGATTCCAGCCCAATACATGCATGCCGATCGATTCGGCAAGCTGCGCAACAGCCGTCCCGATTCCACCAAGACCAATTACGGCAAGGCGCTTGCCCTGCAACTGCATGCCTGACAACGGCGCCCATCGACCGAGACGAATGTCGCGATCCATGTCGGTCACCCTTCGAGCGCCGGCGAACATCAACGCAATGGCGTGTTCCGCCACTGCGCGGTCGGCATATTCCGACACGGTTGAAACAGAAATCCCGGCCCGGTCGGCGAGTTCCAGATTGATGTAGCTTGCCGAGCCCGTCCCCATAAAGACGATCTCGCGCAGCGAAGTGTTGTTGACCAGCATCTCGTCCGGAATCGACGTGTGTTCGACCAGAACGACGGTCGCTCCCCTGCACCATTCGGACATCTCGCGGCTATCGCACGAGCCGTCCCGTATCTCCATGCCTTCCGGGACTCGCAAACCGTGCTCGTCGATCACCGCCCGCAGGTCCGCAGTACAGTCGATAAATACCTTCTTCATCGCAAAATTGCAGCCTCGCATGAGTTCGGCCAGGTACGCCGCATGACGATGCGTAATGCCATCACCCAGTTAGCTTCGCGCGGCTCGCGGACACCGCTGGCAGTACCCGTGCCGGCCGAAGAAAACCGCCCCGCGCATCGCGTGTGTCTTCGGCCGGGTCACGTCATCTGGAACTGACGGGCATCCGGACGGTTGCGGACGCGCCGTCCCTCTTTCGGCGTGCCTGATTCAGCCAGGATGCAGCAACGACAACAGTCGCCAACGCCCCGGTTGCCGCGACCTCCACTCTTTGCGCGTCGCGGAGCAGCATCGTGATCAGCAAGCCGCAGATGAACACGATGACGAGCCACGTCAACCATGGGAAGCACCACATCTTCAGTTGGATGCGCGTACCTCCCGCCTCCAATGTCTCCCGCATACGCAGTTGCGACACGGCAATCACGAGATAGACCAACAACGCAATCGCACCCGATGTTGCGAGGAGAAAGTTGAACACGTAGTCCGGCATCAGATAGTTCGCGATCACCGTGAGAAACCCGAATGCGGTGGACGCTAACACTGCGGCCCGCGGCGTACCCGCAGCGTCCGTCTTGCGCAGAAACACGGGGGCGTCGCCTCGCTTGGACAGTGAAAAGATCATCCGGGATGCCGTGTACAGCGCAGAGTTCAAGCAGCTCGCGACCGACACGAGTACAACGACGTCGATGATTGCCTTGGCATGCGGAATTCCGATCAACTCCATTGCGCGTTGATACGACCCGTGCGAAGGCAGCAGAGCATCGTTCCACGGCACGATCGACGTGACGATCAGAATAGAACCCAGATAAAACAGCGAGATCCGCCAGATCACCGAGTTGGTCGCGCGCACGATTTGATTCTGCGGGTCATCCGACTCGGCCGCTGCGATGGTGACGATCTCGGTTCCCATGAACGAGAACATCACCGTGAGCATCGCAGCAAACACCGCGCCGATCCCGTTCGGCATAAAGCCACCGTTGTTGAAGAGACGTGCTGCGCCGGATACGTTCGAATGCGGGAAGATTCCCATGATCGCCGCAGCGCCGATGCATAGAAATACGATAATCGCGACTACCTTGATCAGCGCAAACCAGAACTCGAACTCGCCGTAGTTCTTGACCGAAAACAGGTTGGTGGCGGTCAGTACTGTTGTGATGCCAAGCGCAAAGATCCACGTCGCAACAGAGGGAAACCACGCGTTCAGGATCGTTGCAGCGGCTGTCGCCTCGATTGGAATCACGAGCACCCAGAACCACCAGTACAGCCAGCCAATCGTAAAACCCGCCCAATGGCCGATGGCCCGGTCGGCGTACGTGGAAAACGATCCACTGTCCGGATGAGCAGTGGCCATTTCGCCCAGCATTCTCATCACGAGGACAATGAGTGCGCCAGTAATGGCGTAGGCAATGACTGCCGCCGGTCCTGCCGACGCGATTGCGTGGCCCGAGCCAACGAACAACCCCGCGCCGATCACGCCAGCAATCGACATCATGGTGACGTGACGCTGCTTGAGGCCGTTACTCAGCCCTGACTCTGTTCGTACTTCCATGTCTCCTCCAATAGCAACCTGCTCTGATCCTGCATCTTCAATCGCAGCTGATCTCGCAGGGTATGCGGCGTCAGTGCACACCTCGGCACGTTCGAAACCAAATTTGGCCTGACTTCTATAAGCGGAGAGACGCTAAAGCGGAGCCAAACGAACTGCGTGCCTCGAGATCAGCGAGGGAGTCCATCTTAGGAATGACAGAAATTGGCCGATACCTACACAAAATAGGAATGGTTCGCCGTATCGTCCTGTCAAAGATTTACATCAAGATGCGCAAAAATCCGGTACCTCAGACCACCGACTACACGGATGAGCACCTGCGCATACAGCAGCCATCGATACAGCGCGATATCGATCGAACAGTCGGTCAGCAGAAAATTTTGCAACTCGGGTAAATGTAACCGTGCAGATGTCGCTTATCGCATCGATTTCAGAATCGACTTCTGCACGGCCTCGATACACTTGAGCGCGTGTCCTGCAGCAGGTCAAGTGTCAAGCGTCGGAAATTTTCGAACGTCGCGTCGTGGTAGCTATATGCCTGCTCGACATCTCATGTTTGACCGCATGATTTTTTGGTCGGGCATCCGTTACGACGTTGAGATCGCGCGCTCTGCTAGTAACTCGAATCGCGGCTATCGCTGCCGACATCGGCCTCACCTGGACAAACCACACTCTTTCTGTAGATATCGGGAATGAAGCAATCTCGAACATCAACCTACACCTGCCCGATCAGCGCTCAGCGCATTCGGGTTCGGCATGAAAGCGGCTCGTTATGGATGCAAGCCGACGATGTGGTGCGGCTCTTTGGCAAGAAACGCACTCAGTTCGACAGTGCCCTCCGAAATCTCCAGCTACGCCGCGAAGTTGATGAAACCGTCGACTTTTTGCGGTCGAGCGGCAAGTTTGCGGAGGCGACGTTCTTCCTGAGCCATCGCGCGATCATTTCCCTCGGCTACAGTCTGAATTTCGGCCGCGTATCAGCATTTCGAATTTGGTGCTCCACTCAGTTGCATTTCGATCGCCATGCTGGCGACCTTGACGCTCAAGGCGGCCACGACAGTAGCGCAGCCTTCAACGAACGGCCCTCTTCGTTCGCGAATACACAGCAGCAGTTCGTGCGTGCGTAACTCCTCCTGCCACGACGGCCGCTATGCCCGATGCCCGACCTCCACGGATAGGCAATCGCCCCTTTATCGGATGCTCCAGTTCATCAAGAATGTCAGGCAGCGCATAGATGCGTGCCTTCTGGGGAAATTACGCCCGACGTTGACCGCTGGCGAGTCTATTTCGAGGGCAGTAGAGTAGCCAGAGACGAGATGCGATCGTATTCTGTGGCGTGTGATCGAGGTAACACGATGACGACGAAACCCACCTCTTCCCGACTGATTGCCTCGCCACGCC